>CAYXWB010000216.1:0-6809 GCA_964468515.1 uncultured Bradymonadales bacterium | reverse complement strand
ACCCCCCCCGGATGGGGCGGCGGCTGCTCGGGCTTGAGCCCGAGCAGCCGCTCAGCACGTTCCTCGCCCCTGGCGCGCCCGCGCGCGCGCTCTGGGCGCACTGTGAGCGCGAGATCTTCCCCGCCCTGCGCCAGCAGGGCTACTGGGTCGGTGAGCTGACCTGGACGCACCTGCGCACGGGCGAGCCGGTCCACCTGCTGCATCACTTCTATCTGTTTCAAGATGAGAGCGCGCTGTCGTCGGCGCCGCTGATCGTGTGCACCGGCACCAACGTGACGCCCTATCGCGAGATGGTGCAAGCCTTGACACAGCGCGAGGCGCAGCTCAACGACCTCTTTGACAACGCCTCGGCGCTGATCCTGTCGGTCGATCGTCGCGGCGCCTTTCGCTTCGCCAATGATGCGTTCTTGCGGGCGCTCGATCTGTCGCGCGCGGCGCTAGAGTGGAGCACGCTGTGGGACGTGCTCGCGCCGCAATCACAGGCGATGATGCGTCAGCTGATGACGGGCGAGCTGCACAGCGCCCCGAGCCCGCTGGAGCTTGCGTTGATCACGCGCGATGGGCAGCAGGTCTATTTAGAGGGCAGCTTCAGCGCGCGCCGCGAGGGGGGGGAGGAGGTGACGGCGCTGCGCGGGATCTTTCACGACATCAGCGAGCGCAAGCGGCTTGATCAGCTGCAGCGTGAGTTCGTGTCGATCGTCAGCCACGAGCTGCGCACGCCGCTGACCTCGATCAAGGGCGCGCTGGGGCTCTTGCGCAGCGGCGCGATGGCGGCGCAGCCGGAGCAGTCGGCGCGCCTGCTGGCGCTCGCTGATCATAACAGCGACCGGCTCATCCGCCTGATCAATGACATCCTCGACATGGAGCGCTTGGAGGATGGTCACTTGCCGATGTCGCTCGGTGAGCTGCGCTTAGCGAGCGTGGTGGAGGCTGCGGTGGAGGCCAATCAGGCGCTGGTGGAGCTGTCGGGGGTGACGCTGCGGGTGACGCTCGGCTGGCCTGAGGCGCAGGTCATGGGTGACGCGCATCGACTCATCCAGGTGATCACCAACCTCATCTCCAACGCGGTGAAGTTCTCTACGCCCGGGCAGGCCATCTCTGTGACTCTGTCGCGCCAAGCGCAAGACTATGCGCGCGTCTCGGTGCGCGATCATGGGCCGGGGGTGCCCGCGGGGATGCGGGCGCGCATCTTCGATCGGTTCGTGCAAGCGGACGCCTCGGATGCGCGCGCGCGCGGTGGCTCAGGGCTCGGTTTGAGCATCGCGCGCGGGATCGTCACGCGTCACGGCGGCCGCATCGGCGTGGAGGAGGCCTCGCCAGGGGCGCGCTTTTACTTTGAGCTGCCCCCGCTCGGTGAGGCGCGCCAGGCGCTCTTGCCCTCCAGCGCGCCGCGTCGTGGGGTGGTCAGCGCGAGCGTGCTGGTGGTCGAGGATGATCCTGATCTGGCAGCGCTGTTTGGCGTGCTCGTGGGCGAGCTTGGGCTGGAGTCGTCTCACGCCTCGACCGCTGAGCAGGCGCGCGGCGCGATCATGGCCCGGCGCTTTGACGCGATCTTGCTCGACATCATGCTGCCCGATGAGAGCGGCCTGTCGCTGCTGAGGTCGCTGCGCCAGCAGCGCGCGCTGACGCTGCCGCCGGTGATCGTGATCACCGCCTTGAGCGCGCTGCATGTGGACGCCAGCGAGGAGCAGGGGGTAGACATCTGGCTCACTAAGCCGCTTGAGATCACGCGCCTGCGCCAAGCGCTGCGCCGCGTCATCCCGAAGCTCAATCGTGACACAGGAGGCGCTGATGGTGGCGATGAGGCCTGAGCGGATCCTGGTCGCGGAGGATGACGCCGACATCCGCGAGGTGTTGCAGCTGTCGCTGGAGCTGGTGGGTGGCTTTGAGGTCTGCTTGGTGTCGAGCGGGCAGCAGGCGCTGGATCAGGCGCCGCTGTTTGCGCCTCATGTGATCTTGCTGGACGTGATGATGCCCGGCATGGACGGCGTGCAGACGCTGCGCGCCTTGCGCCTCTTGCCCGGCCTCGCCAGCGTGCCCGTGCTGTTCCTCACCGCCAAGGCGCAGCCCGATGAGATCGCCTCGTACCTGCGCGAAGGCGCGTGTGGCGTGATCCTCAAGCCCTTTGATCCGATGCAGCTCGGCGCGCAAGTGTGCGCACATTGGCGCGATGCTTGACTCTGAGCGGCGATTGCGGCTCTCATCTTACTCGCGCGGCGGATGCCGCCGCTTGAGGCCATGAGCCAGGTCGGCTCATGGCCTCGTCGTCTCGCTCTGGGGTTCGATCTGAGGTGAGGTTCGAAGACGCTATGATCCATGCTCGCTACACGCGCCCTTGGGGGGCGCTCGCCATCGCCCTGTCCCTGCTCTTATCCGCATGCGCTCAGCAGATCGATGACATCGATCGCACGCAGCCCAACCGCCTGCTTAAGTCTGAGCTGACCGCCACGCAGTGGTTCATGGCGCAGACGGTCACCGAGGTGCCCACCACCTCCATGTTCACCTTCATCGGTGAGACCAGCACCATGGAGCGCGTGCGCTGGGAGATCCGCGAGGACATGATCATCGCGTATCGCGCCTATCCGCGCTTGGAGCGCTCTGATCCGGGCGTCGAGGCGGAGGGCGACGCCTACACGGAGAACCCTATCGCGGCGTTCCCTGTGATGGGGCACTTTGATATTCAGCGCGCCTTTAACACGGCCACTGGGGAGCAGAGCAACGTGCTGATCGAGAACTACTCCGATCGGCCGTGGTTTGAGCGCGACTATGTGCGCGTGGACTGGTCGCGCAACATGCTGGTCAACTTCGACTTCATCGCGCAGCCCGCCAACGTCATGGGTCTGAGCTACTTTGTGCCTGAGGAGCAGGGCGGCCCCGACGCGCTGGTGCGCGAGGTGGATGATCAAGGCAAGCTCAGCTACTTCGACTTCGTGGGCAAGGTGCTCGTGGAGCCTGACTTCTGGGGCTGCCTGTTCACCTATTATAACTGGTCGGCGGAAGACTGCACCTCGGCCGAGATCAAGGTCCGCACCTCGTTCATGCGCGCTGAGCCGCTGCGCGAGTATGAGCCTGTGTCGTACTCCGATCGCCTGATGAGCAAGTTTGGCTACTTTCGCACCGAGCGCTTTGGCTTTGATCCGTGGCGCGGCGTGCGTCAGACCAACCGCGTGCTGCTCGCCAACCGTCACCCCATCTGGGAGAAGGTCTGGGCGCGTGACGCCGATGGCGCGCCACGGCGCGACGCGGATAACGCGCTCATCGCGCTGCCCATGAGCGAGCGCTCCCCCAAGCCCATCGTCTATTACGCGTCCGAGACGATGCCCGATGAGATCTTCGAGACGAGCCAGACCGTGGCCAACAGCTGGGACTTGGCCATGCGCACGGCCGTCGCCGCCGCGCAAGGCAAGTCGCCTGAGGAGGTCGGTCGCATGTACGCTGTGTGTCACAACCCCGTGCAAACGGGAGATGAGCCCGCCTGCGGTGAGGTCGGCCTGCGCGTGCGCATGGGCGACATTCGCTACAATCACATGGTGTGGGTGGATCGCTACACGCAAGCGGGCCTGCTCGGCTACGGCCCCTCCGGCGCCGACCCGCTCACCGGTGAGATCGTGTTTGGCGCGGCCTATGTGTACGGCGCCGAGGTGGACGTCTACGCGCAGAGCTCCGCCGACATGGTGCGCCTGCTTCGCGGTGATCTCACCGACGAAGACCTCAAGGTGCCAGACTACATCCGCGATGAGATCCGCGATCGGCTGAGCGATGATCCGGCGCGCCCGCGCGTGAACACAGCGCGCGCGCCGGGGCTTCGCGCGCTTCGGCCCACGTCGGATGTCACCAAGCTCGTCTCCCCGAAGAAGGCCACGCGCCTGCGCGCGATCAAGCGCCAAGGCCTGGAGCGCTCCTCACAGGGTCAGCATCAGCGCCGCATGGAGGCGCTGCGTCAGGCCAACCTCGACATGCTCTTACAGGATGATGAGCAGCTGCGCGGCCGCTCGCGCGGTCGCTACAGCGCCCGTCAGGCGCCGCCTCAGGAGGTCGCCCAGAAGCTGCGCCCCGGGCAGTGGGCCAGCGCCTCACACATGAACCTCGCCAAGCAGCGCATGCAGCGCGCGGCGCGTCACAACCTCTACCTCACCGCGTTCGCGGATGACGCCATCGTGGGCTTGGCGCGCGAGCTTCAGGACCAAGATCCGGAGACGGTGCGTCACACGCTGCGTCGCGCGATCTATCGCGCGGTGATGGAGCATGAGGTGGGCCACACGCTAGGCCTGCGTCACAACTTCCAAGGCTCCTACGACGCGCTCAACTTCCATGACTCCTACTGGCAGCTTCGCAAGGAGACCATCAAGCTCGACCCCACCATGGACGAGATGTACGCCATGAGCGCCCCCACCGAGGCGCAGAAGAACGGCAAGATGCAGCAGCTCGCCTACAGCTCCATCATGGACTACGGCATGCGCTTTAACAGCGACATTGAGGGCATCGGCAAGTACGACATCGCCGCGATCTTGTTCGGCTACAGCGCGGGCACCTACGATCAGGCCGTGGGCCCTGAGCCGGGCTACGTCTACACTTACGATGAGCCGGGCAACGCGCTGGGCCTCTTGCGCAGCTACGAAGACCCCGACTCGCTGGCCTATGACTCGCTCTTGGAGCAGCACCACTACAGCTCGGTGGCGCTGGCGTTCCCCTCCATCGAGGCGATGCAAGCGCGCAGCCTCGTGCGCTACGACAAGCTCAAGCAGCAGCGCGCCGCCGCGCCGCGCCAAGCGCCCGTGGAGGTCCCCTTCATGTTCTGCTCCGATGAGTGGGTCGGCGCGCTGGTGAGCTGCCAGCTCTTTGACGCGGGCGCGGACCCGTTCGAGATCGTCAAGAACACGGCCGACATGTACCGCGACTACTACACCTGGAATCACTGGGCGCGCGATCGGGCCTTCTTCTGGTCCGAGGATGTGCTCAACAGCATGTACTCGCGCTACTTCTCCCAGCTGACGCACGTCTATCAGCAGTGGGTGTTCGCCTACTTCAACGGCACCAGCGACGAGGTCTTAGACAACTACTACATCTTCGCAGCCCTCACCGCCTTCAACGCGCTCGCCGATGTCCTCCAGGTCCCCTCGCCAGGCTCCTACAACCGAGGCGCCGACGGCGTCTATCGCATCAGCGACTACACCCTCACCGGCCAAGCACCGAACACGGACCTGTTCGTGTCGATGGGCGCTGGGCGCGAGGTGTTCTCCGAGTATCACTATGAGAGCGGCTATTACCTGTTCGATCGCATCGATCACGTAGGCCACTTCTGGGACTACTTGGGCGCGCTGTTCGCGCTGACCGACAGCGAGGCGACGCGCTTGGGCGTGGACACCTCAGCGGATGAGGTCGCCTTCTCGATCCCGTGGTTCTTGTTCTTCGAGGGTGAGCTGACGGAGATGTTCGGCGGCATCTTCACGCGCAACGCGGGCGTGTTCGCGCCGCGCGTGGTCAACGGCCAGGTCGTGCGTCGCCCGATGGCGCTGCTGGGCGGCGTGGACGCCGAAGGCCAGCCCTTCTCGTTTGATCCTGCCACGGGCGCGCAGGTGTCAGAGGAGGTCGTGGGCGAGCCGCTGGAGCTGGACACGTCGTACACGCAGGAGCTGTACGCGGTGATGTATGGCATGGCGTTCTTCACCTCCAACTTCTCGCTGAACTTCCCCGATCAGTGGCGCGTGTTCCGCGTGGGCTCAGGGGAGGCGCTGACCGCTGGCGCGGGCTTTGAGGTGGTGAGCTTCGCCGATCCTTCCTCCGGCATCACCTACGGCGCGCTCCAGTCCACGGACCCGAGCGCGCCCCGCACGGGCGCCGCGCTCCTGCTCAACGAGGCCAACCGCTGGGCGCAGATCGCGCGCACCTCAGCGGATGAGGATGAGGTCTCTGAGGCGCAGTTCAGGGTGCAAGACATGGTCGATCGCATCAACCTGTCGCGCTCCATGTACGACGTGCTCGGCACAACCTTCTGATCCCAGCGCGCAGCTTGGACGCGCGCGGCTTGACAGCCGCGCGCCAGACGAGGCGAGGGCCTGGCCGTTGACTGAAAGTCATCGGCCAGGCCCTCGCCTCGTCTGATGGCTTCACGCGCGTCGGCACGGTGACCTATCCTTGCTCACCATTTGCTGTGGATGGAGAGTTTAGAATTAGATTTACGGGTTCGCCACCAATCCTAACCACTTCATGTGCCCATCTATAAGGGCTATTTAAATAATCTGATTTTGTTATCTTAATTCGGATGTATCTTTGTTCTTTGATGAATTCTATATTTTCTTCGATTAGTTGTGTTTCGAAGTCTGTAGTACTACAGATTTGCTCAGAGGAGCAGTGGTGGTCTCGGTGTAAGTGATGGACAAAATAGAAGAGAACATCATCATTCGCCTCCTTCAGATAGGCGACCGTTTGAGGGTCGAGATAGCCCCAACGCTGAATCCAGGCTTCGATCCCCGCACGCTCGGCGTCAGCGATGGAGACGATCTCACCATCGCGATGGATGGCATACTTTGCGCTGACGCCACTATCGCGTTCTTCTTTGACGATATAGAACATCGGCTCACCGTCAGGACCGTAGATGATGAAGGTGGTCGTGATGTTCTCATTGGCCGCGATCTGGCGCTCAGCGGCGTTTGCTGGCGGACGCGGCGTGGCGTCATGCGGCGAGGTCTGCGCTGTCTCAGAGGGCGCGTGCGTCAACGCGTCCTCGCTGCAGCCTGCGATGCAGCACGCGAGGTTGATCACGATGAGCGCTGTCAGCAGCTTGCTTGTGTGTGTTCTCATCTTCTCCC
>CAYXWB010000215.1:0-9033 GCA_964468515.1 uncultured Bradymonadales bacterium | reverse complement strand
GCGTCGACGACCCTTGATGCGGGATCCTGACGGAGCCACATGATGCAATATTCTGCGACAATCTTATGCGCCGCGCTGTGCGCGGCTTTGAGCCTGACAGGTTGCGCAGCGGATGATGATGCCTCGCCGAGCCCCAATCACCCCGGCCCCGATGGCCCGGGCGTGATGCCCACGCCCACCGATCCCGATGACTCCGGCGAGCCTCCGTTTGTGCCTGAGCAGGAGGAGTTCTTGGTGCGCGAGCTGGCGGTGTCGTCGAGCTACGTGTTCGTGCCCAATCAGAGCGAGGGCAGCACGACCGTGGCGCGCATTGACGGCCGCGATCTGCGCGTCACGCTCTTGGAGGTCGGCCTCGACCCGCGCGAGGTCCAGGCCGCTGAGGTTGAGGGCATAGGCGCCGTCGCCTATGTGCTGTGTGAGGGCGCGTCCACGGTGGCGATCATCCGCGATGCGCCCGACGACGGCCCGCCCCATATCATGCAGGTGCGCGTGCCTCGTGAGGTCAACGCGCTCGCGCTCAGCCCCGATGGGCGCTACGCCATCGCCTACATTGATCCAACGCGACCGCTGCTCAATGGCGCGAGCGTCGCGTCGTTGCAGACGATGGCGCTGGTGCGCTTGGGCGATGCCCCTGGCGAGGCGGTGGCCTATCAGCTGTCTGTGCCGCGCCTGCTGCGCAGCGTCAGCTTCACCGAAGACAGCCGCGAGGCTTACTTGGTCGGGCGCGAGGGCATCGCGAGGCTTGTCCTTGAGACGATCAGCGCCGATCAGTTCATCCCCACGCTCGACCTCGGCCTGAGCGATCAGGCGCTGCCCCCTGAGGATCTGGAGCTGGCGCTCGCGCCCGATGGCGCTGTGTTCGTCGCGCGCAGCAGCGAGGTGCGCGGCTTTGGACTGTTCACCCCCGAGCTTGACGGCGTGAAGGGGCGGCTGATCGCGCTCGACAGCGTGCCCACGGACATCGACCTCATCCGCGATGACGCCGGGCGCGCGCAGGTGCTGGTGACGCTGCGCGCTGAGGCGCGCGCGCTGCTGTATGACGTTGAGGCGATCTTGCAGCTTGGGGATGAGCAGACGCCTGAGCCTGTGCAGATCATCGACACGACGGGCATCACCGCAGGCTTGGCACAGCTGACGCCTGACCACTCGCGCGCCCTGCTCTACTCCTCGCTCGATCCGCGGCCTACGCTCGGCGTCTGGGACGCGGCCACGCAGCAGCTGCGCGCTTATCCGCTGCGCAACCAGCTGCGCAGCGTGGCGCTGAGCCCGGACAGTGAGCGCGCGGTCTTGGTGCATCGGCCGCAAGCGGGCTTGAACCCACAAGCTCCTGATCCACAGACCGCCTTTCGCGCCAGCCACGGCCTGACGCTGATGACCTTGAGCGATGGCTACCAGCGCCCCATCCAGCTCGACGCGGAGCCCGCTGATCTGATCCTCACGGGCGATGGCGCGGGCAAGGTGTACGTCATGCTGCGCGCGCCTGAGACGGCGCGCCAGGGGGTGCTGCGCATCGACCTCTCAAGCTTCCGCGTGGACCTCATCCCGCTGGCGCGCCGCCCGCTCCAGCTCGGGGAGGTCGCAGGTCAGGTGTTCATCAGCCAAGACGCCCCGCAGGGGCGGATCACCTTCATCAACCGCGACACTGGCGAGCAGCGCACGATCAGCGGCTACGAGCTTCAAGGGAGGATCGAGCGATGAGACGCACCCGAGCGCTTCAAGCAGGGCTCGCCGCGCTCGCCATGAGCGCGGCGATCGCCGCCGCGAGCTGCGGCGACAGCGCCGACTACAATGACGGCGGCCTGTGGCCTGAGCCACCCAACACGACCCCACCCCAAGGACCACCCCCGACCGTGCCTGAGCAAGAGCGCGAGGGGATCTTCGGCGCGCCTGCGGTCTTAGGCGATCAGGTCTTCGTGGCCAATGAGACGCTCAACAGCGTGGCGGTGATACAGGGTGAGCGGTTGAGCATCCGCACCGTCCCGGTGGGCTTTCGCCCCACCCAGGTCGCGGGGCCGACCATCGCGCAGCCGAGCGAAGAGGCGCGCCTGTTCGTGCTGAACCTAGGCAGCGCCAGCGTCACGCGCATCCACCCGCAGACGCTCGCCACGACCTCCTCGCCCGTGCTGCGTCACGCCAACCGCCTCATCAGCGCGCCCGATGGCTTGAGCGCGGCGGCGTGGTATGACCCAAGCCACACCCTGAGCACAGGCACAGGCGATCTCTCGGCGGTGAGCCTCATCCGCGCCAGCGGCGAGGTGTATCAGGTGGCCGTAGGCTTCGGCGTGCGCGAGGTGCGCTTCAGCGAGGATGGCGCGCGGCTGTTGGTCGTCTCACAAGACGGCGTGAGCGTGATCGACGTCGACGCCACCCGCGCTGACGCGCTGGCGCCGCCACGGGCGGTCTTGCCTCAGGCTAGCTTGAGCGGCGGTCGCGACGCCGAGGTGCTGCTCGATCCGCAGGGGCGCTGGGCCATCGCCCGCGCGCTGGAGAGCGCGAGCGTCACGCTCACCGACCTCGCCACAGGCACACAAGACGTGATCCTGCTGCCCGAGGCGCCCACCGACATTGACCTCGCCGCAGGCGACGCGCCGCGCCTGCTCGTCATGCTGCGCGGCCGCCGTGAGGCGCTGATCGCCACCGTGCCTGACGGCGTGCGCGCCGCCGCGCGGGCCACCGCGCCCAGGATGATCCTCGCTGACGACATGCCCCAGGACATGCTCCAGGCCGACATGCTTGATGATGACATGGCCGACGCAGACATGGCCGAGGATCTGAGCGACATGGCCGATGAGGACATGGGCGCCCATGACATGCCCGATGAGATGGCGCCGGGTGTGTGGCCGATCATCGCGCAGGATGTCAAGGTGGTGTCGACGGGAGCCGCGCCCTTAGGCGCGGCGACCTTGTCGCGCGATGGCAGCCGCGCGCTGCTCTACACGACGATCAACAGCGAGCGCCGCGCGGCGCTGCTGGAGCTAGAGGGCGGCGCGCTGCGCGCGCTGCGCTTTGAGAAGGGGATCATCGGCGTCGAGGCGGACGAGCGCGGTAAGACCTTCGTGGTGTTCCACGATCGCGCGGGCACGGGGCCTGCCCCCACGAGCCCGCTCGATCCGGGGTTCCTCGACGCGAGCTGGGGGTTGTCGGTGGTGGACGTGGCCTCGACCACGGCGAGCTTGGTGTTGACCGAGCAGCGGCCCGAGCAGGCGGCGCTGTGGTCGCCCGAGGTGGGTGATGCGCAGCTGTTCGTGATCTTCACGCCGCCAGAGCAGAGTCAGGCCACGCTGCCGTCGCACCTGGACGTGTTGCAGATCAACCTCGTGACCTTTCGCCAAGACAGCGCGCGGGTGCCGAGCCTGCCCGAGCGCGTGGGCTTCGTGCCCGGCGCGCGGCGCGCCTTCATCAGCCAGCGCCACCCTCAGGGGCGCATGACCTTCGTGGATCTGGGCGACGGCTCGCGCCAGACGATCACAGGCTATCAATTAAACGCGGGGATTGACTGATGCGACGTGTGATCAACAAGACCTTAGCGATCTGCGCCCTCGCGCTGACGCTGTGCGGCTGTGAGTCGCAGTCTCAGAGCGGCTGGGAGCGCCCGCTGAGCATGGCGGGGCCGTTCGTGTATGACGGCGACCTGATCTACCTCAACCGCAGCGCGCGCCACATCGTGCGCTTGGAGGCGACGCGTGATGGCGATCGCCCCACGCTGACGCAGACGCGCGCGACAACCAGCGCCGCGCCCGGCATCGCGGCGCAGAGCGCCGATGGCAGCGCGCTCTATGTCATCGATGATCGCACCGGCACGCTCGCGCTGTACGATCTGAGCGATGACGCGCTGGCCAAGCGCGAGGTCGCCTTGCCGAGCGTGTTTGACCGCATCACGGTTGATCCTGAGGGGGACTTCCTGATCTTGAGCTTCACGGGGGCGCTGCGCGACGACATCATCGCGCGCAACCTCAACGCGATCGCGCTCGTGGATCTGCGCCCGGCCGCGCCGACGGCGCGGCTGTTGACGTTGTCCTCGCGCGGCGAGTCGTTCGAGTTCGCGCCGCCGTTCAGCTTAGGCGGTGAGGCGCAGCGGGTGGTGGCGGCGCTGTCGTCCAACGAGGTCACTGTGCTGGACCTGCTGGCCGAGGGCGATGACGTGCTGCGCGAGGTCCCGCTGACGCTGAGCGCCGCAGACGTGCCTCGCGAGCCGACGCGCGCGCTGTTCGATGTGAGCGTCGATCCGCGCCAGCCCGACACGGCGCACCTGTATGTCTTGACCAAGACGGGCGATGACGTGGTGCAGATCGCGCTGCGCGCCAGCGCCTCGGGCGCGCCAAAGCTCGATCTGAGCGTCAATCAGCTGGCCGCAGGGCAGCGCCCCAGCGACATGGCGCTCTTGACGCTGCCCGAGTCGGGCACGCGCCTGATGACCATCGATCGCAGCGCGGCGCGCTTCACGCTGGTGGACACGGTGAGCGGTGAGAGCGCGACGTTCGCGCTGCCGATGGATCGCGCCGCCACGAAGCTGCACCCGTACGTCACGACGCGCACGGAGGCCGGCCAAGAGGTGCCTGAGCGGCGCGTGCTCGTGACCGGCGACACGGCGCTGGCCGTGGTGGTGCGCCCCGAGACGATCGCGCTCAGCGGCGATCAGCCCACGCTCGGGCGCAGCGTCGAGGCGCTGCGCCTCAAGGACAAGCCGCTCCAAGTGGTGTTGGGCGGTGAGGGGCTGAACGACCGCGCGGTGCTGTTTCATCCCGGCGTGCGCGGCGGCTTCAGCGTGCTCAACCTGAGGACCAACCGCGACATCCCGATCCAAGGCTACGCCTTGGCGGACGTGCGCTTTGACGGCGCCCTGGCCTTTGGCCTGTTCGACAGCACGCCCAACCTTGGCGTCTTTGATCTGGCCACCGGCCAGCCGCAGGTGTTCGCGCTGCCGATGAGCGGGCGCGCCTTGGTGTTCGACGCGCGTGATGACCTCTTGATCGTGGAGCATGGCGAGCGCACGGGCGCGTTCACGGTGCTCGACGCCGCCTCCCCTGTCCCCGCGCGCGCGCGCCACTGGCGCGACGTCTTCCTGACTGATGTGTTGAATGAGGGGTTTCAATGAGCACCATGACACCATCACACGCGGCGCTGTGCGCGCTGCTGCTCACGGCGACGCTCGCGGCGCCCGTGTCAGCGCAAGAGCTGACCTTGCAAGCGGAGCTGGGCGTGCAGTACGTCACGGACGCGAGCGTCGACGCGATCTCACGCAGTGATTATCAGACGACCACGCAGCTGAGCGCGGGCTGGGCGCTCGACGCGCTCTCGCCGGACCTGCGCGCGTTGGCGATGTTCCACCTGGGCAGCAGCGGCGATCAGCTGCGCTTTGGCGGCGACGCGACGACGCGATGGGCGCTGTATCGGGTGATGTTGGGGGTGGACTACGGGCCGCAGCTGTTCGGCTTCTTGCGTCCGGTCGCGCGCTTAGGCGTGGGCTACGCCTACCAGAGCTTGGAGCTGATCACGTCCGGCCCAGCCAGCGAGGACGGCGCGCATGATCTCACCGCGCTCGGCGCGCTGGGCGTTGAGGCGTCCGTGCGCGTGAGCCAGCTCACGCCAGTGTCGCCGGAGTCGCCGTGGGCGGGGCTCTCCTTGGGCGCGCACACCTATTTGGGCTACCTGTATCAAGGCGACGCTGACTTCAACGACATGCGCCCTGGCGAGGGGGCGCTGGCTGAGGATGATCCCTGGGAGCGGGCGCCGACGCGGCTGGGCACGTTAGCAGGCAGCGGCGTGCTGTGGACCCTCGGGGTGCACGCGAGCTGGGCGTTTTAATCATCCAGTTGATCAAGTTGCATCCCAAACCGCAGTGCTTACCCTTGGCGATGTGAGGCCTGAGGCGATGCATAAAACACACGCAAGGGCCGACCTACAGCGCATGAGCGCTGAACGCGTCAGGGAGCTTGAGATGAGCCGAGCATGGATGAGCTGGACAGGGGGAGCAGGCGCGCTGATGGCGCTGACGGCGCTGTCAGGGTGCGGCGACGGCCCCCCTGTGACGGACAGCTACACCGTGCTCGCGCAGGCCAAGCACACCCTCGTCATCGTACGCCCCGAGCGACGTGACTGTCCGGCTGTGCGCCACTGCGAGCCCTTCCCACCGCGTCAGCTTGTGTGGGCTGAGAGTGACGAGCCTTCGCTGATCGAGGTCGTCTCGGTGAACAGCGAGGGTGAGCTGGTGGTGCAAGCGCATCAACCCGGCGAGGTGCTGGTGACGCTGCGTGACGCGCTTGATGAGGAGATCCGCATCCAAGTGCGCGCCAAGACGCCGCGCTCAGTGACGCTGTGGCATCACACCCCCGAGTCCGGCCCTGGCCGAGGGGGGGAGGGGCGCTATTTGGCGGGCAGCCCCGCCAAGCTCACCATGCGCTTTCACAGCGAGGCCGGGGGCGAGGGCGTCCCGCTCTATGGTTGGGACCATGACTATCTGCGCGCCACAGACGCGCAGGGGCGCGAGGTGCCGCTGACGATCGAGGCCGACGGCGTGTTCACCGTCGGCGCGCCTGGCGAGCGATTGACGATCGCGCCGCGCGCGCTGCCTGGCGAGCCGCTGACGATCCTGCCTATTGACGCAGGAGAGATCGATCGCTTGGAGTTCCCCGTCATCCCCACGACGCTGACCCTGCGCTCGCCACGCGAGCGCGCGCTCATCCGCGCGCGCCTCAGCACCCCGGAGGGGCCGCTCTTTGGCGCCGTCCATACGTTAGAGGCGACCAGCATGACGCCTGAGACGTGCGAGCTGGTGGAGGCTGATAATGTGCTCACGCCGCCGCGAGGCAACGCCTCCCTGGCGGTCTTCCCGACCGCGCCGGGGCGCTGTCAGCTGCGCGTCGCGCTGCCGCAAGCGCACGCGGGTGAGGGCCTTGAGCGCATCCTCGACTTCAACGTCTCATCCCCTTGATCTTGCGCACCGCTCAGATCGGGGGTCCCCTCGCGGCTGTAGCAAGCGAGGAGGCGATCGCAGCAGGGGTTGAAGCGGCGCACATCGAGCGCCTGTCCTACACCGCATCGTCGCGCAGCGACCGGGCATGGGCCCCGCTCAACCCCATAAAGTCGAACAATTCAATGAGCTGATTCATCTTCGGGTTCGGCGGGCGAGCTGGCGCTCACCGGGACGAGCCAGCTCGACGCGCGCTGTTTTGCGCGGATCTTCACGGCGCCCCCCTGGAGGTGCTCCCCATCGATGTTAATCTGGACGTCCGCTTCGAGCGCGCGCAGCTCCAAGGAGGCGGTCTGCAGGTAGCTGAGCTGCTCGTGCTCGGTGTGCTTCCCTTGAGCGAGCAGCATGCTCACAGCCTTGACCGTGTTAAAGGGCCCCATGCGCGGGACGATCATCACGTCGAGCAGGCCATCCTGAAGGTGGGCTTGAGGGCAGGCGCGAAAACCACCGCCGACGAACTGCCCGTTCCCGATCACGATCATCCAGGCCTCCCCGCTCATCGGCGCCTCGCCCTCGCAGCAGAGCTCGTAGTGAAACGGGGTGAGCATGCCGAGCGTCAGCAGCCCCCACAGCGTGTAGGCGCGCTGCCCGAGCAGCTCCTTCATCGCCTGCGGCGTGGACTCGGTGACCTCCGCGCCGCGACCTATGCTCACGGCGTTCATGAACGCCGCTTCTGACTCAAGCACGCCCACGTCGAGCGCGACCTGCTCTCCGGACAAGAGCTTGAGGAGGAGCTCTCTTGTGGGGACGCTCAAGGCGCGCTCGGTGTAGATCGTGCGCACAAAGTCGTTCCCCGTGCCGAAGGGGAGCGCCGCCAAGGCGAAGGCGCGCTGCGTGGTGGCGAGCAACGCTTGCTGGGCCACGAGCCCCTCATGGATCGTGCCATCGCCGCCCGCCAGGATCACCTGCTCAACCCCCTCGCCAACCGCCTCCTTGATGTAACGCTGCACGTCTGCTGACTCCCAGGTGACGCGCACAGAGAGCGGGAAGCGCTGCTCGCGCAGCTCACCCACGAGCGCGCGCAGCTGGTCGTCCTGTGCCGCAGGAGGGTTGAGGATGAGGAGGGTCTTCTTGAAGCAATCAGGATGTAAAGGCTGCATAGAGGGCGCGGGCTCCAGGTGGGCACTAGACAACGACCACGACGAGCGCGCTCGTCAACCCACGAATCTAGACCGGCGCAGCGCGATGGCAATCCCTCTCTCATGAGACCATCGCGCCGCAGCCCTTGGCTCAACAGCTGGCAGCAGCCAGGGGGGCGTGAGCGCTCATCAGCCGATGAGCGCTGCAAGCGCCAGCCTCGCTTGGACGATCCCCGCTTATCATCAAGCTTATCGACGCACCGCGCGGGAGGTTGTTGTGTGAGCCTGCGCGTCTTCAAGCGCGCTGCATCGCTCAGATGAGGGCGTCGCGAGCGACCCGCTCGCCGAGAAGATGAGGCGCTCAGCGCGTGACGCATGGCGCGGCTTCAGCGGCGCCGCGCGCCACAGGCGCGCGATGTCCGTGACCTGCAACACACCGCACGCGCTCACCACGACGCGCGCTGTTTGACGTGCCAGGCCTGCGCAGGCTGCTGCGTGAGGTGGGGATGGTGCGTGGCGAGCGAGCGTCAGCGATCGCGCTGCTGGAGCGCGGTGAGCTGGTGCTGACCTACCCGGGCGGCGCGCGCGACTCGCTCAAGGCGCGCTCCGAGCGCTATCAGCTCAAGTGGGAGGGGCGCGTGGGCTTCGCCCACGCGGCGATCGCCGCGCAGGCGCCGGTGATCCCGATCGCGGCGCTCGGGCCGGATGACTGCTTCACGCTGCTGGCAGAGCGCGGCTTCATGCCGTGGGAGCGGCTGCTGAGCGACGCGTCGCTGCGGGTGGCGCTGTTCGTGCCGCGCGCCAAGCGCGTGCCCTTTGACTTCTTCGTGGGGGAGCCGATCCAGCCGCCTGCGGCGGCGATCGATGCGCAGGCGCGCGGCGCGCAAGCGCGCGCGCTGGCCGACGAGGCGCGCGCCTCCATGGAGGCGCTGCTCACCCAAGGGCTCGCGATCCATGAGCCCAGAGCGCGCGCGGCGGCCGATG
>CAYXWB010000214.1:0-9070 GCA_964468515.1 uncultured Bradymonadales bacterium | reverse complement strand
GAGCACGGCGCGCTGGAGGGCATCTTCACCGCCCGCAACGCCATGAGCAGCCTCAAGCTCGGCCACGCGCGCGGCGTCGCCATGCTGGCGTTGCACCTGCACAACATCCCCATGGTCGAGTATCCCCCCTCCTCGATCAAGCAGGCGGTCGCGGGCAACGGGCGCGCCAGCAAGGACACCGTCGAGACGATGGTCCGCATGGTGCTCAACCTGCGCCAAGAAGAGCTGTCCGAGGATGAGTCCGACGCGCTCTCTATCGCCATCTGCCACGCCACCCTCGTCAACTTTAAGCAGCGGCTGCGTTGAGCGGGGTACGATCAAATTAGGCTGTTTTTGATCGTGTCGCAGCCTATAATCAGTGGTGACGCGCGCGAGACTGCGGCATGATAGAGCCCGTGGCGCGCTGCTGCCCTCATCATCGCGACCCCCCCACACCACCGCTCACCTGAGAGCAAAGAGCCCCTTATGATCGCACACCTGAGCGGCATGATCCTCACCCACACGCTCGATCGGCTGATCCTTGATGTCCAAGGCGTCGGCTACGAGGTCTTCGTGCCGATCGGCACCCAAGGCCGCCTCAAGCCCCGCGAGGATGGCCGCGTCAGCGTCCACGTCCACACGCAGGTGCGCGAGGACGCGATCCACCTCTACGGCTTCGCCACGGGCGATGAGAAGATCGTGTTTGAGCGGCTGATGACCGTCACCGGCGTGGGCGCGAAGATGGCGCTTGCGATCTTGTCCGCGCTGCCGCCCGCTGAGCTGTTCCAAGCGGTCGAGGGCAACGACTTGAAGGCGCTCGTGGGCGTCAGCGGCGTCGGCAAGAAGACCGCGCAGCGGCTCATCTTGGAGCTCAAGAGCAAGTTCGATGACATGACGCTCGACGCCATCGCCCCCAGCGCCGCCCTCAAGGGCAACAAGCTCATGGACGACTTAAAGAGCGCCCTCAAGAACATGGGCTACCCCCCAGCCACCATCGACGCCGTGGTCGAGCAGCTCGCCGCGCGCGCCGCCGAGTTCGACAGCGTGGAGGCGATGATCCGCGAGTCGTTCAAGCTCTTGCGCTGATCCTCACCGCGCGCGTCTGCAATCTGTTGTGTCTGTCCGTTTAACCCTCGCTTGAGGTCTGAGGCCGCCATGGAACGCAACGACAACCTGAACATCCTGCCCATCAGCGATGAGGAGGCCTTCGAGCGCTCCATGCGCCCGACGCGCCTCGAAGACTTCACCGGCCAAGATCACCTCAAGGAGAACCTGCGGGTGATGGTGCAGTCGGCGATCATGCGCAAAGACTCGATGGATCACATCCTGTTCAGCGGCCCGCCGGGCCTGGGCAAGACCACGCTCAGCCACATCATCGCGCGCGAGCTTGGCGTCAACCTGCACGTCACCAGCGGCCCCGCCATCGAGAAGAAGGGCGACTTGGCCGGCATCCTCACCGCGCTGGAGAGCGGCGACGTGCTGTTCATCGACGAGATCCACCGCCTCAACGCCGTGGTCGAGGAGAACCTCTATCCGGCGATGGAGGACAACTATATTGATCTGGTGATCGGCGAGGGGCCAAACTCGCGCAGCATGAAGCTGACGCTGCCGCCGTTCACGTTGGTGGGGGCCACCACCCGCGCTGGCCTGCTCACGGCGCCGCTGCGCGATCGCTTCGGCTACGTGGCGCGCCTGGACTACTACGACGTGCCAGAGCTGACCTTCATCGTGCGCCGCTCCGCGCACTTGATGTCACTGCCCATGTCGCCTGACGGCGCCTTTGAGATCGCGCGCCGCAGCCGAGGCACCCCGCGCATCGCCAATCGTCTGCTGCGCCGCGTGCGCGACTTCGCCATCGTGGACCGCGTGGAGGTCGTCGACGAGAAGCTCGCCAAGCACGCGCTCGATCGCCTCGACGTCGATGAGCACGGCTTCGACTACCTCGACCGCCTCTACCTCGACGCGCTCGTGGTCAAGTTCTCGGGCGGCCCCGTGGGCCTCGACACGATGGCCGCGTCCATCGGCGAGGAGAAGGACACGCTCGAAGAGGTCGTCGAGCCGTACCTGCTCCAGCAGGGCTTCCTCCAGCGCACCCCCCGAGGCCGCGTCGCCACGCCGCGCTGCTTTGACCATTTGGGCATCCCTTATCAGAGCAAGATGTTCTGATCCTGGTATCAAGGTGTGCGAGGGTGCGGCGTTGATCGACGCCGCGCCCTCGCTTGTGTTGCGCTTGGGATGAACGCAACCTACCGGCTTGCTTGGACGATACCCGCATAGAATCAAGCCTTGCGCCGCACCGCTCGGGAGGATGTGTACGAGCGGGCGCCTCATGATGGGCGCCGCATCGCTCAAGTTAGTCATGGTTTGTGCGGGGCGTTGACCGTGCAGCGCCTCGGCAGCGGTGATAAGGGGCGAGGCGCGGGGATCGTGCTTGAGATCGAAGATGAGCTGTCCGAGAGTGTTTGTCGGCCATTCACAGCGGCTGGAGGTGTTGTGAGCAGCCTGAATTGTCTTATGATCTTATCTGGTCCTGTTGAAGCTGGGAAATACCAATGACATCCTATCTTCCTGTTGGGATTGACGCGTTGATCAGTGGAGCCGTTGAGACGGCGCGTCTTGAGTTTAAGGCGAGCTGGTCTGAGCAGACAGGCGCGCAGGTGATCAAGACATTGTGTGCGTTTGCGAATGATCTTCAAAACCTCAATGGCGGCTATATTGTCATCGGTGTGGCGGAGGAGCATGGTGTCGCGGTCCGGCCTGTATGTGGGGTGGATGATGCGAGCATTGATCGTGCGCAAAAGTGGATTCGAGGCAACTGCAAGCGCATTGATCCTGTCTACATGCCCGTGATGAGCGTCAATGAGGTGGATGGGAAGCGCGTGCTCGTGCTGTGGGCGAGCGCCTCTGACGTGCGGCCTCATCAGTCGCCGGATGGAAAGGGTGAGCGTAAGTTCTGGGTTCGTATTGGTAGTGAGACTGTGGAGGCGCAGAGCGCGCTGTTGACGGCGTTGATGCAGCAAACTGCAAAAGTGCCTTTTGATGATCGACGCGCGCAAGAGGCACAGAATAAAGACTTGAGCTTCGCGCTCGTGGGCGAGTTTCTTCAAGATGTGCAGAGCGAGCTGCGAGACGAGGTGGACGCTGAGCGGGTCTATCGTGCGATGCAGATCGTCGCCCCTGTGAATGGACACTCGGTCCCCAAAAATATCGCGCTTTTGTGCTTCTCTCGAGATCCTGAGCTGTGGTTTCGAGGCGCGCGTATTGAGGTGGTCGAGTTTCATGATGATGCGGGCGGCAACACGCTCTCGGAGCATATCTTTCGCGGACCGCTGCATCATCAGGTGAGGCAGTGCATCGCGCACCTTGAGAGCATGACCACACGACATCTTGAGAAGAGCAGCTTGGGTGCGCAGACGCGCGGCTGGCTCAGCTTCCCGATCCCCGCGCTGCGCGAGGCGATCGTCAACGCGGTCTATCATCGCAGCTACGATGGCGTGGTCGAGCCCACCAAGGTCTACCTCTATCCCAATCGCCTTGAGGTGATCAGCTATCCAGGCCCCGTGCAGGGGATTGAGCAGAAGCACCTCAGCGGCGGCGTGCCCATCCCGCCCGTGCCCGCGCGAAATCGCCGGATCGGCGAGTACCTCAAGGAGCTGCGGCTGGCCGAAGGGCGCGGCACAGGCGTGCCTAAGATCCGTCGCAGCATGGGAGAGAATGGCTCCCCCTCACCGACCTTCGACTTTGATGAGGCGCGCACTTATTTTCGCGTGACGCTGCCCGCGCACCCTGAATACGTCGCGCTGCGCGTGCTGAGTGATTACGCCTATCGCAAGGCGACCGGCGATGACGCCGCCGCGCGCGCCGCGCTCCAGAGCGTCTGGCACGCTGGGATGCGCTCGCCATCGATCGCGTCGGCGCTCGTGCGCGAGTACGCATCGATCGATGACCTCAAGTCAGCCGAGACGCTCCTCACCGAGATCAGTCCCACAGAGCGCACCCTCTATGCCCCCGCGCTCATGGCGCTGGCCATGGCTTACGCCGATGCAGGCGATAAGAAGCGCGCCAAGGCCATGCTCAACGCGCTGCCCGACCTCCTCGCCGCGCGCGATGCGTTCGACGCGGCCATCCTGGAGCGTCGCCTTGATCGTCCGAAGCGTGCGCACAAGCTCTTCGTCCAAGCAGGGGATCTTGTCTTGCAGGACGCGCGCGCGCTGTACGAGTTCGCGCAGACCAAGCTCAACCTGACGCGAGAGCTCAGCCAGTCACAACACCCCGCAGACCAGCAGACGCGCCAACGCCTCCTACAAGAAGCGATGGCGTATCTTGAGCGCGTGACGCAGCTGGACGCGCCAGCCACACGTCACGCATGGGCGTGGTTCAACCTCGGGCAAGCGCGCCAGTGGTTGAACTATCCGCGTGGTGAGGTGCTCGTCGCCTACCAGCGCGCGCTTGAGCTTGCGCCGGGAGAGGAGCGATTTCAGCGCGCGATTCAATCGTTAGAATAAATCAAACGCTCAAAGCTCGCCCAAGAGCTGGTCGGTGGCCTTGAGGAACTTGCGCATCTCCAACCGCTTGAAGATGTCGCTGGCGAGCTCAAGCTGTTGTTTGCCTTGCACGAGCTGGCCGCGCTCTAACAAGAAATTGCCGTAGCTGGAGAGGCAGCGCCCAAGCTCGGGCTCGCTGCGGGAGTCGCGCAAGAGCGTCAGCGCGCTCTTGTAGAGACGATCGGCCTCGCGGGCGCTCTCCTCACTGTGGGCCGGGTCAAACAAGAAGTGCGCGTGCAGGTCGGCCAAGTGCTGCGAGCCGATGCCCATGAGCGCGCGCGCATCAAGCGCCTGCGCGACCTCCAGCGCCTCGCTCATGCGCGCGATCGCCTCAGCCCGCTCACCGCGCTTGAGGCGCAGCTTGCCCATGTTGCGCAGCAGGTCAAACAGCAGCCTGCGCTCGCCACTCTCCTCGGCAAGCTCCATCGCCCGCTCCAGCAGCGGCTGCGACGCGTCGAGCTCGCCCATCAGCATGTGCACCTCGCCCAAGTTGTTGAGCACGATGCCCTCAAGCGCCCGGTAGCCAAGCTCGCGCACCAAGGCCAGTGATTCTTCAAACAGCGCGCGCGCCTGTGGCAGCTCGTCGCGCTCCATGCACAGGATGCCCAGATTATTAAAGCTCTCCGCGACGCCCTGACGGTCGCCCACCTCACGGCGCAATTCCAGCGCCTCGCGGAAATCTCGCATCGCCTCGCGCAGCTCGCCGCGCTGCAAGCGCAGCGAGCCCATGTGGTTGAGCGACAGCGCGATGGAGCGCTTGTCTTGATCCTCGCGGCGAAGCGCCAGCGCGGCGTCGTAGTAGCGCAGGGCGTCTTCGTGGCGGCCTCGGATCCAGTGGACCTTGCCGATGTTGTCGAGCACGCTTGAGATGCCAGGGCCGTCGTCCATGCCCTGGAACAGCTCTAGCGCGCGCTCAAGGCTTGTGAGCGCGTCGTCGAGGTCGCCTAAGCTGCGGTACGCGCGGCCGATCTTGTCGTAGGCGACGCCCGCTTTGTTGGGCGCGTCCAGCAGCCACGCGTAGCGCAGCATCTCGCGGAAATACGCCAGCGCTTGATCATGCTCGCCGAGCAAGGTGTAGAGGCTGCCCAGCTCGTGGAAGGCGTCGAGCTTGGCGGCGATGTCGGCGTCGCCCGTGTAGGACAGCGCGCGGGTGTACAGCTCGATGGCCTTGCGGTTGGCGTGGCGATCGCGCGCGGTGCGCGCGGCGCTTAGGTAGCGCGAGGCGGCGTGCTCCAAGCAGCGCGCGCGGTCGTAGTGGCGCGCGACGACCTCCGACAGCTCCTCGGGACGCTCCAGCGGCTGACGCTCTAGCCACTGCGCGATGAGGCGATGGTAGCGCTGGCGAAGCTGGCTCTCCAGCTCATCATAGGCCGCCTTGCGCTCGACCTGATGCTTGAAATACAGCTCGACTTGGCCGGGCAGGGTGGTGTCGGCGCGCCTTCGCACCATGTCCTTGCGCTCCAGGCTCTCAAGCAGCGCGTTGGTGCGGGCGCTGGAGGTGTCGCGCGGGCCGAAGCGCTCGGGCACATGCGCGCCGCCGTGCTCCTCGCGAAGCCGCCACAAGCAGCGCACGAGCCCCGGCCAGAACGACTCACCAATGCACGCGGCCATCGCCAGCACCTCGCGCTCATCTGGCGAGAGCGCGCCAAGGCGCATGCGCACGGCCGCCTCGACCGTGGTGGGGAGTTTGAGTTTTTTGAGGGCGCGGGTGTGAACCTCCCAGCCGTCGGCGCCGCGCGTGTCAATGGTGCCCTCGCTCAAGAGCACGCGCAGCAGCTCCTCGACGGTCAGCGGGTTGCCGTGCGCGCTCTCCACGATGCGCTCGATGAGCAGCGCGGGGATGTCCTTGACGCGTCGCAGCGTGTCGCGCACCAGCGCCTCGACCTCGGCGTCGGAGAGGGGGGCGAGCTTGATGTGGGCGTCGAGGGTGATGTCGTCGAGCAGCTTCGCGTTGTCGCCAAGCTCGCGCGGCTGCCAGCTCAGCACGAACATCACGGGGCAGCCCGCCAGCTGCTCGCGCAGATGACGCAGTAATAATAAGGTGGGCTCTTGGCTGCGCTGCACATCCTCCAGCACCAGCACCAGCGGGTTGCGCGCGGCGTCGGCGCGAAGCAGCGTCACCAGGGCGTCGAAGCTGCGCTGATCGATCTGACCCGGGCTGCGTCCCTCCAAGTGGGGGCTGTCCTCGAAGGTCAGGCCCATCAGCGGCCCGACCTGGTGGCTGACGCGCTCGGCCTGCTCGCCCTTGCCGATGAGGGCTGCGACGGCCTCCAGGAGCTTGCGCTTGGCGATGGCTTGAGGTTCTTGCTGGGCGATGTAGAAGCGCTCACGCAGCAGCTGATCGACGGCGCCGAAGGGGCCTGCCACGTCGCGCTCCTCGGCGTACAGCAGGATCGCCTCAGAGAACGACTCATCGAGGCGCTGGCGAAGCGCGCCGAGCAGGCGGCTCTTGCCGATGCCCAGCTCACCGCTGACGCCGACCCAGACGCACGAGGGCGCCTTGGCGCTGTCGCGCTGGAGGTTGAGCAAGGTGGTGAGCTGGTCATCGCGCGCGACCATGCGCGTCTCAATGCCATAGACGCGCCACGTCTCAAGCGGGCCACGCTCGCGCCGATGCGACAGCTCCAGCACGCGCGTGATGATGGCCATCGGCGTGCCGCATTGGGTGCAGTACTCGGCGCTGGTGGTGTTGATCGCGGCGCAGCCGGGGCAGGTGGCGCGGTCGGCCTCCAGGTCGATAGGCGGTGTGCCGTCCGCGCGTGGCAGCAGCGCGCCGCAGCGCGCGCAGTCAGGGCGTCCTTCTTGATGTGGCGCACCACAATAGGTGCAGCCACGCGCTACCGATGTCGCCTCGCTCATGCGCCTCACACCACAGGCTGGCTGTGTCTTGTGTCTGACAGGATGCTTGGCTCATTGTTGCCCGAAAGTCCCCGGCTCGGCTAGCAGGACTTTACCTCCGGCGCCCTCAATCACATCGCGAAACGTCATGGCGCGCTCGCGCCCGATGCCCCACGCGATGACGCATGGCGCGCTGTCAGCGAGCTGGCGCGCTTGGCGCGACTCGATCGACAGCAGGATGTTGAGGACCTGGCCGATGCGCTTGTCGGAGAAGCCTGGGTGACGCAGCACGACATCGACGAGCGTGGTGGTGGCGTCGGGGCGCTTGAGGCGCGGGTCATCGAACTTGCCAGGTGTAAGTGGGGCGCCAGCTTCGGGCGGCGCGCTCAGATCGAGCACCACGCCCGCGTCAATCACGGGCTCGCGCGGCGCAGCAGCGGGCGCGCTTGAGGGTTGAGGCGCGTACGACTGCGCGTGATCGCGCTTGAGCGTGGGCAGATCGCGCACGGTGGTGGCCGTCTCGAACGTCTCTGGCATGGTTTGTGTCTCGCGCGGCAGATCGAGCGCGGTGAACAGGTCCGCGCCAAGCTCCCCCAACGCCACCAAGCGCTCGAACATGCGCGTGGCCTCGTAGGCGACGTCATCGGCGTCATCACGGTGGGTGGGCGACAGGCGCAGTGAGAGCTGCTCATCGCCGGTTGAGGGCTCGCGCTGCACCTCGGCGTCGAGCCGCACGCGCATCGCGCGTCGCAGGCCGCGCTCAATGGTCGCGATGTGCGCGTCGGGCACGCCGCCCAACCACACCCGCGCGCTCAGCGCCTCACCCTCGCGCCGCACGCTGAAGGCGGCCAATCGGGCGTTGCCCGAGGCCGCCCCCGAGGACGCCGCCACAGCCGCAGGCTGTGGCGGCGTCACGATCGGCGCGTGGCCGATCACCTCAAAGGCGTGGCTTGGCGCGATGTCTGGTGCTTGCGCTTGAATGGGGCGCGCCGCAGGCGCGTCTGCACCGACAGGGCGCGCCGCAGGCGCGTCTGGGCTTGGGCGCGCCGCAGGCGCGTCCTCATGGGGAGGCGGCGAAGCCGCCGACGCAGCCTCAGGTTGCGTCGCAGCCAGCAGGGGATCGACCGCGCGCGCGCAGTCACGCTCAAGCGCGCTGAGGTAGTCGGCGAGCTTGAGCATCATGGTGAGCCAGTCACGAGCGCGCGCCTCATCGAGGTCTGCGGCGAACGTGATCTTGACGACCACGGGCGGCCCCAGGGTGGTGACGTGAGGATCGCCGCCGTGGGCGCGCGCGTGCGCGCTGAGGCGCTGCACGAACGCGTCGGGCTGGTCGTGCTGCGGCAGCGCACATTCGACGCGCGCCATCAAGCGATCGGCCTCAGGGCGCAGGAACACGAGCAAGAAGCCGCGCGTGCCAAAGCGCAAGAGCGCCTCATACCAGAGGTGCTGCTCCCCTGCGGGCGTGGTGGTCTGGGTGGTGTGAAGATCGAGCGCCTGGAGGGCACCCTGCCAGGTGGGCGAGTAAGCCTGCATGCTCACGCGTGGTCCTCTGGGTGATGGAGCGAGACTCTCAAGCGAGAACTTGGCGCGGTCCCACCAAGACGTGTTGAGGCGTCTGACAGGTGAGCGTCGCGCTGGTCCTCGCGTGATGCGATGGCGCAGCATAGCTCAGGATCGCCCCAGCGTCAGCGCTTGCGCGCGCCTGATGT
>CAYXWB010000213.1:0-9073 GCA_964468515.1 uncultured Bradymonadales bacterium | reverse complement strand
GGTCCCTCTCATTGGGGTTGGTTTGGTCGACAGCGCGTTGACGCTGTCAGCGCCGCATCAGGTGGCTGAGATGCAGCAAGAGCCGAAAGGTGCGCACCGAAACCACATGGCAAGCGCATAAAATCTTGCGCTTTGGCCAAGCGGCGAACTTTGCTAGGGTGCCACGCTTGTTGCTCGCGAAGCAAACGATCGGCGCTAAGCCGCATGCTCCATATCTATTTGAGGGGTCTTTGAGGGCGCTCGCCACCCCATAAGACCTCCACGCGGCCTCCTCAAGGTGTGAAATCTCTCGGAGCGTGAGCCCTCATGTCAGTCAAGCTAGTGTTCTTAGGGACGGGCAGCGGCAAGCCGATGCCCGATCGCAGCGTCTCGTGTGTGGCGCTCAGTCGCGAGGGGGAGCTGCTGCTGTTCGACTGCGGCGAGGGCGCGCAGATCCAGCTCGCGCGCTCGCCGCTGAGGCCGGGGGGCTTGGCGGGGGTGTTTTTGACGCACTTTCATGGCGATCACGTCAACGGCCTGCCCGGCATGTTGGGCACGCTCACCTTGAACAACCGCGATCAGGCGCTGCCCTTGTTCGCGCCGCGCGGGCTGCATCGCTGGCTTCGCGCGCTGCGTGATGTGGGGATCTTCAACCCTGGCTTCCCTTTGCAGGTGGAGGAGCTGCGCGAGGGGGGCGTGATCTACCGTGGCGACGGCTACCATATTGAGGCGGTAGCGCTGGACCATCGCATCGACTGCTTTGGCTACGCCTATATTGAGGAGGCGCGCCCTGGGCGCTTTGACCTCGACGCAGCGCGCGCGCTGGGGGTGCCCTCGGGGCCGCTCTACGGCAAGCTGCAGCGCGGTGAGTCGATCGTGCTGGAGGGCGGCCAAGAGGTGCGGCCTGAGCAGGTGCTGGGGCCTGCGCGGCCTGGGCTCAAGATCGCCTTCTGCTGGGACACGCGCCCCTGCGAGGGCGCGCTGCGGCTGGCCGAGGGCGCGGACGTGCTGGTCCACGAGTCCACGTATCCGGGCGGCGAGGAGGCGAGGGCGCATGAGCGCCGCCACGCGACCTCGGCGGATGCGGCGCGCTGCGCGCTGGAGGCGGGCGCGCGGCAGCTCATCCTCACCCACTTCTCGCAGAAGCACATCCGCTTAGAGGACTTCCTCGCGCCCGCGCGCGCCATCTTCCCGCAGACCATCGCCGCGCGCGATCTCATGGAGTTTGAGGTGCATCGGCGCGAGGCCCAAGGTGACACCGGCCCCGAAGGCGCGCCCCCGGCGTGATGGGCGTCGGTGCAGCTTGCTTGGACGATCCCCGCATAAAATCTACACGCGCGGGGTGTGGTGCGGGAGGTCGTGTGTGAGCGATGCGCTTCATGAGGGCCGTTGCATCGCTCGAATTAGACCTAGCCCAAGTGACCTTGGTGGCATGACTGGGGGCGAATCGAGGCGCGCTAGCGCGCCTCGCGCGCTTGGGCGCTGGTCATGACGCGCGCGCCAGCGGCGCGCATGGCGTCGACGGCGCGCGCGTCGTCACCGGGCTGGAGGTTGACGCCCCGGCAGGCGTCTTGGATGAGGGTGACGGCGAAGCCCTCGCGAAGCGCGTCGAGCGCGGTGAACTTGACGCAGTAGTCGGTGGCGAGGCCGCCGATGAAGACCTCGCTGACTTGGCGCTCGCGCAGGTAGTCCGCCAGCCCCGTAGCGCGCCGGTAGCCGTTGTCAAAGAAGCCGCTGTAGCTGTCCACCAGCGGATCTTCGCCTTTGGTGAAGATCCGCGCGATGTGGGACTGGTCGAGCGCCTCGACGAGCTTGGCGCCGCGCGTGTGTTGGACGCAGTGCGTGGGCCACAGCACCTGCTCCAGCCCATCCAACCTGATCAGCTCGCCAGGGGCGCGGCCGGGGTGATTGGCGGCGAAGGATCCGTGCGCGGGAGGGTGCCAGTCTTGGGTGGCGACCACGAGGTCAAAGGCGGGCATCAGCGCGTTGAGCGGGGCGACGACGGCGTCGCCGTCGGGCACGGCGAGCGCGCCGCCGGGCATGAAGTCATGCTGAAGATCGACGAGGATCAGGGCGTGTGACATGGGGCCTCCGAGGGTGACGATCAGATGCGAAACTCAAGGCCGAGCTGCTCCAGCTCCTGATAGCGCGCGCGATCAAAGGTGAAGTAGCGCGCGGCGCGGTGGGCGACGTTCTGCTGCACCTGCCCGGTCTCACGCAAGATCCCGAGCTTGTTGATCTTTCGCTGAAAGTTACGCTTATCCAGCCCCTCACCGAGGATCACCTCGTAGAGGTGGCGCAGCTGCGATGAGGTGAACTGCTCAGGCAGCAGCGCGAAGCCGATGGGGCGATAGCGCACGCGCTCGCGCAGGCGCGCGAGCGCCAGGTCGAGGATCTGAGGATGATCAAAGGGCATGGTGGGGAGGGCGTCGAGGCTGAACCAAGCGGCGTCTTGGGCGTCTGTGGCGGGGCGTGTGAGGTGATCTTGAGGGCGCACGAGGCCCATATAAGCGACGGAGATGACGCGGCCGCGCGGGTCGCGATCGAGCGCGCCGAAGGTGTGGAGCTGCTCTAAGAAGACGTCGCGCAGGCCGGCCTCCTCCGCGAGCTCGCGGCGCGCGGCGTCATCAAGCGTCTCGTCCATCAGGACGAAGCCGCCGGGCAGCGCCCACGCGCCCAAGAACGGGTCCACGCCGCGCTGGATGAGCAAGACCTTGAGGCACTGCGCGTCGGGCTCGAAGCCGAAGACGACGCAGTCCACGGCGAGCGAGGGGCGCGGGTAATCGTAGCTGTATGGGCCAGGTTGCATCGCTCAGTCGTCCTGCGTGTGCTTGTGCAGATCCTCCAGATCCTCGCGAAAGCCGCCCGACAGGATCGGCCAGCGACACCAGGTCTTGGGATCGAGGTTCTTGTCATCGAGGTGAAACGAGGGGGCGTAGCGCTCGCGCTTCCACTGGTTGCGGCTCCAGAGCTTGAAGAAGCGATCGATCCACAGGCGCAGCTGGTCGGGCGTGTAGTCTGGGAAGCGCGCTTGCATCATGCGGAAGACCTCGACGGGGCTGAGCTTGTCGCGGATGGCGGCGCCCTCGATGGCGTCGAGCAGGGGGTAGGGCATCAGATCGCCCTCATCGGTCTGCGATGCCTCTTGGGGGCGCAGCTCGGCGGTGGGCTGCTGGGCGTTGATGGCGCTGAGGGCGGCCATGTTGCCCCAAGCTTCAGGGCCTGTGGTCTCCAGCCAGCGCAGCCACTGGCGAAGGAAGGCCTTATCGATGCCTGCGATGGGGCTGAGGCCGCCGCTTGTGTCGCCGTCCATGGTGGCGTAGCCGACGGCCGCCTCGGAGCGGTTGCTGGTGGACAAGAGCAGGGCATTCTCAATGTTGGCGAACATCCAGATGCCAGGGCTGCGCACGCGCGCCTGGATGTTCTGCAAGGTGATGTCGTCTCGCTCCCAGGTGAGGGGGCGGCCGATGGCGGCCTCGACTATGGCGGTGTAGCCATTGACGAGCGCGTCGATGTCGAGCACATGAAAGCGCGCGCCGACAGCCTCAGCGACGCCGCGCGCGGCGTTGAGGGTCACATCGCCGCTGTGGCGGGTGGCCTGATAGGCGCATGTGATCAGGGCGCCCGCGACCTCATGCGGCGTCTGCATCGCCTGGATATGAGGGATATAGTGGAGCTTCTGCTTGATGGCGTCGAGGCCGACGCTCGCCACACCCATGTGAATGGCGAGCGCGCATAGGGCGGTGACGGCGGCGCTGTCAGCGCCGCCGGACAGCGACACGACGAAGCCGCGCGACCAGCTCTTGCGCAGGTAGTCGAACAGCGCCAGTGAGACGGCGCGGGTGAACTCCTCCTCTTTGAGCGAGGGGCTCAGCTCCCACGGGTCAAGCGGGGGCTTGTGGACCTCAGGGGCGATGTCTGGGAAGTCAAAGTCGCGGCTGATGCAGGAGGCGGGGGTGTCGACAAAGCCGGGCATGAAGCTCGCGGTGCGCGAGCGCGTCATGCGTGTGGCCTCGACGTCGATGACGGCGTCGGTGATGAGGTGGTCGTCATAGGTGAGGCGCGGGCCGCGCGCCATGAGCGCGCCGCCGCTGGCGATGAGGGCGCCGCCGTCATAGATGGCGCGCCCGGCCTCGTTGCCGAGCAGGTTGCTGTAGACATAGGTGACGCTGAAGGCGCGCGAGCCTTCAAGCACGAAGCGCTCACGCACAGCCGCCTTGCCAAAGGCGAAGTGTGAGCCGCTGGGGTTGAGGATGATGTCGACGCCGTGAAGCGCCAAGTGGGCGCCTGGTCGCCTGGCGACCCAGGCGTCCTCACAGATCTCGAAGCCGATGCTCACGCCGCCGACCTCATAATACAGATCACCGAGGGGGATCTGCTGACCATGATGCTCAATGGTGGCCTGCTTGCCCTCGGGCCAGGGGCGAAACCAGCGCGGCTCATAATAGATCCCATCGCCTGCCAAGAAGCGCTTGGCGCTCAAGCCGACCAGCTCACCGTCGACGACCATGGCGGCGGTGTTGAACAGGCCATTCTTGAACAGGGTGGGCAGACCGAGCGAGACGATCATGCCGTGGGTGTGGGGGAGGATGGCGTCGAGGACCTCCCAAGCGCGGCGCACGGTGTGCATGGCGTAGAAGGCGTCCTCGCAGCCGTAGCCTGGGATGCTCAGCTCGGGGAAGCACAAGATGGTGACGCCGCGCGCGCGGGCGTCCTCAATGGCGCGGATGATGTTCTGCTGGTTGTGCGTCCAGGCTAAGGGGAGCTGATTGATGACGGCGGCGGCGACGCGGACAAGCTTCATGGGAGGTTCTCCTTCGCGCTCAGGCCTCAAACCCGCGCGCCTTGAGGATGAGCGCGGTCTTGTGCTCGTGCAAGCTGTGCTCCAGGCCGACCGGGTACTGGTGCGGGTGCTCAAAGCGCTTGATGCTGCTGTGGAAGGTGGCGAGCTGCTGGCGCGCGCGCTCGCGCGTCTGGGACAAGGGGGGCTCGTGGTAGACGGGGGCGCCCGCGCGGAAGATGGGCACGAGCAGATCCTCGCCAAGCTCGCCGCGCGCGGGTCCGACGTGGCGACGGCGCGTCATGTCGAGCGGATCGATCATGAGCGCGTCTTGATCAGGCGGGTGGCGGCTGTCGTAGATCATGTCAGCGACGAAGCCGTCGGCGCGGGTGTAGCGGCGCACTTGCAAGACGCCTGGGGTGGAGACTTTGATGGCCTGCTCGCTGAGCTTGATGCGATCTTGCCAGGGCTGACCGGGCTTACGGATGGCGCTGAGCTTATAGACGCCGCCGAGCGCGGGCTGATCAAAGGCGGTGGCAAGGCGCGTGCCGACGCCCCAGACGCCGATGGCGGCGCCTTGGCGCTTGAGGCTGGTGATGACGTGCTCGTCGAGGTCGTTGCTGGCGACCACGACGGCGTCATGAAAGCCCGCCTCATCGAGCATGGCGCGGGCGCGCACGCTCAAGTAAGCGAGGTCGCCGGAGTCGAGGCGAATGCCGCCCAAGCGGTGGCCGCGCGCGACGAGCTGGTGGCCCACGGTGATGGCGTGGCGGATGCCCTGGATGGTGTCATAGGTGTCGACGAGCAGGACGCTGTTATGAGGCATGGCGCCAGCGTACTGCTCGAACGCCTCCAGCTCCTCGTCAAAGCACATGACCCAGCTGTGCGCGTGGGTGCCACGCACGGGGATGGCGTGGAGCTTGCCCGCGAGCACGTTGGAGGTGGCGGCTACGCCGCCCACGTAGGCCGCGCGGCTGGCGCTGACGCCGCCGTCGATGCCCTGGGCGCGGCGCAGGCCAAACTCAAGCACGGGGTCATCGCCTGCGGCGAGGGTCACGCGCGCGGCCTTGGTGGCGATCAGGGTCTGGAAGTTGATGACGGTCAAGAGCGCCGTCTCAAGGAGCTGGCACTGGATGATGGGGCCTTGGACGCGCAGCAGCGGCTCGTGCGGGAACACCACCGTGCCCTCGGGGATGGCGTCCACATCGCAGCTGAACTTGAGCGTGCTGAGGTAGTCTAAGAAGCCGGCGTCAAACAGCGGGGTGTCATCAGCGCCTGTTAAGGTCGCAAGATAGGCCAGATCCGAGGCCTCAAAGTGGAGGTCTTGCATCAGCGCCATCGCGTCGCTCAGGCCACAGGCGACGGTGAAGCCGCCTTGAAAGGGCTGCTTGCGAAAGGAGAGGTTGAAGATCGCCTCGGTGTCCGCTTGCCCCGATCGCCAGTAGGCGCAGGCCATGGTGAGCTGGTAAAGATCGGTGAGCATGGCGAGGTTGGCGCGGTAGAGCGCGTGGAGCTGGCTCATAGCGGCTAGCGAGCCTCCAAAGCAGGGCGCGTTGAGGTGCGCGCGGTGAGCGCCATGGGGTCGGCGCGAAGTTAGTGTCAAAATAACACTTAGACCCTCTCTGTCAAGGCCTAATCCCGCAAAGCGCTCGCCACAGATGTCACGGCAGCGTCACGCGCGCGCGATTGACGGCGCGGGACACGCGTGGTGGGGTGAGGGGTGAAGCTGGCGCGCGAGCGGAGCGAGGGAGCGTGATGGGAGTGAGCCAAGCAGAGCGAGTCGCGGTCGTGATGGGCAGCCAGTCCGACTGGGAGACGATGCGACTGGCTGTGACACAGCTTGAGGCGCTGGGGTTGAGCGCTGAGGTGAAGATCATCAGCGCGCACCGCACGCCTGAGCGGCTGCATGTGTGGGCCAAGGGGGCGAGCGCGCGGGGCTTGCAGGTGATCATCGCGGGCGCGGGTGGTGCGGCGCATCTGCCTGGGATGATCGCGGCGATGACGCTCGTGCCAGTGCTGGGCGTGCCTATCCAATCCAAGACCTTGGCAGGGCTAGACAGCTTGCTGTCGATCGTGCAGATGCCCGCCGGGGTGCCCGTGGGGACGCTGGCGATCGGCGCGTCGGGCGCGCGCAACGCGGCGCTGTTGGCGGCGTCGATCTTGGCGTTGCAGGATGCGCCGCTGCGCGAGCGGCTGGAGGCGTGGCGCGCGCAGCAGACGGCGAGCGTGGGGCTGACGCCTGAGGACGACTGAGCGAGGAGCGGCGCATGGCGGTGATCTCTCCAGGCGCGACGATCGGCATCTTAGGCGGCGGCCAGCTGGGGCGGATGATGGCGATCGCGGCGGCGCAGCTTGGCTACAAGGCGCACATCTATGCCAGCTCGTCATGCGCGCCAGCGGCGCAGGTGAGCGCGCGGGCGACGTTTGGGGGTTGGGATGATGAGGCGTCGCTCGACGCGTTCGCGTCCCAGGTCGACGTGATCACGCTGGAGTCTGAGGAGGTGGCGGTCGAGGCGCTGACGCGCTGTGGGCGCCACGCGCCGACCTATCCGAGCGCGCAGGCGCTGAGGATCACGCAGGATCGACTCCTGGAGCGGGCCTTCTTGAGGGCGCAGGGCGCGCCGATCGCGGCCTACGAGGAGGTGCGAAGCGCGGCGCAGGCGCAGCGCGCGCACGCGCTGATGGGGCCGCGCTGCGTCTTAAAGCGCGCGCGCGGCGGCTATGATGGCAAGGGGCAGGCGCGGCTTGACGCGACGAGCGACGCGGGGGCGCTGTGGTGGCAGCTCGGCGGCGCGCCGTGCGTGATGGAGCGCGAGGTGCGCTTTGAGCGAGAGGCCAGCGTGGTGCTCGGGCGCGGGGTGAGCGGTGAGGTCGCGAGCTATAGGCTCGTGGAGAACCAGCACGAGGGCGGGATCTTGCGCCGCACGCTCGCGCCAGCGCCTGGGGTGAGCGAGGAGGTGGCGCAGCGCGCGGACGCGATGGCGCGCAAGATCGCTGAAAAGCTAGGCTTTGTTGGGGTGATGGCGGTGGAGTTGTTCATCGGCGCGTGCGGGGCGCTGACGGTGAATGAGCTGGCGCCGAGGCCACACAACTCGGGTCACTGGACGCTGGACGCGGCGATGACAGACCAGTTCACGCAGCACATCCGGGCGGTGTGTGGGCTCGACCTTGGGGCCAGCGACGCGCGGTGTGAGGCGGTGATGGAGAACCTGCTGGGGGATGAGGCGCTGGGGTGGCAGGCGCTGCTCGGTGATCCTCGCGCGCGGCTGCACCTGTATGACAAGGGGGAGGTGCGGCCGGGGCGAAAGATGGGACATGTGACGCGCCTTGGGCGCTCACTGCGCTGAGGGGCCAGCGACCTGCTCAAAGCGGGCGCCCAAGACCTCGCGCACGCGCGATAGCGGCAGCTCACGCAGGGCTTGTTCTTGCTCATCTTGGGCGGGCGCCATGTCCACGGCGGCCATGCGCCCGACGTAGCGAAACCCTTGACCATCGTGGATGAACGACCACAGCGCGAAGCCGACGGCGTCACCGGGCGTGACGAGGCGCACAGTATACAAGGGGGTGAGGTCAGTCATGGCTTGCAGCGCGAGGTGTTGTAGCAGGTTGCTGTCGAGGTCGCCTGGGCGGCTGTGTTGACCGATGATGAGGTCGCGCTTGCCGAGGTTGTGTTCTTGGGCGATGGCGTCGGCCATGGCGTAGAGCGGGCGCTGGGACTTATGAAAGTCTGCGACGAGGCGGCGCGCCATATCGGGGGAGAAGTGGGCGCCAAACCAGGCGTCGGGATCGCGCAGGGTGAGGCTGTTGGCGAGGCGATGCGCTTGCGCGCTGTCGCCTGCTTGTTGCGCGCTCAGGATGTCATGGACGAGGGCGCGCAGGCCGTCCCGATCGGCAGGATAAGCGCGCTCAGGGGGTGTGTGGAGGGCGGCGCGCAGGGCGTCAGCGCGGGCGCAGGAGGCGTCGGTGCCGCGCTCACAGGAGGCGACGCAGGCTCGCCAGCGCGAGGTGTCCTGCGCGCCCTGCTCGCTTAGGCAGGGCTCACGCATGGGATCGCAGCCGAGCAGCGAGGCGGTGGCGAGGATCAGGAGGGCGCGCATGGTGGACCTCATGGCGATGGCGAAGATGATCGTCTTATCACAGCGCGCAGCGCGCGCAAAACGTGGCGCTGACAGCGCGCTGTGAACTTGATAGAACACAGCGTATGAGCGTTCAAGGCGCGGCCAAGGCGCGCGATGTTTCACGTGAAACACGCGCCTGAGCGCGCGTCAATCCGGCGTGGCATGCGAGGAGAGCTGAGATGACGCAGCATGATGA
>CAYXWB010000212.1:0-9119 GCA_964468515.1 uncultured Bradymonadales bacterium | reverse complement strand
CGGCTGAGCTGCTTCGCATGCGCGCAAGGCGCGTCAGTCAGAGCGACTTGATGAACAGGATGAACCCGACCACGCCGAAGCAGATGGCGAGCGTGAGGACCGTCACCCAAGGCGCTTGGTGGATGGCGTGATCGTCGTGGCCGTGGGGATCATGATCGGTGTGATCGTGGGCATGTCCATCGACCTGGGCGTGATCCTCGAAGGTGTCGTGCTGTGATTTCGCCATGAGCTGTCCCTGTATGCGCTGAGTCGGCGCGCGCTGTGCGCGCTAAACATGAGGCGGAGAGGTTAACGCGCGCGAGCGCGCGCGATGCTAAGATGCCGCGCGCGCGCGATCGTGTCAAAGCGATCTGGCGCGCTCACGGCTTGGGGACCTTGATCTTGCTGATCATGAGGCTGCCGCTGACCGCATAGATCAGCGTGAAGGGGTGAAACAGCCACCCCATCCGGGTGTTGCCGAGCCAGAAGTCCTGCACGCCGACCTGGTCCGTGTTGAACAGCACGCCCAAGATCATGACGATGAGCAGGCTGGTGGGGATCGGGGTGCCCTCAAAGTGGGTGACCTTGCCGCGCTCATCGGCCATGTCAGCGGAGGTGACGTTAAAGCGCGCGAGGCGGCTGATGCCACAGACCACGAAGTAGATGAGGATCACGATGTCCCAGCCGCCGCGAAGGCCAAGCGTGAAGCCGAGCACCGCCGGGGCCACGCCAAAGGAGACGATGTCCGCCAGCGAGTCGAGGTCTGCGCCTAATAACGAGGCGCGGCGCGACTTGCGGGCGACGTAGCCGTCGAACGCGTCGAACACCAGCGCGGCGGGCAGCAGCACGAACGCGGGCCACAAGAACGCCTTCTGCGAGCCCTCAGCCAGATAATGCAAGCAGATGAACATCGTCGAGGTGCCGCACGCCGCGTTGCTCAAGGTGAGCAGATCGGCGGCGGTGTAAGAGCGCAGCATCTCAAAACGTTTTGGTCTGACTTGAGGGCCTTGAGGCGACTCACTCACAGGCATCACTCCATCCAACAGCGTCAACGAGCCGACGCGCGAGGAACCCAAGCGCGCGCCTCAAGGTGTCTATGATGCGCGATCCTGCGCCGCTCGGCCAGCCTCATCACGCCCTCTCACGCGCCATGAGGCTCACCGGGCGCGCCGCCAGGCATGGCCAAGCGCAGCTGCTCAGCCTGACGCACGACGTGCGCGCGCTCCTGGGCCAAGAACTGGCCCACCGCGTCACGCAACCTCACATCGCGCACCTCATGCGCGCTATAAGTCACCGTCGGGGCGAAGCCCCGCTCATACTTATGCTCGCCGCCCGCCCCGGGCTCAAACACGGCGACGCCATGCGCGATGCACCAGTCGATCGCCGCGTACATGCAGACCTCAAAGTGGGCGAACTCCTCCTCGCGGGTGCTGCCCCAGTAGCGCCCATACAGCCTGCCATCCTTGAGCATGTTGAACGCGCCCGCGAAGTCCTCGCCGTCACGGCTGGCCACCACAAAGTGCAAATACTGGCGCGCTGGCGAGTCGAGCAGCCCCAAGAAGAAGCGCTCGTTGAGGTACTGGTGGCCCCAATAGAACTTGTGGACGGTGTTGCGATAGAACACGAACATGCGCCGCATCAGCGCCTCATCGATCGCGTCGCCTTGGACCACGCGGGTGGTCACACCGCGCTCGTGAAGCTTGCGGCGCTCGCGTCGGATGTTGGCGCGCTGCTTGGCGCGAAAGCGCTCCAGCCAGCCGTCAAAGTCAGCGTAGGGTTGGCCCATCGCATCGGCGTTATACCAGTGATATTGCATCCCGTGACGACGCATCAGGCCGCACGACTCAAGCAGGGGCAGCTCCTGCTCCATGACAAAGTTATAATGCAGTGATGACAGCCTCGCGTCGCGCATCAGCTGCAGCGACGCGGCCACCAGCGCGCGCGCGATCGCGTCGGGGTGGGCCGCCTCAGGGTGTACCAAGAGGCGCCGCCCCGTGACTGGCGAGAAGGGGACCGCGACCACGGCCTTGGGGTAATAGTTGATGCCCGCGCGGTGCGCGGCCTCGGCCCAGCTCCAGTCGAACACGAACTCGCCAGCGGAGTCGGCCTTGAGGTACATCGGCAGCGCGCCCACGAGCGCGTCATCAAGCCACGCGGTCAGGATCATCGGCGTCCACGCGCTCTCCTCGCCGACGCAGCCCGCGCGCTCCAGCTCGCTCAAGAAGCTGTAAGACAGGAAGGGGCTCTCGGCGGCGACGAGCGGCTGCCACTGCGCCGGCTCAAGCGAGCAGATCCCTTGGCTTGCGCGTAAGGTCAGCGCGACCTCAACAGACTTAGACACGACTCCTCCTGAGCGCAGGGCTTGATCGATCCGACGAGAGGCGCGATGCGCGCGTCGCTTCCTTCGATGCGCGTGTTGTGATTACAATGCGCGCTGGCTCAATCATACGCACAACATCTGTCCTCATGGAGACCTCATGTCCCCTCTCGTCACGCGCGGGCTGCTGCTCACGCTCATGCTCACTCTGCCCGGCTGCATCTTCTTGAGCGAGCCCGCGCCCTCGGCCACGACGCCTGACATGGCGATTGTTGAGGACATCCTTCAAGATCTGCCGCCCGCGCCTGATGCGACACCCGATCAGGATGAGGCGCCTGATGAGAGCGGCCCCATCTGTGATTCGTCAAGCCTGGCGCGCTGCGGGGACACCTGCCACGATCTCCAGACCGATCCGCTGCACTGTGGCGCGTGCGATCGCCCCTGCGAGGGAGACACCTCATGCGTTGGTGGCGTGTGCGTCGCAGATGTCCCATGCGGCGCGGACGAGGACCGCTGCGAAGGCTCGACAAGCTGCGTCCGCTTAGACACAAGCGCACATTGTGGCAGCTGCGACATCAGCTGCGGTGTCAATGAGGCGTGCCAGGCGGCGATGTGCGTGTGTACGCTCCCTGAGCCGATCGGGACGACCTTGATCAACAGGCTCCCCGCGAATGCGCTGCTGCGCGTGGTGGCCTTGCCTCGCGAAGACGCGGTGGGCCAACACCCTCTGCAAGCGAACTACCGCGTCATCGCGCTCGAGCCTATGACCAGAGTGGTGCACACCGTGGGCGTCAACGCGCTGGGTCAGCCCGTAGGCAGCACGCGGACCTTCGCGCTTGAGCTGCCGGATGCGACCGCAGAAGAGCAGGAGGTGCTCACGGCCCAGCTCAACGCCAGCGCGAATGGTGGCGTGCTGATCACGCTGCTCACCCGCACGGGCGGCGACTCGCCGTTGAACCTCTTAGAGCGACGCAGCTTATGGTTCTATTGGCTCAATGAGGGGCTGACGGGCTCCTCCACGACCATCTCCCCCGTGCAGATCGGGAACCTTCACAACCTCTATCGCGACCAAGACATCCGGGGCGTCAAGCTGACGGCGCAAGGGGCAGACAGCTACCTCATCGCCACGCTAGAGCGCGCGCGCGAATCGGCCACCTCCCCCATCACCACGCAGCTCAAACTTCACACGCTCATGACCACTAATCTGATCCCCGCGCTGACCTTCAACCAAGAAATTAAGCCTATCCTCGCCACCGTCGTGCCGATCGCGATAGCGACACACCCCACCGACTCCGCCAAGGTCACCGTGGGCTTTGAAGAGCTGAGCAGCCTCACCGCCCCGCCCACGTTTAACGTGTTCAAGCCCCAAGGCGCGACCTACGCCGCCACCTCGCTGTCGTGGCGCCCGCTAAGCGGGCTCCAAAACCTCCATGAGCTGGCGCTGGCTTGGCGTGGAGAAGATGTGCTGATCTTCGCATCCCAACAAAACAATGGGCTGAACCAGAGCGCGCTCACCCGCTTTGGCGCGACGGGGACAGTCTCCCCTATCTTTACAAGCTCAAGTCGCACGCCACGCATGATGTTTCAGCACCTTGGCGAAGGCGAGTGGCTGCTGGAGCTGGCGCAGCTGAGCGGACAAGCTGACCAACAAGTCGTCCGGCTCGCGACGCGCCCCTTCCACGCCGCGCAGCCCGCTCAATCGCTCGGCGATGTGTCAGCGACAAAGCTAAGCGAGCTGCCTGGCAGCGGCTATATCGCGCTTGAGGGGGCGCTCAGCGAGCGCACGCGCCGCGCCTCGATGTACTTCACCTTAGAGCGTATGCGCAGCGGCGCTCAGAGTGGCACCACGCTCGCGCTCAAGGCGTGGCCGCGCGTCGAGGGCGATTCGCCCTGCGGCGAGCTGACGCGGTGGGCTGATTGAATCTGTGAGGGGCGCTTGCGTGGCAGGTGAGGGGCGCGCTATAATCTGCGGTGCCGGGCTCCCCATGCCACCAGGGGAGTGTGGACTAGGTTTGCGGTTACGGCCCGCCGCACCATCTGTCGCTTCGCCTGCCATGGCGAGGCGCTCAGATCCTGCTCGCTTCACGCGGTGAGCTGGCTGCCGGTGCGGCGCGATCCTCTCTCGATCGCCCGCTCGCGTAGGGTGCGATCATCTCTCCAATCGTCCTGATGGACTGATCGCCTCTGGCCTGATGCATCGCGTGGCGCGAGCAGCAAAGCTCACGCAAACCCGCATTGATGTGGCCGAGGTTCTTTATGGCGATCACGCACGACGACACCCTCACCCCCAAGCTCCACGCCGCCCCCCCGCAGACGCGCCACGCCAAGCCGCCCGCCGGCCCTGAGGCGCTGCGCCACCGCGAGCTGCGCGAGGATGAGTTCTGGCGTACCATCCCCGCCTTCGCGCACGTGGATCGCGAGACCTTCCTCGACGCCAAGTGGCAGATGAAGCACTCCATTTACGGCGCCGACCAGCTCATCGAGATGGTGCGCGCCATCGCCCCCGAGGCGTGGCTCAAGGACGCCGTCGAGGGCTTCAGCCGCGCCCCCATGGCCGTGCGCGTCACCCCCTACCTGCTCTCGCTCATCGACTGGCAAGCGCCCTACACCGACCCCATTCGCACCCAGTTCATCCCCGTGGCCTCGCGCCTGGTGCCCGATCACCCCATGCTCACGCTCGACTCGCTCAACGAGCAAGACGACGCGCCTGTGGCCGGGCTCACGCACCGCTATCAAGACAAGGCCCTGTTCTTGCCGCTTAACACCTGCCCCGTCTACTGCCGCTTCTGCACGCGCAGCTACGCCATCGGCGTGGACACGGAGCTGGTGGAGAAGGTCGATCTGAAGGTCGATCCCAAGCGCTGGGAGGTCGCCTTTGACTACATCGCCTCGCGCCCCGAGCTTGAGGACATCGTCATCAGCGGCGGCGACGCCTTCAACCTCGCCGCCAAGCACATCACCAATATTGGTGAGCGGCTGCTGGCGATGCCGAACATCCGTCGCATCCGCTTCGCCACCAAGGGCATGGCCGTCATGCCCATGAAGATCCTCTCCGATGCGCGCTGGCTGGAGGCCGTGCGAGGCGTCGTGGAGACGGGCCGCAAGCTGCACAAGCAGGTCGTCATTCACACGCACTTCAACCACCCCAATGAGATCACCGGCATCACCCGCGACGCCATGAACGTGCTGTTTGAGCGCGGCATCACCGTGCGCAATCAGACCGTGCTGCAGCGCGGCGTCAATGACGACCCCGAGGTCATGCGCCTGCTCGTCAAGCGCTTGGGTGAGGTCAACATCCACGCCTATTATGTGTATCAGCACGACATGGTGCAGGGCGTGGAGGATCTGCGCACCTCGCTTCAGACCAACCTGGAGCTGGAGAAGTACGTGCGCGGCAGCACCGCAGGCTTCAACACCCCCACCTTCATCGTTGACGCGCCTGGCGGCGGCGGCAAGCGCGACGCGCACTCGTATGAGTATTACAACCGCGAGACGGGCGTGAGCGTCTACACCGCGCCCAACGTCAAGTCGGGCAAGTTCTTCATGTACTTCGACCCGCTGCACAGCTTGAGCGAGGCGATCCAGCGCGACTGGTTCGACACGAGCAAGGCCGAGCAGATGATCGAGCAGGCGCGCGCCGAGGCCTTCGCCCAGCGCGGCCAGCGCTAGAGGCTCACAGCGCACACCACGCCCCGAGCATTAAGCCGCGCCCGAGCATCAGCCCGTCAAGCCACAGCGCCTCATAGTGGGGCGCGCGGCTGCGCCGCGCGCCCCAGAGCGCGGCCAGCGTGAGCGCGCCGTGGCCCACCCACACGGGCCACAGCGCGGGCGCCCAGAGGCAGAACATCAGCGCGCTGGCGCTGGCCAAGGCCAGCGCCAGCGCGCGCGCTCTTGGCGCGCCCCACAAGAGCGGCACGGTGAGGATCCCGGCGCTCGCGTCGCGCGCCATATCGCGCACGTCAAACGGCAGCGTGATCGCCGCGATGAACAGCGCCTGCGCGAGCATCCCCCACAACGACTCAGCCTGCCACGGCGCCACGCCCCCAAGCCACGCGGGCGCGCTCACCGTCACCACGCCCCACACCAGCCCGATCAGCGCGAGCTTTGAGCCGGGCAGCGCCTTGAGGCGCATGAGGCCACGACGCGTCGGCACCAGCGGCACGCTGTAGGCGACGCTCACCAAGGCCAGCGGCGCCAAGAGCCCGCACAACCACCACGGCAGCCGCGACGCCGCCACCATCACCCCCACGCTCGCTGCGAGCGTCAGCCAGATGAGGCCGCGCCGATGGGTGGCGAGCCAGCGCAGCCGCGCGTCGGGCGCGTGCGCGTCCTCCAGGCTGTGCGGGCTGAGGCGATCGAGGTTGTAGACGAGCAGCGTCGCGCAGCCGATCAGCGCGAGCAGCGCGTCGAGCGCGGGGGGCTGACCCAGCGCCACGCGAGTGACGAGCGCCAAGCTCATCGCCCCCACCGCGACGAGCACGTTGCTGTAGATCAGCGCGATCATGGGAGCCTCTGCTGCGTGACGCGCGCTTTGCGCGCGTCACGCAGCGTGCCACGCGCACTTGAAGCGCGCTACAGCGCGCGGCGCTCTTTGCGTTATGGGCTAGATTCAGCTAGAAACAGGCCACTTTTGTCGGATCTGTCCCGAGTCACCCTCTGCGGCTAGCGAGGCGCCCTATGAACAAGCCTAACTTCTCTCTCTTCATGCGCGCATGTGCGCTCAGCGCGCTGCTGTGGCTGCCCGCCTGCGGCGCCGATCTGTCCTCTGGCGATAAGGCGATCGGGCAGCGCTGCTTCAGCGACCCTGACTGCGTCACGGGGCTGGTGTGTCGCGATCGCATCTGCATCGCGACGGGCGGGGGCATCGTCGCGCCGCCCGATCCTGATATGAGCGACGCGCCGCCGGATCAGCCGCTGGGCGCGTGCCAGCTCGGGGAGCGTCGTTGCATGGGCGAGCGCGCGTATCAGCTCTGCATCCTCAACGCGGATGGGGAGCTTGAGCTTGAGGGGAACATGTGCCTCCCCTTCACGCGCTGTTCGCAGGGCGAGTGCATTAATGAGGATCAATGCATTGACGCAGACGATGATGGCGCGTTCGCGAACTGCGAGCCGGTCGACTGTGATGACACCAACCCTAACAGCTCACCGCGCGCGCCTGAGCTGTGCAACGGCCTCGATGATAACTGCGACGGGCAGATCGACGAGGCGTGCATCGCGCAAGGCTGCTGTGATGACGGCTGCCCTGCTGGCGAGGCGTGCACGCAGTGTGCGTGTCTGCCGTATGATCCTGGCGTGTGCACGTTCCAGGATCAGCCCTGCGAAGGCCCCCAAGCGTCGCGCGCAAACTTTATCTGCGACGACGTGTTTGCGACTGGCGAGCTGCGCTGCCAGGGCATCTGCGATCTCAGCAGGCCGAACAGCTGCCCGAGCCCCGGCAGCGTCTGCGCCTTTGATGCAAGAAATAACAACGAGGGCTTGTGCGCGCAGGGTTGCACACAGGCGCAGGGCTGCCCGCCAGGCCAAGGCTGCCTGCTGACTGATGGCTGGCCCAGCGAGGGCGTCTGCGTATCCTCGGGTGACTCGCCCCTCGGCGCGCCGTGCGATGAGCGGTCTGCGTTCAGCTGCGCCAGCGGAGGCTTGTGCCTTGAGGATCAAAGCGCGTCAAATCAAGGCGCCATCTGCCACGCGTCCTGCCGCCCCTTCCTGAACGCGGGAGATCCTGCGCGCACGGATTGCCCAAACGGGCAGCGTTGCTCGCCGCTGACGCCATCAGTTGGGGGCTGCGTGCTTGATGATGGCGGGCAAGTCGGCGATCCCTGTGACAGCGCGTCTAGCACGTGCGGCAGCGACGCGGTGGTTTGCTGGCCTGACGTTCAGGGTCGTTTGAGCTGTCAGCAGCTGTGCCGCCTTGAGCGCGACCAAGCGGACTGCGCCATGGGGCAATTCTGCATCCCCTTTTCTCCGGACGAGGCTGCGCTTGGCGTGTGCATGGTCTTGAACTCGCCAGGCTGATGGGCAAAATAACGAGGCGCGCTTGCATCGAGCAGGCGCGCCTTGAGCATCACGAGCGCCCCACCCGGCGCGGTCTTATCGCCTGAGCGGCTCAGACGGAGAAGATGTGCTCCAGCTCTTCGAGGATCGCCTCTTCGCTCAAGTCTTTGGCGACGGCGAGTTCTTGCACGAGCAGGCGACGGGCGGTGTCGAGCATCTTGCGCTCGCCAAAGCTGAGGGCTTTGTGGAACTTGAGCAGGTTCAGATCGCGCAAGACCTCCGCGATCTCCAAGGCGCTGCCGGTCTGGATCTTCTCGACGTAGGCGCGATAGCGCCGATTCCAGGTCTGCTGGTTCAGATCGACATCGCGCTCACGCATGATGTCATAGACCTCATCCACCTTCTTGGGTGAGATGATGTTGCGCAGACCCACGCCATCGACGTTATCCAGGGGGATCATGATCTTCTTATCGGAGTCCATCACCCGCAACAGGTAGAACGTCTGCTGGGTGCCCATGATCACTTTGGTTTCGATGCCGACAACTTCCGCGACGCCTTGCGCCGGGTAGACGGCCTTCTCTCCGATCTGAAACCGCGTTGCCATTAAGCTCCTTGACCTGCTCACGGGGAGGGATGCGTGGGGGGGAGGTGGGATGGGGAGAGGGGAAGTGTGATGAGGTGAGACGTCTCAACGAGGCGAGACAGCCACGAGCATTTTAGGTCGTTTCGCTCGCTCATACAAGCATCACTGGCGCATGAGGGCGCCCGCGCGGCCTTCAGGGGGCGCATGTTTTGCGCCCCGAACGCGAGCGAGGCTCGCTGCCAGGGGCAG
>CAYXWB010000211.1:0-9124 GCA_964468515.1 uncultured Bradymonadales bacterium | reverse complement strand
GGCGTCATGCGCCTTCACCAAGGCGCCATCTTCCTCGACGCCACCCCAGGGCGGCGCGCCGCCCTGCGCTTGGCGTTCCACTGCGCCTGAGGCCTAGCCCTGGCCGAACGTCGCGCCGCCGCCGCTCAAGTAGGCGCGCTCGCGCGCCGTCGACTCGCGCCCCAACACCACGTTGCGATACGGATAGCGCCCGTACTCAGCGATGAGGTCATGGTGATCGACCGCATAACGCTCGAAGACCTCATACAGCTCACGCGCTGACTCAGGCGCTTGGCGCGTCAGCGCGCGAAACTTCGCCACGCTCAGCGCCTGATGGTTGATCGCCTCGCTGTGCTCCAGCGGCAGATACATGAACACGCGCTCGATCAGCGCCAGCTGCTCATCCTCACCGCGCGCGAGCGCCTCCATCGCCAAATCCAGCGCGCGTGCATCTTGCGCGAACGCCTCGGCGCTGCCGCGATACAGGCTGCGCGTGAGCTGGTCCAACAAGAGGATCAGCGCCAAGCGCCCGCGCGGCGAGTCGGCCCACGCGTCGAGCTCACCACGCGTGGCCGCGCCGTGCGTCTGGCCAAAGCGCTCGCGCAAGCGCGCGTCAGCGTCCTCGCCGCCGCCAAACCACAGCGACATGCGCTCCTCCACGAGCTGCCCTTGCGCGTCGATCGGACCAAACCAAAAGTCGAGGATCGTCTCAGCGCTCACTAGCTCACTCACAACACACCTCATCAGCTCATAGACATCGCGGGGATGGCCTCAAAGATGCGCCCCGCGCTGGCGAGCGTCAACCGCTCATGGTCCGCCAAGCGACGGCGCCGCCTGCTGGATGGCCGACACCAAGAACTGCGCAAGATCGGCGCGCGCTCGCGGATGACGCGCGCTCACAAAGTGCCCGTCATAGCCCTCAGGCGCATACTGCTTGCCGACGACCGTGTAGCGCACCTCATCCTCCACGCGGTTCGCGCTCACGGGCCCTGGTGAGGTGAAGATGCCGCCGCCTGTGAAGGCGTCGAGCACCGGCTCCAGATAGCTCGCCCGCAGCGCGCGCGCCATCGCCTTCATCCCCTCAGGGGGCGTGTAGCTGTCACCCACCCCGTAGATGTGGAAGACATGACGCGCCTGCGACGCGCCATCGCTCTGCGGGTTCGCGCCGAGCGCGCCGCCGTAGTTGAGCGGGTCCACTGGCTCAAAGTACGCTTGGAGCAGCTGCATCACCGGGTGGCCTGCGCCCACGTCTGGATCTTGCAGCGCCACGCGCAGCCCCAGCAGCGCGTCCACAGGCGCTTTCTTGCCCATCATCGCGAGCGTCAAGCCGCCCCCCGCCCCCGACAACACCAGCGCTCGCACCAGCGGCTCAAATGGCACCGCCAACGACGCGCTCGTGGCCCCCTGCGAGTGCCCCAGCACATAGATGTTGCGCGGATCGACCACGATCGCCTCCCCTGTAGGCGAGCGCGCCGCTGGGATCGATAACCCCTCGACGAAGCCCACCACGGCGAACAGCTCCGCCGCCGCTTGCAAGAAGTTGCCTTGGGCTGCTTGGGGGTTGCCATAGTGATAGACCAGCGGCTCAGGCGCGGTGGTGACGCCTGCGCCGCGTCGCGCGCCATGCAGCACCTGATCCCAGCTCACCGTGATCATCCCCACGCGCGCGCCGCTCTCACTGGGCATCGCGCTGACCAGCGCGCCAAGCTCATCGACCTGGCCGCGAAACGTCCCCCCTGTGCCGTGCGCCACGATCAGCACGGGCCAGCCTTGCGCGGGCGCGGGGGAGGTCGGCACCGTGATCGACGCGCACACCGCCTCGTCGCGCTGCTTCACTGGCGCGCCTTGGGCGCTCAGCGCGAGCTCACCGCCCTCACGCTCATACGGCGCCTCACCTCGCTGGAAGATCGGCAGGTTCAACCGCCCGTGCAGCTCATGCATCCCTACAGGCGCGCCAAAGCAGCCGCGCGTGTGCGCCTCGCCATCGAGGCCATCATCACAGGGCGAGCGGGTGTCGGCGTCGCAGCGTGTGAGCGCCTCGATCGTGACGGGCTGCGCGCGCGCTGCATCGCGCAGACGCTGCGTGAGCCGCCACGGCTCACCCGTCGTGAACACGCTCGCTACTGCGAGCGTCTGCGCGCTCAGCGCGCCGCGCGCGTCGTCGTCGCTTAAGAAAGCGCGCAGCGGCGCGTACACGTCCCAGCCGCGCGCCAAGCGCCCCTCACTTGGGCGATCGGCGCTGAGCATCGCCTGAAAGTCCTCGTCTTGGGCCAGCGCGCCGCCGCCTTCGGCGCGCGCCTCAGCTGTGATCATCAGCGCATAGGTCGTGTTCGCGCGCAGCGGCCTGCCCCAGAACGGCTGCACCGACAGCCAGTTGCGACAGATGTAGCGTCCATCGGAGCTATCGCCGCCGCTCGCTTGCCAGCTCACCGGGTGGCGCTCACCATAGGTGGGTGAGCCGGGCGTGATGTCGCGCAGCGTGATCACGTCGGCGCCCTTGAGCGACTCGTAGTCCAGCGTCGCGCTCGATCGTAGCAGGATCGCCGCGTTCGTGCCGAATCGATCTTGCGTCGCCTGCGCCGCGTCGATGAGCTGACGCACCAGATCATAGCCCAGCACCCCAGGCCCTGGCGTTGGGTGCCCGCTCAGATCGGGGCGCCCCTCGCGCAGCCGAATATTATTGGGATAAGGCAGCCTGTAGAACTCCGTCACAGGCTCATCGCCGGGGAGCTCAAACAAGAACCTCGCGGCGCCTGCGTCAGCGCGGCTCGCTTGGCAGTCCACCCCCGAAAACGGCGCAGGCAGGCTCGCGAGCCCCGCCGCGCATCGCAACGGCTCACCCGCGCGCGCGCGCGCGCACTGCAACCCCGCCAGACACTCGCCGCTCGTGGCGCACACATCGCCTAAGTCTCCCGCGCCGCCCGGCGCGCACACGCCCATCACGCCGCGATAGGCGCACACCAAGCCCGCGACGCACTCGCGCGTCGTAGCGCAAGGCGCTCCCTGGGGCGCCTCACCCCCCGGCGCGCATGTCCCCACCTGCGGCTCGCAATACAAGCCCGCCGCGCACTCGCCGCTTCGCTGGCAGCGCTGCCCCTGCGTCGCCTCGGCGGCGAACGCGCACACCCCCGCGTCATCGCATCGCAGCGGCAGCGCGCAGCGCGCGTCGCTCATGCACGCGTCGCCTAAGCGGCCATCTCGGTAGCCGGGGCGAGGGGTGTTGGGATCGAAGGTGCCTGTGTCATCGCCGGTGCAGCTCGTGAGTGACATGCACAGCGTCAGCAGCATGAGCGAGCGTCGCTTCATGGTCGAGCCTCTCATCAAGCGGTTAAGAGGAGGCGAGGGCGCTCGCGCCCAAGCCCACTCTACCTTGCCCGCGCGCCCTCAGGGAAGCAGCGCGCGATCGAGCACCTCCAGCGCCGCGTCGGGGCGCTCCAGATGGCAGGCGTGCCCCGCGCCGCGCAGCGTGTGATGCCTCGCGTGAGGCACCCGCGCGCCCATCTGACGCGCGATCTCACAGAACTTCTCATCCTGCTCGCCAGTCATCAACGTCACCGGCATCGTCAGATCAGACAAGGCCCCCCAGCACGGCGCCATCGCCCCTGTCCCCATCCCGCGCAGGCTGTTGGCCAGCCCCAAGGCGCGCGCGCTGGCGCGGCGCGTTTGCATCACGGCGCGCCAGCGCGCGGGCATGCGCCGCTGCGTGGCGATGATCGCCCCCTGCTGCCATTCTTCTAGAAACGCCGCCGCCCCGATCGCCTCGATCCGCGCCGCCAGCGCCTCATCGTGCGCCACGCGCGCTGCGCGCGCGTCGGCCCCCTCAAGCCCCGGCGTCGCGCCGATCGCGATCAGCGCGCTCACCCGCTCGGGGTGATGCGTGGCCAGCTGCAGCGCGACGCGCCCGCCCATCGAGTAGCCCAACACCACCACCTGCGGCAGTGACAGCGCGTCCAGCAGCGCGATGAGCTGCTCGACGCACGCGCGCATTGTATAAGGCTCAAGCGCCTCGGGCGCGTCGCTCAAGCCATGGCCGATCAGATCAGGCGCCAGCCAGCGGGCGTGGCGCAGCCGCGTCGCCAGCGGCGCGAAGTCTAACCCGTCGCCTGTGAACCCGTGCAGCGCCAGACACACAGGCGCGTCAGCGCGCGCCGCGTGCGCATGTTCATACACTTGCAGCGTCACACCATCGCATGTCACCCTGTGCGTCTGGCGCGTCTTGTCGCTCACGTCGGCCTCCTGAGCGCTTGTGTGCGCCTCTCATCATGAGGTTGTGCTCAACGCACACCCTCTGCGTCCATACTACACCTCTCTTCACCAGGAGCGCGCTGATGAGCGAGCACGGTGAGCCGATCACATTGCGCCTGCGCCATGGCCTGACGCTAGCCGCCGTGGCCAGCGGCCCCGCTCACGCCACCCCCACGCTCGCGCTGCACGGCTGGCTCGATAACGCCGCGAGCTTCGCCCCCGTGGCGCCTTGGCTCCACAACGCGCGCTTGGTCGCCCTCGATCTGCCCGGCCACGGCCACTCCCAACACCGCCCCCCAAACGCCTCCTACCACTTCATCGACTGGGTGCCCGACGTCCTCGCCGCAGCCGACGCGCTGGGCTGGCAGCAGTTTCAACTGCTCGGTCACTCCATGGGCGCGGCCATCGCGCTGCTCGTCGCGGGCGTCACCCCCCATCGCGTCACCAAGCTCGCCATCGTCGACGGGCTAGGACCAAGCACCACAAGCCCCGAGGACGCGCCCGAGGTCGCCGCCAAGGCCATCGCCGCGCGCGCCAAGTTTGACCTCGACCGCGCGCCCAAACAACACCCCTCGCTTGACGCCGCGCTCGATCGGATGCTCCAAGCGCGCATGCCCATGTCTCGCGACGCGGCAGCCCTCATCGCCGCACGAGGCGCCACGATGGCGGACGATGGCTCCGTCGTGTTTCATCACGATCCTGCCCTGCACCTCCCCTCGCTCCTACGCCTGTCTGAAGCCCATCTGCTCGCTTTCTTGCGCAAGATCGCCTGCCCCACGCTCATGCTCCGCCCCCGCGACGGGTGGCCCGTCAGCGAGGCGTTCATGCGCTCGCGCCTCGACGCTATCACCCACGCTCAGCTCATCGAGGTGGACGGCGGTCATCACGTCCACATGGACGCCCCCGAGCGCGTCGGCCCGCTGCTCGCAGACCACCTTGACCCTCGCGTGTGAGCGCTGGACTTCTGCGCGGCGCTGCTTCACGATGTGCGCCTTGTGCGCCTCAGTCAAAGCCTAGGAGAGCCCCATGCAGCCCGACCAGCAGTTTCACCAGAGCATCGCGCGCGCCGAGGCCGCCTTCGCCCAAGAAGACTACGAGGGCGCCCTCGCGGCCTTCGAGCAGGCACGCGAGCTGGCCCTCGACCCCGCACGCCAAGGTCAAGCCCACGCAGGCTGCGGCGCATCGCTCGCCTTTTTAGGCCGCCTCGACGAGGCGCAGCCCTGCTGTGAGGCCGCGATCTCACTCACGATCGAGGCCTTGGGCGAGGACGCACCTGAGCTGATCGAGCCCTACACGAACCTCGCCAGCGTCCTCGCCATGCGCGGTGAGCCCGAGGCGCTGGAGCAAGCCATCACCTGCTGGGAGCGCGCCCTCGCCCTGGAGCGCGCCCACCCACAAGCCCAGCCCGCAAGCCTCGCCGCCACCTTGGCCGACCTCGCCAGCGCCTACATGATGGCCGATCGCCCCGAGCAAGCCCTCGCCTCGCTCACCGAGGCCATCACACACGCCGAGCGCGCAGGTGATGATCCCAGCGCGCCGCAAGCGCTCGTCATGCGCCTGGAGCTGGCACAGCTCCATGACGGCTTGTCACAGCCCGAGCAAGCCGCCGACCAAGTGCGTCGCGTCCTTGACGCCGCCTCAGCGGCGCCTGCCTCGCTTGAGCTCGCCCTCGCGTCTCGCACCCTCGCCACCATCTTGAGCCGTCAAGGCCGCTGCGATGAGGCCGAGCTGCTGTTCGCGCACGCTGAGCAGCAGCTCTCTCAGGCGCCTGATGAGGACGCCGCCGAGCTTGACGGGTGGCGCGAGCGCATCGCTGAAGAGCGCGCCCTCAACCTCCAGTTCAAAGAGGAGACGGCCCAAGCCTTCGCACTGTGGGCCCGCATGGAGGCGCAGCTCGCTGAGGCCAGCGAGGATGACGCCGAGGAGGCGCAGGATGACGATGCTGCCTCGGGCGAGGATGATGCGCGCGATTGATCCTGCGTCGCTCATCGCGCACACCCAGCGCCTCATCGTGCGCCCGCTGCATTGGTCCGATTGGGACGTGTGGCGCGACGCCTGGAGCCGCCCCACGCGCGCGCCTAACCCCTGGGCCTTGCGCCCCCTGCAGCCCGTCGATCTTGAAGAGGCCGCCTTTGACGCCATCGTGCAGCGCCATCAGACGAGCATCGCGGCCGATCATGACTACCACTTGATGATCTTCTCAAGCGATGAGCGCGCCCTGCTCGGTCACACCTCCCTCATGGACGTGTCGCGCGGCATCTTTCAAAACGCTTATCTCGGCTACGCCATCTTTGATCGTCACTGGCGCCGCGGCTACGCGCTGGAGGCCTGCCACGCCACCCTCTCCCTGGCCATGCACACCCTCGGCCTGCACCGCGTGGAGGCCGGCATTGAGCCCGATAATCTGCCTAGCCGCGCGCTCGCTGAGCGCCTGGGCATGCGCCTTGAGGGTGTCAGCGCCAAGCGCCTCTACCTGCGCGACGCGTGGCGTGATATCTGTGTCTATGCGATGACCCGTGAGCTGTTTGAGCCACAAGCGCGCTAAGCGCTCCTACATCTCGATTGAGGCGCCCGCTTGAGCGAGGATGACCGCTTTGACAGCCTGCTCCAAGGCCGAGACGCCTGGTGGCACTTCATGGAGCTTCAGGCCCAAGCTCCCCCTGAGGCCGCCTCCTCAGCTGACGCGCCGCCCGCGCTTGAGCTAGAGGAGGTCGGCCGCTGGGCCCAGCGCCAGCGCGCCCAAGCTCGCCCCCGCTTCCAGCCTCACTTCACCGCGAGCCTGCGCTGTCGCGCCTGCCACGCTCAGGTCCCCGCTGATCTCACCTTCTGCGTCTACTGCGGCGCCGCCCCAGGCTACAGCGCCGATGCGCGCCCCCAGCTCATGGCCATCGCGCAGGTCCAAGACCCCGACGTCTTCTCCGAGGTCGTCGACCTGCTCATCCAGAGCAACAGCGGCCTCGACGCGCGCGAGGTCTGGAGCGCGCTCGCCCAGCCGCCCGCCGTGTTCCTGTTCAACGGCCAAGACGAGCACGCTCAAGCCCTCGTCGATCGCCTCGGTGAGCTCGGCGTCGTCGCCTCCATCACCCACCCCGAGGACGCTACATCCCTCATGCCGCGCGAGATCATCGAGTCGGTGCTGCGCCGACGCCGCGATCTCACGCTCTGGCTCGCGCTGCTCGCCAGCGTCGTAGGCTTGATGTTCCTCTCCTGGAAGCTCGCCGCGCTGCTGCTCATCCTCGCCGCCCCCGCGCTCGCCACCTACCACGCGCGCCGCTTCTCTCAGCGCTATGCGATCGACGTGGTGCAGATCCTCAACGCCCTCACCGGCCTCGACAGCGCGCTCGCCACCCGCTGCCAAGCGGCGCTGCGCGCGCTCTCCGAGCAGCCCGAGGTGCGCGACCTGCTCACCGTCTGCTTGATGGAGTATTACGCCATCTGGCGCCACTTGGCCGCCGCGCGCCCCGAGCTGCGCCGCCTGCTCGGCCCCCTCAAAGGGGGCCTCGACGACCTGCTCGCCAACCTCGCCGACGGCTGCGCCCGCTACGCGCAGATCGCCCACTATGTGGCCAGCGTCGACGCGCCCAAGCTGAGCGCCCAGATCGCCGCCCTTGAAGCGGATCCTGACCACGACGCTCGCACCCTGCGCGCGCGCCTTGAGCAGCAGCAGACGCTTGAGCGGGCTGCGCTCGCGCTGCCCGCGCTCAAGCGCCGCCTCGGCGCCATGGCCGCCTCGCTTGAGGCGCTGCGCGCCCGCGTCATGGCCATGACCCTCTCGCGCGCGAGCGTTGAGGCCGGTGAGGGCGCCATCTTCGACCTGCTCAGCGCCCTCGATGATGAGGTCGTCATCTTTGAGCAGACCCTCGACACGGTGAATGCGCCCGCCTGACCTCGTCTCATTCAAGCGATCCTGCGCGCCTCACGCCAGCGCCGCGCACACAACCTCCAAAAGCATAGGGCGCCTCCCCTGAGTCCATGCGGGGATCGTCCAAGCGAGCCGGTCGCTTGCAGCCGCCAGCGCCAAGCGCCCGCTCGTGCGCGCGGCGCCTCCCCGCGGCGAGCGGCGCACATGGATTGATTATAAAGTGTTATCTTGGGAGATAAGGTCGAGCGCGTCGTGTCAGGCTCGCGCCGCGCGCTCGCCCGCTTGGCGCCTCATCAACGCGCGCGTGCCGCGACTTGGCACGCGACTTGATAAGGTGTCTGGCTTGAGGTGGCCGTGGGCCTTGCGCGTGACTCTCGAAACCCTTTTGGCAGGTCTAACCGTACGTCACGCCGATCTGCCCCGGCCACCTCACCCCCTCCTACGCTCGCTGCTTGAGGTGCCCCATGACTCGTCATCACGAGGTCGCGCGCGAAGACGCGCTCTTGTTCTTAGCCGCTTGCTTCAGCAACACGAAGCATGGCGGCTATTACAGCGACGCGGCGACGCAAGGCTTGGGCGCCTCCTTCTTGCATGACTATGCGCTGATCAACTACCGCCGCCTCTACGCGCTCGCGCTGGTCGCGGGCATCAACACGCACCACCAAGCGCTCATCTTGGGTAACCTGCTGGCCGCTGGCGCGCCTGACGACCACGTCGAGCGCGCGCTTGAAGGCGCGCTCATCGCTTGGGCGCTCGATCATATGCCCGCGCCCCAGGCCTATCGCGCCTTGGAGGCGATCGCCGCGCGCGGCGTCAACAACCGCCGCACCCGCGCCACCATCGCCCGCTTCTTGCGCACGCGCCCTGACCCCGTCTTCCACGCGGTCAAGTACCGACGCGCATGGCGCCGCCTCGCGCGCCACATCCGCCTGCGCATGCAGCCTGTCGAGCTGCACCGCTTCTTGTTCGGCGCCGTGACCGAGGGCGCGCCCTTTAAGACGCCGCTGCTGGAGACGTATCGCCAAGCGCATTATAGCG
>CAYXWB010000210.1:0-9139 GCA_964468515.1 uncultured Bradymonadales bacterium | reverse complement strand
AAATTGCGGCCGATGATCATCGGCTCCAGCTCGGGGTGATTGATGTTGCAGGGGATGATGGCGCGCTTGGCGGCGACCTCATCGCGCACGAGCTCGGGGCTGACCTGCTCGCGCGCGGCGATGAACCGCATCTCGGGCGTGATGATGCCCTGGCGAGCGTAGGCGAGCTGGGTGACGGGGCCGCTGCCTCGAAGCGCGTCGCGGCGCAGCGGGGCGGGGATCAGGTGGCCCTCGGCGTGGCCCTCGACGCTGAAGGTGCGCTCATGCGCCTCGACGTCGCCGCGCGCCATGATCCAGTCGCGCCGCAGCGGCGCCAACCCCTCGGTGCAGGTCTGACCTTGGGGGCCGCTGGTGTCGTAGAGATCGACATGCTCCCCGGTGGTCAGGTGGACGCGACGCGTGGGGATCTGGAGGTCAGCGTCGACCTCGCGCATGACCTTCTCGGAGCCCGGATAGGCCTGGCTCCAGATGTCTTGAGGCAGCGGGGTGTAGCCCTGGGAGGGGCGCTGATGGGGGGTGTGCTCGCTCATGGTGTCTGCTCCTCATAAGGTGAGAGGTCGCAGACGTCAGCGCACAGACAAGCCGCTGTCTGTGAGGTGGCGCAGGCCACGTCGCGCTCCCTACGCCGGTGTGAGCCGGGTCAGGTTCCAAGGGTGTGATCTCAACCGGTCTAGGGCCGGTACCCCTGGCGACGTCTGTGGGGTGTCACCCTAGTGTCAGCGCGGCGCGGATGCAACCGTGCGATCGCGTGAGCGTGGCGTCAGGACGCGGCCAGCGCGTCAGCGAGCGCGCGCATGGCGGCGCCCAAGCGCGCGCCGAGGGCGGCGGCGGCCGCGTCATCCATCATCGGGACGTGGACGAACAGCGCGGCGGCGGGCAGCCCGCGCGCGAAGCTGCGCTGCGCCGCACCTAAGCTCGCATAATACAGCGCGTTGCAGACATAGGTGCCCGTATCGCGGCTCACCCGCGCGGGCTGCTCGGGCTGATGCAGCGAGGCGGCGATGGCGGCGATGGGCAGCGTCGTGCGCCGCGCCTCGGGCCCGGACAGCTCTAGGAGCCTGCTGGGGCTGGCGAGCTGGCCGTCATTATCCGGCGACTCGCCGCAGGTGTTATGCGCGAACTGCTCAATGCTCACCGCGTCGCGCCCGCTCGCCAGCCCGATGTGGATGAGCAAGGTGGGCTGCTTGGCGCGCGCCAAGCGCGCCTCCCCATAGCCGCGCGCCAGCGCGTAGGTCACGGGCAGCGTCTCCCCTTCGCCAGCGGCCGCGTCGGCCGCCGCGCTGGCGACCGCCGCCGAGGGGTTCGCGTGATGAGGTCCGAAGGGCTCAAAGCCCGTGAACTGAATGGCGATCGGCTTGTTACGCCAGCCGAGCACATGCGGCAGCGCGTCGATGAGCTGGCGCGCGAGCTCCTCATCACACAGCAGCGCGCTCAGGTGCGTCACCAGCTCTGCCCCATAGCCCAGCCGCCACGCCAACCACCACGCCTCATCCAGCGACAAGGGATCCGCAGCATGTCCGGCGGATCGAAGCGCGGTAGCGATGTGCCCCTCCCATGCCTCATGATACGGTAGCGTAGACATGCGCGCTCCTGAGGTGTCGTCGGCACAGATGCTTGAGGATTTGCGTGAGCAAATCAAGCGGGCGTTTCGCCAGCGGTGAGATTGAGAGGGAGCTGGGCTCATGTTGGGGGCGGATCATAGCAGAGGTGATGATCCTTGTCAGTGAGAGGCGCATTTTTAGCATTTTGCGCTGCGATGATGCCAATTTTGCGCTGCGCGTGAGGCGCAGCCCACGGGAGCGTGATGATCGATCTGCATGTGGACTGTGTGTTGCAACGGCGCCTGCTCGGCTATGACATCACGCGCGCGCATCGCGCCCTCTTGCCAGGACAGCCCTTCATCTGGCACAGCGATCTGCCTCGCATGATCGAGGCGGGCTATCAGGGCGTCTGCTTAGGTGTGCACTACTTTCCTTGGCAGAGTGAGGCGGGCTGGCGCGAGCTGAACGTGCAGCTGGACTACATCGACGAGGTGGTCGCTAACGACCCGCGCTGTTTGCGCGTGCGCGAGCCCGCCGACTGGCAGCGCGCGCGCGACGCAGGCAAGCTGGCCGTGTCAGCCGGGGTGGAGGGCGCGCACATGCTCAATGGCGAGCTGTCCCGCGTGGCTGAGCTTGCCGCGCGCGGCATCTCCTATATGACGCTCGCTCACTTTGGTGTGAACGACGCTGTGACGCCGTCGTGGGGGCGCGGCTCCAATGAGCGCGATGGGCTGACAGGGTGGGGCAGGGAGCTGGTGGCGGAGCTTGAGCGTCACCGGATCTGGATCGACGTGGCCCACGTCAACACCCCCGGCGTGCTGGACGTGTGCGCCATCGCCAAGCGCCCCGTGCTGTGCACGCACACGGGCGCGCGCGCCATGCGCCGCGTCGATCGCAACCTCGCGGATGAGAGCGTGGCCGCCATCCGCGACACGGGCGGCCTCATCGGCGTGATCTGCGCGCCGATGTTCATGGGCAAGAACCTGTTCGCCACCAGCGCGTGCGTGCTTGATGGGATTGAATGGATGATCGAGCGCGTGGGGCTAGACCATGTGGCGATCGGCTCTGATCTGGATGGCTGGCTGTGGACGATCCCGCGCGACATGCGTGACTGCCGCGACATGGTGAAGATCCCGCAGGGCCTAGCCGCGCGAGGGATGAGCCAGGAGGCGATCGATCAGATCATGTGGGGCAACGCGCTGCGGTATTTGGGCGGTGAGGTGAGCTGAGCTGAGCGGGGCAAGAAAGAAGAGCGCCGCTGCTTGGAAGCCCAAGCAGCGGCGCTCTTTTCTTGCGAGACGCTCACGCGTCAGCGCGGCTCAGGCGAGCTGGAGCTTGCCGGTGAGGACGCCCTGAGGGGTCGTCGTCGTGCCGCACTTGACGTCGGTGCAGACCCAGAACATGCCGCTGGGGCCGCTGGTGCGCAGGACCTTGGTGATCTGCATGGGCGACGCGCAGGTGGGGCACTCCTTCGAGGACGCTGAACCCTTCTTCTTCGATGCGATCTTGGCTGGGCGACGAGCTGCCATGATAAACCTCCAGGGGGGCTTTGAGGCGCGCGGGCGCGCCGAGAGTGCGGTAAAGAGGGCGCCGTCACCTCGCGGCGACGGGCGCAAAACAGTGCGCGTGTTTGGGGCGTTTGTCAAGCTTGACGCGCGCGCCAACACAAGACAGCCCCGCTTCCCCTACAGGGATGCGGGGCTGTCTTGTGTTTGGAGTGACCCGTACGGGATTTGAACCCGTGTTACCAACGTGAGAGGCTGATGTCCTGGACCCCTAGACGAACGGGCCAAACGGAGTGTCAATGTGCATCAAGTGAGCAGCAGATGCAAGCACTATTTTCGAGCTGACGCTCTTTTTTGTGCTCGCTCAAGCGCCCGGATAGCTGAACAGCTGCGGCATGTCGCGCGCGGTCTGTCGCATGGCCGCCTCAAGCAGCCCTGGCGAGGCGTCAAAGGGCGCGAACAGATCCTGCTGGCGCCAGTCCTCCTCGCCAGCCGCGCGCGCGCGCGCCTCATGGCGCCACAGCGCCCCCACGGCGGTCGCGCTCCAGCGCAGATCCAGCGCGCGCGGCTGCTCGCGCCGCGCGATGTGCTGCGCCCATCGCGCCCGATGCCGCTTGAGCGCGATCACCCCCCAGCGGCTGTGGCGATCATAACCATAGGGGGCGGGCCGGTAGTAGTCGACCAGCCAGCTCGGCTGCCCACGCTCCAAGGGGCGCGTCGCCTCCTCAAGCAGCTCGGGCATGCAGCTCAGCTCCACCAGCGCCCCCAACAGCAGCGAGCTTGGCGCTTGGGCGGCGCATCCTGCGAGGATCGTGCGCGTTGGCTCAGGCGCCCAGCTGATCAGACCCTCCCACAGCGCGAGCTTGGCGAGGTCGCGATCGGGGCGCGCGCGATCGGTGGCGTCATGCAGCAGCGCGTCGGCTTGGGCCAGCGCCATCGGGGCCTGCGCGCGCGCGTGGATCGCGTCAGGGTCAAGCCCCAGGCGCGGCTGCGCTTTGAGCGCCAACCGGGCGCGCTCTCGCCACACCAGCCCGCTCAGCTCCCAGCGCTTTCTGGCGCGCAGCAGCCGCCATAAGATCGCCTCCCATGAGGCGCGCGCGCCGTGCTCAAGCTGCCAGCTCGCCAGGTCGACGTCGAGCGTCTCCTCAAAGCACAGCCCCAACAGGTAGCGTCGCAGCTTGGCGTTGCCGCCCATCATCGCTAGCGCGCGCCCGTACACCATCGCGCGCTCGACGTCGCTGCGCCGGATCTCCTTGTGGAAGGTAGACAAGGTCAGCCACCACGCGCCGACGGCGTCATCGCGCCCGCGCTCTGGGCCACAGATCGATCGCACCAGCGGGCGCGCGGCCTCGTCGTCAAGCCGCCAGCGCTCAGGATCAAGCGGCGCGTCGGGGATCAGGGGCGGCGCGTCCGGCTCGCCCCCAATGCCGAGCAAGAGCTGGCTCATCACGCGCTCGGGGCGACAGCATCGGGCAGGGCGAGGGGCACGCTGAGCGTGAAGGTGGAGCCCTCGCCAGGGGCGCTCTCGACGCTGAGCTTGCCGCCTAAGATGGCGCTGTAGCGCTTGGAGATGGCCAAGCCTAGCCCCGTGCCCTCATAGCGTCGCGTCGTGCCACCATCGAGCTGCTCAAAGGCGTTGAAGATGCGCTCTTGCGTCTCGGGCGCGATGCCAATGCCTGTGTCACGCACGGAGAACCACAGCGTGTCGCCCTCACACCACGCGCGCAGCGTGATGTCGCCGCCGTGGGTGAACTTGTTAGCGTTGGACAGCAGGTTTAGCACGATCTGGCGCAGCTTCTGGGCGTCGGTGTGCGCTCGCACCTGCGTCGCCTCATGCTGCACGTTGAGCCGGTTGCCCTGACGCCCAAGCAGCGGCGCCATCACGCGCGCGAGCTCCTCCATCAGCGCGTCGATGTCGCACGCGCCCAGCTGAGGCTCCACGCGCCCAGCCTCAACCTTAGACAGATCGAGCACGTCGTTGATGAGCGCCAACAGGTGGTGGCTCGCGCGCTGCACGTTGCGCAGATCGGGCAGCGCTTCTTGCGGATCCTCCTCGGGGGTGGCCTCAATGAGCAGCTCCGTGTAGCCGATGATGGCGTTGAGCGGCGTGCGCAGCTCATGGGAGATGTTGGCGAGGAACTGGCTCTTGACGCGGCTAGCGGCCAAGGCCTCATCGCGCGCGAGCTGGAGGGCTGCGATGTGTTGGCGATCAAGCTCTTGTGCGGCGACCAGCCGCTCTTGATCGCGCCGCAGCACGTGGTGGCGCTGCGCCAGCAGCGTCTGGGCCGCGATGATGCTCAGCTGGCGCGCGTCGCGCACCTGCTCGCGGCCAAAATGAGCGCGCGCTGGGTGCAGCGCGATGAGCAAGTGGGCGGTGTCCTCGACCTGCACGCCGATGTGCAAGGCGGAGGTGGCGAGCGTGCGGATGGTGTCGGCCTGGGTCGCCCAGCTCGGCACGACGCTCAGATCAAAGCTCGCCATCGGCTGACCGAGCAGCGCGCTCTGGAGCATCGCGTCATCAGCCCATTGGCCACCCATGAGCGCCTCATGAGTGGCGGCCACGGGCACCCAAACCTCGCCCTCTAGGCGCAGCAGCAGCGCGTGCTCGGCGCGCAAGAGCGTCGCGGTCACGGTGAGCAGGCGCGCCTCGCGCGCGTCGGCTTGAGCGAGCAGCTCGCGCTGCGCGCTCAACAAGGCCTCGGCGCGGGTGCGCCTCTGGCGCTCAGCTTGTAAGGCGCGCTCCTGGCTCGCCAGCGTCTCGCGCAGCAGCTCCTGATCGGTCATGCGACTTCTAAACCTCACAGCTCGCGCCGTTACAGCGCCTCTTGGGCGATCACCATGACCGCGATCATCATGTTCGCGTGGCGATTCTCACCGCTCAAGAAGCAGCCCTGCTCCCCGAACGTGAACGCGCCCAGAAAGGGCGCGCCCGCCAGCGCGTGCGTGATCCCTTGCGCGACCTGAGGCAGCGCGTCTGACACCGCCATCATACACCCCGCGCAGTAGATGACGAGGCCTCCGCTGACCGCGCCGACCTCCAGCGCGTGCGTCTCAAGGATCGACGTGGCCACGCGCCCCGCGCGCGCCACCAGCCCCTCAGTGGTCCCGCTCATCAGCGTCACCTGATCGCCCGCGCTGATCTCAGTGAACAGCACGAGCCCCTCGCCATCAACCGCCGCCGGATGGGACAGCTCATAATAAGTGATGGCTTGCAGCTGATTGACGGGCCGCCCCAGCGGCCGCATGGCTGTCTCAGCGAGGATCTCCCCCGAGCCTTGCGCGAGCGCTTGGGCGATGGCGCCCTGTGTCCAGCGATCATAGACCTTGGCCGCAGGCTCACCGTCGATCTCATAGAGCACTCGGCCTTGTGCGCGCGTCACCACGCCTGACAGCTCGGTCGGCTGGTAGCCACTCTCGAACGCGACGAACACCTCCTGGGAGGGGAACAGCACGGACACGAGGATCAGGTCTGCGTCACAGCCTTGGGGGGTCCACAGCTGCCACTTGCCGCTGAGGTCGTCATCGGCGGCGCTGCCGCCCATGATAGGCGCGGCGCCGCCGAGCACCTGCTCAATGCCGCGGATGATCGCCTCTTCTTGACCGGGGGCGGCGCTGATCCAGACGAGCGCGGGGAGCTGACCCTCGCGCTTGGCGTCCTTGAGCGCGGCGAGCAGCGCCTCGCGCGCGGCCTCAGCGCTGTCGCGATCGCGCGAGCTGGCGGCGCCAAGCCCGTAAGCGCCCTGCGGATCGGAGATGCCCCACAACCCGAGCACCCCTGAGGGGGCGCTCACATGGCCGCGCTGCGTCATCAAGCCGCCGGAGGTCGTCATCCCATGCACGCGGCTCAGCTCAAGCTGCGCGCAGCGCTGGCGAAGCGACTCGCCGTCATGGGCGACAGTGTGCGTCGCCAACACCCAGTGGGGGGCGCCGCCGAGCTGGTCGCGCAGCGAGGCCATCGCCTCGTCGAGCGCGTCAAGCGGATCGGGGGAACGAGAGGTCGCGGTGGCGATCTTCATCCTTGGCTCCTCAAGAGGGAGGGCGCTGGCGCGCGTCAGGTGGAGGTGAGAGCCTCATAAGTCTCACGCTTTTCCCTCTAGCGCGCAACCATAACCGCGCGCTGAGGTCCAAGAACCTCATCTGGCACATGCCTATCTGGCTGATATCAAGCGGCGCTTCGCCATGTCAGATGGGAGGACGCGCCGCCGCGCTCGCTCAGAACAACATGATCACGTGGCGCTGCCCGAGCAAGGTGATCGGCACATGGACATGCTCAATCCAGCCATTAGCGGCGATCGCCATGAGGCCGATCCACGCCCCAGACAGCGCCATGGCGCCGGGCACGAGCCAGCGCTGCATGCGCGCGCTGCGCGGGCGCGCGAGCGCCGTGGAGCAGGCGGCGGCGGTGAGCACGGGCGTGGTCATCACCACCAAGCCCACCATCAGCAGCGCGCCATGCAGCGGGCTCGCGGACGCGACAGCGAGGTTCATCGCCCAGAACATCAGCATGCACGGCATCAGCCCCAGCACCACGCCATAGATCATCATGCGCCAGGGGCCAGCGTCGGGCGCGAAGCGCGCGACGCGCCGAGTCAAGCGCCCAAGCCGCAGGCCAAAGCGCGCGGCGCCCGCTTGCGCGCCGGGCGCGCCCACGAGCTTCACGAGCGCGGCGATGAGCAGGGCGGCGGCGGTGATGAGCCCCGCCACCCGCGTGACGTCGCGCGTGAGCGCCTCGGCCGCTGAGCCCAGCGCCCCGAGGGTGGCGCCCATCAAGGCGTAGGTGAGCGCGCGGCCTGTTTGATAGGCCAGCACAGCGCGGGCGCGCGCGCTCAGGCGCGCGGTGAGCGAGGTGTGGGGCGCGTCGCGCACCTCGTGCGCGGTCAGCCCGATGAGGATCGGGCCGCACATCCCGCTGCAGTGGAACGTGACCCAGAGCAAGCCGAGCCCGATGAGCTGAAGGTAGAGGTGGGTCATGGCGCGAAGCTCCGGGAGAGGTCGCCATCACGGGCGTTGACGCGAGCCCTCTTCTTGCAAAGCACGCGCCAGCACGATGGCGCGCTGTGTGGCCCCTGAGCCTTGCGCTTGAGGGTTGTGTCGTGCAATTTATTCATGAAATGCAAATTATGCGCGCATTTTTAGCTCGCGCTCGCCTGGGCGTCAAGCGCTTGGGGCCCCATGTGCGCCATCACTGGTGGCGAGGATGGCTTGAGAGGCGATGCTACGCGCTCTGGCACACACCTTGAATTAGGCGCTCGCGTCAGCACAACCGCCACAACCGCGCGAGCGCGTGTTGGGCCCGACCTCATTGAGAGCCACAGGAGCGCACGCTATGACCCAACCTGGAGCCCATCCCGTCGCAGACGCGAGCGCGCGAGAGCGCGTGGTGTATGACGACGCGATCGTCCGCAAGTTCGTCTTGGCCACGATGGGCTGGGGTATCGTCGGGATGTTGGTGGGGGTGATCCTCGCCATTCAGCTCGTCTTGCCCGAGGCCAACATCGGCCCCTACCTGACCTTTGGGCGCCTGCGCCCGCTGCACACCAACGCGGTGATCTTCGCGTTCGCGGGCAACGCCATCTTCGCGGCGATCTACTACTCGACGCAGCGCTTGGTGAAGGTGCGCATGGCCAGCGACTTGCTGAGCAAGATCCATTTCTGGGGCTGGCAGGCGATCATCTTGTCAGCGGCCATCACGCTGCCGCTGGGGTTCACGCAGACCAAAGAGTACGCCGAATTAGAGTGGCCCATTGATCTGGCCATCACGCTCGTCTGGGTGTTGTTCGCGGTGAACTTCTTCTGGACGCTCATCATCCGGCGCGTCCAGCACATGTATGTGGCGATCTGGTTCTACATCGCCAGCATCGTCACCGTGGCGATCCTGCACATCTTCAACAACATCGTCGTGCCGGTCAGCATGTTCAAGGGCTACTCGGCCTATGCAGGCGTGCACGACGCGCTGGTGCAGTGGTGGTACGGGCACAACGCGGTGGCGTTCTTTTTGACCACCCCCTTCTTGGGCATGATGTACTACTTCTTGCCTAAGGCCGCGAACCGCCCCGTGTTCAGCTACAAGCTGAGCATCATCCACTTCTGGTC
>CAYXWB010000209.1:0-9165 GCA_964468515.1 uncultured Bradymonadales bacterium | reverse complement strand
GAGTCGGGGCCCTCCATGCCGAAGCCTTGTGTGAGCAGCTTGGTGGAGACGACGCCGGGGTGCAGCGCGTTGACGGTGACGCCGCAGTCGGGGGCCAGGCGCTGGGCCAGGGACACGGTGAACATGACGTTGGCGAGCTTGCTTGAGGCGTAAGCGTTATAGGGGCTGAAGTTGTGCTCCCAGCTGAGGTCGTCCAGGTCGACGCGCCCGCGCGAGTGGGCGATGGAGCTGACGTTGATGATGCGCCCGCGCCCTTGACGCAGCAGATCAAGCAGCAGGTGGGTCATCAGAAAGGGCGCCAAGTGGTTGACGGCGAAGGTCAGCTCATGGCCATCCACGCTCAGCGCGCGCTCATTGCAGTAGACGCCCGCGTTGTTGAGCAGCACATCAAGGCGCTCATGACGCGCGGTGATCGAGGCGCAGGCCTCGCGCACCTGGCTCAGGCTGGAGAGGTCGGCCTGGAGCGTCTCGACGTGGGCGGCGCCGCGCTGGGTCAGCTCGTCGTGGAGCGCGGCGAGCTTGCTGGGGTTGCGCCCATGAACGATGAGGCGCGCGTGTGAGGTGGCGAGGGCGCGGGCGGTCTGCGCGCCGATGCCGTCGGTCGCGCCAGTGATCAGGATGAGCGGTGCGGTCATGAGGGGTCGCGCTCCGTAAGGTGAGCTGCTGTGTGGCGGATCGTTGCAGCTCACGAGCATAAGCGCGCGCGCGCTCACGGCCAACCTTCAAGCGCGCCGCAGGCCCAGTAGCGCGCATGGTGCGTGACATCGGCGGCGCGCATGCCTATGTTGCGCGGTCAAGCGCGGGGGCCACCCCGCATGTCCTTGACCTCGCCAGGAGGCGCCGCCCACGGCGCGATCGTCATGATGTTCGAATCTCTGGAGGCGTGGGTCAGCCGCACGCGCCAGACCTTGCAACTGGCGGCCTCGCAAGCGCCGCTTGATACGCAGGCGCCGCTTGAGGCGACGCCTCCCGATGTTCCTCAATCCCAGGGGTCAGACGCGCTGAGCGATGCGCAGCGCCAGCGCCACGCGTTCGTGCTGGAGCTTGGCCAAGCCTTGCACGCGTATGGCACGCCCGCGCATCAGCTCGAAGACGCGCTGGAGCGGGTGAGCGCCAGGCTCGGGTTGCAGGGGCAGTTCTTCTCGACGCCGACCTCGATCTTGGCCGCGTTTGGGCCGATGGGCGATCAGCGCGTGAGCCTGCTGCGCGTGCAGCCGGGCGTGGTAGAGCTTGGCAAGCTCGCGGAGATCGATGGCGTCGCGGGCGCGGTGCTGCGCGGTCAGTGCGCCTTGGTCGAGGGCTCGCGCAGGCTCGCCCAGGTCGTCGCCTCACCGAAGCGCTACGGCGTGGTGACGTTCGTGCTGGCGCACTCTGTGGCCAGCGCGGCCGCCGCGCGCTTCTTCAATGGGGCGCTGATCGATCTGGCGGTGGCGTCGGTGATCGGCACCTTGGTGGGCCTCATCTCGGTGTGGTGTCTGCGCCATCGCGAGACCTCGCGCGTGCTGGAGCCCTTGGCTGCGCTCGCCACGGCGCTGGTGGCGGGCGTGGCCGCGTGGCTCATCCCAGGGCTGTCAGTGTATGTGGTCACGGTGGCGAGCCTGATCGCGCTGGTGCCAGGGCTGACGCTCACGCTGGCGATGACGGAGCTCGCGACGCGCAACCTCGTCAGCGGCACGGCGCGGCTGATGAGCGCCATCTTGATCTTCTTGGAGCTGGGCTTCGGGGTGGCGCTGGGGCAGCAGATCGCGGCCTTGCTGGGCGCAGCGCCCGCGATGCCCGCCGCGCTTGGCGCGCTGCCGTGGTGGACCGAGGCGCTGTCGCTGGTGATCGCGCCCTTGGCGTTCGCGGTGCTGTTTGACGCGCGCAGGCGCGATCTGTTGCCCATCTTGGGCGCGGGGATCACGGCCTATCTGGGCGCTCGGGCGGGGGGTGTGCTGTTTGGTCCTCAGCTGGGCGCCTGCTTTGGGGCGCTGGCGGTGGCGTCGTTGAGCAACCTCGCGGCGCGCTGGCTGGATCGTCCGGCGAGCGTGCTGCTGGTGCCGGGGATCTTGCTGCTGGTGCCGGGGAGCATAGGGTTTAAGAGCATGACCGCGATGCTCGCGCGCGATGTGCTGGGGGGCGTGGACACGGCCTTCTCGATGATCCTCGTGGCGATGGCGATCGTGGCGGGGTTGTTGTTCGCCAATGTGCTGGTGCCTCCACGGCGCGCGCTGTGACATGGCGCGCTTGGGGGATGCGCTGTGAGATCGCGCGCCAGCGCCACGAATGCGTTAGGATTATGACGCTGTGGCACAATACGTGCCGCGCTTGGGGCCAGAGTGCTCTCAAGCGCGGGGCGTTGACGCCGCGCGATGAGCTGACCCAGGAGGCGCCTCGATGACAAGAACCGACAAAGAGAACATCAACTTAAACCTCGCGATCATCGTCTATCGCCTGCTCACCAACCCGCGCGGCTGGCGCGTCTCATCGCTGATGCAGGAGCTGGGGATAGCGGATCGCACCTATCGCAAATATCGCAAGCTGCTGCAGGAGCGCTTTGAGCCGTTTCAGCGCGCCGATGGCAGCTGCATGTTAGAGGAGGTCCAAGCGGGCGATGAGGTGGCCTACCTGCGCCTCACCTCGCAAGGCTCCTATGGGTTCAGCGATCCCGATTTTTTAGCCCGCGTCATGACCTTGTTTGTGGGGCGCCAGCTCTTTGGCTTCTTGCAAGACACCGAGGTGGGCGCGGTGATGGAGGACTTCTTAGGCGACTTCAAGCGCCAGCTGCGCGACCGCGACGCCTTCGCGGAGCTGCGCCTGGGCGACGCCGATCGGCTGTTCTGCGTGGTGTCGGATGCGCGGCGCGATTATTCGAAGCAGTCTGAGGTGCTGGAGACGCTGCTGTTCGCGCTGCTCAAGCAGCGCCGCGTGGAGGTGGACTATGACTCGGCGAGCCATGACAGGCCGCCGATGACGCTGACCTTGGAGCCGCTGACCTTGGTCTACTCGCGCAGCGATCTGTACCTGTTCGCGCGCTGTCCGCCGCACACCGAGCCGCGCACCTACGCCGTGGGGCGCATGCGCGCCGCCCGCAAGCTGAGCGAGCGCTTTGAGTATCCCTCGCGCGTAAGCTATGACCCGCGCGAGATGGTCGATGGCAGCTTCGGCATCTATCACAAGCGCGCGGAGGAGCCGATCAGCGTGGAGCTGCTGTTCGCCGACGTGCACTGGCTCAAGGTCTTCCTCCAAGAGCGCGCGTGGCACCCGACCCAGCGCTTTGAGCTGTGCGACGATGGTCGCCTGCGCATGACCTTTAGCGTCAACGCCATGAGCACCGTCTGGCCCTGGATCCGCTCCTTTGGCGAGCAGGTCGAGGTGGTCAGCCCCAAGGTCGGCCCCAAGCGCTCCCCTGAGGTCAGCGCGTAAGCGCTGGGCTTACGTGCAGCTTGTGGGCGCAGGTTATGCGCGCTTTGAGGCCTGGGGGGCGGGAGGCTGCGTTGGGAGAGCGTCGAGGGCCAAGGATCGACTATGCTCGCTCATCGTGCCTGAGCGCTTAAGCGCACCTGGCGAGGCGCTCATGACATCCCACCAAGCGGCATCGGTCACGGGCGCGTTGTGACCGGCCGGTCGCTAGTTGCGGGCAGGCGCGCGAGCGCTTATGCTCGATCCTGCGCGCTTTGTGCGCCCGGATCATGCCAGAGGAGCTCCACACCATGACCCAACCCTTCGATCTCTTTCATCCCAGCGAGATGCACCTGCAGCTGCGACAGTCCGTCGCGCAGTGGGGCCTGGCCAACGTCGAACCTCAGGCCACCGAGCACGATGAGGTGGAGCGGTTCAATGAGCCGCTGTTTCGCCGCTTCGGCAGCGAGCTTGGCCTGTTCGGCGTCACCGTGACGGAGCAGGACGGCGGCGCGGGCATGGACCCCGTCGCCACCACCATCATCCTGGAGGAGCTGAGCCAGTTTGATCCCGGCCTCATGCTGTCTTACTTGGCCCATGAGGTCCTGTTCGTCCACAACTTCTACGCCAACAGCTGCGCCGACCAGCGCGCGCGCTTCTTGCCCAAGGTCATCTCCGGTGAGTGGATCGGCGCGATGGCGATGAGCGAGCCAGGCGCGGGCACCGACGTGCTCGGCATGGGCACCACCGCGCGCCTTGACGGTGAGCATTATGTCCTCAACGGCTCGAAGCAGTGGATCACCAACGGCGACGTGGCCGATGTCTGCTTGGTCTACGCTAAGACCGGAGCCGGGCGCCGCGACGTGAGCGCGTTCGTCGTCGAGACCAGCTCCCCAGGGTTTAGCGCCGGGCGCAAGGAGCGCAAGATGGGCATGCGCGCAAGCCCCACCACGCCGCTGAGCTTTGACAACGTGCGCGTGCCTCGCTCAAACCTGCTCGGTGAGGAGGGCGGCGCCATCACCTGCATGATGCGCAACCTCGAGATCGAGCGTGTCACCTTGGCCGCGCAGTCGCTCGGTATCGCGCGCCGCTGCTTGGCCGAGATGTCGCGCTACGCCTCCAGCGAGCGCAAGGCCTTTGGCAAGTACCTCATCGAGTTTGGCCAAGTGCAGCGCCTCATCGCTGAGAGCTACGCTGAGACCGAGGCCGCGCGCGCGCTGGTCTACAACGTCGCTCGTCAGATCGGCCCCCACAGCAAGCAGCGCATGGCCGCTGACGCCTGCAAGCTCATCGCGCCTGCGGTCGGTGAGCGCGTCAGCCGCAACGCCATTCAAGTCTTCGGCGGCTACGGCTACACACGCGAGTATCCCGTCGAGCGCCTGCACCGCGACGCCATCCTGCTCGCCATCGGTGGTGGCACCAACGAGGCCATGCAGAAGAACATCGCCGCTGAGCTTCGCCAGCAGCACGTTTGAGCCAGCGCTTGGAGCTCATCCTCTCGCGCGAGGCCCGTTTGATTTATCTTCCAGGATAAATCAAACGGGCCTCGCGCTGTGTAGGCGCGGGGCTGATGTCAGGTGATGTCAGGTGATGTGGGGGTTAATTGTTGATCTATGTAGGTCATATCTTTTTTTTGACATCTGAAAGTATAACGGTCATCATGTGGGCGTGAACACGATCACAGCTTAATCCTGCATGGCGCCCAAGCGCCTGCTCCGCCTCACCTCGCATGGCCCCTCTTGTCGTGTGTGGTGATCCTGGCTGAAGGGGTGCAGCGCGCATGACATCTGATGCGAGCCACCTCGACTCACCTCGGAGGCTCCTCATGGTGTCCGCTCACGCTGAACTATCCAATGACCTCGTCACAGACGCGAGCCTCTCTCGCCTCATCATCCAGCGTCAGCTCAACCGCAGCGGCAACATCTTGCTCAGCGCCCTTGAGCCTATGAGCGCGCAAGACCTCTATGCGCCCGCCCTCAACGGCGTCTCCCCGGCGTGGACGCTCGGCCACTTGGCCTGCGTCACGGACCTGTTCGCGGGCTGGCTTGACGGGCGCGGGCGCCTGCTCTCTCCTGAGATCCATCAGGTCTTCAACGCCCTCGATCTGGGCGATGACGCGCCCAAGACCAAGGCCCACGGCGTCGATCCCGATCGCTACACCAAGGGCGCGCTCATCCTCATGTTCCGCGAGGCACAGGTCCGCCTGCTCGCCGTACTGCGCGACTTCGACATGCGCCGCTGGGACCTCGCCACAGGCGCCAACATCCCCGACACGCTGCCCACCTACGGCGCCATCTGGGAGGCGCTCGCTGTGCACACCACCTGGCATCTGGGAGAGCTCGCGGGCGCCATGCCGCGCTTTCATGGCACCTACACCCTCAACTCCGTGCTGCACTACTTCTTCGTGCCGCCCGCGCCGCCTCGTGAGGACTGACGCCTATGCTTCGCCAAGATCCCTTCGACGTGAAGCGCTGGATGGAGGCTCAACAAGGCGCCAGCGGCGCCGATCTGATGAGCCACCTCAAGGTCTGGGACGACCAGCTTATCGTCATGCTCTTTCACGGCGCGACCCCAGCTCAGCGCAGTGACTTTCACATCAACACCGCCCCTGAGCTGTTCTACCAGCTCAGCGGTGAGATGTTCTGTCGGCTCGTCACGCCCGAGGGGTTCAAGGATGTGGTGGTGGGGCAGGGCGAGCTGTTCTATATCCCGCCGCTTCAGCCGCACTTGAACCGCCGCGAGGAGGGCAGCTTGGGGCTCGTGATCCATCAGAAGCGCGAGCCCGAGGCGCTGGATGGCATGATGTGGTTTTGCAACCAGTGCGCCCACCCGCTGCATCGCGTCGATTATCGCTACACGGATCTGCAAGCGAACCTGCGCGCCCACATCCGCGCGTTCCTGGATGATGAAGCGGCGCGCACCTGCCCGCAGTGTGGCGACGTGTTCCCGCCCGATCAGGGCCGCATGTGAGCTAGCGCGACGGCGCGAAGTGCTCAAGGCCCGCGAGCGCCTCACGCTCGCCAGCCAACGCGCCCGCCATCGCTTCAGCGATGGCGGGCGCGAGCTTGTAGCCGTGGCCGCTTAGGCCCAGCGCGAGCCAGACGCCCGCTTCATCGGGGTGTGGCCCAAAGCGCGGCGCGCCGTCAGGCGTCGCCGCGTCGTCGCCCACGCGCCAGCGCAAGACCTCAGCGGGCACGGTCAGCGCGCGCGCCACGAGCGCGCGCACGCGCGCGTCATCTGGCACCGCGTGAGGCGCGAGCCGCGCGCACACCTTGAGCTGTTGGGGCGCGCCGCTGGCGAGCCCGAACAGCGCGTCGGCTTCGCCCACGCGGCGCTGAAACAGCGGCACCTGCTCGCCAGCCTCACAGGCGCACCAGGCCTCGACGTGGCGCATCCGCGTCAGGGTCTGGCTGAGCGCCTTGGGGACCAGCGCGCGAAGCGCGCCGCCTAATTCAAGCGCGCCCGCGCCGGTGGTGATGGCGAGCTGATCGGCGCGCCATACGCCGCGCGTCGTGATCACCTGCCACGCCTCCCCCGCGCGCTTGATCGACAGCACGTCCGCGCGATGCAGGGCGTGCGCCCCTCGCGCATCCGCCAACAAGGCGGCGTTGGCGAGGTCTGCGCGAAGATAACCTGCGCTGGGGTCCCACAGCGTGAGATGCGCGGGCTCAAACAAGAGGCGCGGCCAGCGCGCGCGCGCGCTGGCCGCGTCCAGCAGCTCATGCGGCCACGCTTGGGCGCGCAGCGTGGTGAGCGGTCCGGCGATCATGGGGTCTTGCGCTGGCGCGCTGATCAGGCCGCCGCTTCGCTCCAAGAGCGCCACGTCGTGGCGCTGGCCAAGCCCAAGCCACGCGTCTCGCGCGCGCGCGATGAGGGTCAAATAAGCGGGGTGTTGCCAGTAGGGCGCGCGCCAGCCGCGCGTGTCGGCGTGGCTTGGGCCGCTAGGCTGAGGGCCTGGGCCGCGATCAAGGCCCACCGCGCGCGCGCCGCGCCGCGTGAGCGCGGCCAAGAGCGCGCGCCCCATGACGCCGAGGCCGATGACGGCGACATCCACGCGCTCAGACATAACCCAGCGCGCCGAAGATGACCGCGGCGAGGTTGTAGAGCGCGTGGATGACGATGGCGGTGATGAAGAAGGGTGTGGCGCGCTGGATGTTAGGGCGGCGCTGCTCGGCCCACGCCTCGCGCCACACGCGCACCAAGCCTACGCCCGAGATGCTCGCGCAGCACACATGCAGCGCCACGCACACGCTCCAGCGCCACGCGATGATGGCGGGGCTGGGGTCGGGGATGTAGAGGTTGAGGTAGAGCAGGTTCTCGATCACGGCGAACAGCGCGCCCGCGCTGGCGGTGGTGAGCATGATCTGTGCGGGGGAGCGGAACAAGAAGATGCGCCGCTCGATGATGATGGCCGCGCCCGACATCTTGAGCAGCTCCTCGACCAGCGGCGCGGCCAGCACCGTGGCCAAGATCCCCATCGACAGCCCCTGCACGTTGCCCGTGAGCAGGGTGCCAACGACGGCGAAGGGCCCCGCCATCGCGACCAAGCAAGCGGTCACAAACCAGCTCTGCCAGGCGGGGGTTTGCGCGCGGCGCTGGAGCATCCAGCGGCCATAGGTGATGGCATCGTGGGGAGGGGCGCCCGTGAGGGCGGCGCTGTGCTGGGTGGTCGTCTCATCCCAGACGGAGTGCTCGGCCAGCTCGTCTTGGGGGTCATCAAGGTGGCGCGAGCGGCGCAGCGCGAGGCTCGCCTTGGCCTCGCTTGGGTCCACGGCCAGCGTGGCCGAGCGCATGTGGGGCTCATCAAAGACGGAGTGCGGGTTGGGCTTGTTCGATGGCGTCATGATGAGGCTCCTCTGGTGCGCTGCGCCGCGCTCAAGACGTCTGGATGGGCACAGGCGCGGCGGCCACGGGGTGGCTGTGCAGGTTCAGCTCAGGGCCTGGCAGGGCCATCTGGGCGGCGGCTTGCTTGCGCGCGTGATAGGCGGTGGCGCTGGCGAGGATGGCGATCTTCTTGCCCGCATTTTTGTTGCGCGCGTGGACCGCGCCGCCCAAGTCGGCGCTGTCATAGCGCACGTTACAGACCGCATTATAACCTTGACGCTTGGCGTCTTCGAGCAAGCGGGCGAGCGCCTCGCGGCGCGCGCGGTCCATGAGCTTGCGAAAGCTCACCACCTCACCGCCGAAGATGCTTCGCCAGCCGAGCATCCAGTTCTTGAACGCGTCGGCGGCGAGCACCGCCTCACCGGTGACGATCGTGGTCTGCGTCTGCGCTTGCTCGCGCATGGGGAACTGGCGCAGGTCGGTGACGAGCATGTCGCGCAAGGCGCGCTCGCGCGATTCGAGGTCTTGCAGGTGGTTCTTCTCGATCGTGGAGCCGAGAAAGAAGAACAAGCCCAGCGGGATAAAAGAGAGCAGGGCCAAGCCCAGGTAGATCAACAGCGCGTCCATGACAGCCTCGCCTCAGTAGTTGGCGTTGTGGCCGATGGGGCGCACGATCACGGCGGTGCCATAAGCGTACATCTCCGCGGCGCCCGCGCTGACGGCGCTGGTGCTAAAGCGCACGTTGATGACCGCGTTGGCTTGGAGCTGTTGAGCTTGGGCGAGCATGCGGGTGGTCGCTTCTTGGCGCGCCTCGGTGAGCAGCTCGGTGTAGCCCTTGAGCTCGCCGCCGACGAGGTTCTTGAAGCCTGCGGCGATGTCGCGGCCCACGTTCTTAGCGCGCACGGTGTTGCCTTGCACCATCCCCTTGATCTCGACGATCTCATAGCCAGGCAAGGTCTC
>CAYXWB010000208.1:0-9181 GCA_964468515.1 uncultured Bradymonadales bacterium | reverse complement strand
GCGCGATGTCCATGCTGAACGCCACGGACGGCGACCAGCGCTGCGCCGCGCCTTGGGCGAAGACGCTCACCGCCACCGGCGCCCCGCTCACGAGCTTGGGCATGCCCCACTCGCGATACTGGCTCGACGCGATCACCCGGTTGTTGATGATAAACAGCCGCCACTCCTGCGCGATCGCCCGCACCGCGCTCACCGCCACAGGGGTGCGCCCGCTGACGGGGCCGGGGGGCGCGCTCGCGTCCAGCTGCTTGACCCAGCGCCGCAGCGCATCACGCGACATCACCGCCCCAACAAACCCTCGGCGCGCGTCGTCAGGTCGGATGAAGAGCTCCTCGCCGCCCGCGCCACGCTGCGCGGCGACCTCCGCCAGCGGCATGATGAGCGCGTCAGCGTTGAGCGTCAGCCCCGCATAGTGTTGCATCATCGCGCTGATGGTGTGCTGGGTCGGGTCCCAGTAAGCTCCTGGCGTCCAGCCTGGCTGACGCGCCGCGAGCGCGCTCAAACGCGCGCTCCCATAGAACAGCACGGGCTGAGCCTGCGTGATGGGGGGCAAGGTGTCGCTTGTGGCAGGGAGCGCGAGCACGCGCGCCTCTAGACCTTGCGCTTGGCAAGCGCTCATCAGCGCGCGTTGCTCGCTCACACCTTCTTGGATCACCCACACGGGACGCACCGTCACTCAAGACCTCCTAGCTGACCAAGCGTCAGCTTCATGACGGTGAAATCATAACAGCGTTCAAGATTCTGACAAGCGGGTCGCTCTTGGCCTCGCCGCCGCCAGCGCGAGGCTCACAGCCGACGGCTCCAGATGTTCATGTCCTCTAGCCCTTGGCCGATCCGACACGACTGGCGCATTCGCCCGCGCCAGCCGAAGCCGAGGCGCTGAAAGGCGAGGTTGATGCCGGGGATGCGGGCGCGCGCGAGGGTGAAGGCGGTGGGATAGTTCATCGCGCGCAGATCCTCCATCAGATCGCTCAAGATCGCCTGCATCATGCCCTGACCGCGCGCCTCGGGGCGCGTGGCGCAGTCGGTCAGCTCCGCCGTGCGCGCCTGGGCCACCAGATCTGCGCTCGCGCACGCCATCACCTCGCCAGTCGCCTCGTCGCGCACCATCCTGAAGATCGTGCCCTGCGCGATCTGTGACGCCACATACGCAGGCTCATGGCTGGGGGTAGGGTAATCTGTGAAGGTCGCCCCCAGCAGCGCGGCCAGCGCGGGCGCGTCAGCGCGCGTGGCGCGATGCGTGTGCATCCGCGCGCGCCGCGCACGCGCTGGCGGGCGCAGCGCCAAGAGCGCGTCCACACGCGTCACCTCGCGCGGGTTGGCCAGCCCCTCGCGCTCCTCATCCAAGCTCATCCCCAACACCGCGCAGTCGCCTTGCCCCTCATAGAAGCCAGGCATCACCCCCTCACAGTCAAACCCGACCTCCTCCATCGTATCGCGCAGCTCAGCCGCCACAAGCGCCACGATGCGCGGCTGCTCCAGCGCCTGCGCCGCCTCAATGAGCGCCTCGCCAAGCGCCGCACCATCTCGCGTGTCAGGATGATCGCAGCGCAACCGCTCCGAATAAGCGTCGTTCACCACGTCGACGTGGTGTTGATCGGGCAGCGCTAACGACATCGTCGCGAGCGGGCTGCTGTGCGACGCTTCGGGGGTCGCGCTGAGCAGGGGGGACTTGTCGCGATCCTCGGCGGTGATGGCGGTGATAAGCTCGGGCAGATGCAATGACATGAACGCTCCTGGCGCGCTCACAACCCTAGGCGACGCGTCGCGCGTCGGCTCACACAAGAGGTTGGGCTGCGAGGATGAGATGAACAGACCGCGCGTCATCGCTTCGCGATGACAGCGCACCCTCTGAACCTAAGGGCGGGCTTCAAAAACGACACCTGCGCCTCGATGTCAAGGCTCAGTCGTGGGGCCTCGAGCGTCACTTGGGGGCGCTGTGTCGTGCTGGAGCGCCTGATCTGAGGCGTCGGTGAGGGCCCAGCGCAGCAGCCAGCAGGTGCCCGACTGGCGAGGTGCGAAGCTGAGCGTGGCCCCTTGCGCGCTCATAAGCTGCGCGGTGATCGACAGCCCCAAGCCGTGGCCTTGGGTGCGCGCCGCCGCCTCGCCGCGTTGAAAGGGGAGCAGCAGACGAGGCACCAGCGTGGGCTCGATCCCGACGCCGTCATCCCACAGCTCAAGCTCTAACATGCCTGCGCTGAGCCGAACGTGCGCGCGAAGCGTCGTCGCGCGCGCGTGCAGCGCCGCGTTGCTGGCGAGGTTCTCCATCGCGCGCGCTGTGCGCTGAGGATCGCCTGAGACCTGCGCCTGACGCGCGCCCGCTTGCCAGGTCAGCGTGACGCGCAGCGGCTGCGCCGCGCGGCTCAGGCGCGTCAACCCCTCCTCCAGCAGCGCCTCCGCGCTCAGCGCGCGCAGCGCGGGCTCGCGCTGGAGCTTCGCGCTGGCGAGGTCCAGCAGATCGTTGGCCAGTGAGGTCAGCCGCTCCACGTCGGCCATCACCCACGCGATCGCCTCGCGGTACTGCGCCGCCGTACGCTCGCGCCGCAGCGTCACCTCCAGCTCACCGCGCAGCGCCGCCAGCGGCGTGCGCAGCTCATGCGCCGCCTCCGCGATGAAGTGATCTTGTGCGTTGAGCAGCGCGCTCAACGCCCCGTTGAGCTGCCCCAGCGTCGTTGACAGCGCCTGCAGTTCTTGCGGCGCGTTGGGGTTGATCTCAAAGCGCCGCGCGAGCTGCCCTTCGCCCTCGCCGAGCTCGCGCTGAGCCAGCGACAGCGACTCACACGCCCGCTCCAAGCGCCGCAGCTCGCGGGTTAGCCCGCGCGCGATGGTCCACACCATCACCACCAGCGACGCGATGATCAGCAGCGATGCCACCAAGCTCCAGCGCACCAGCGTCCACGTGGAGGCGTCGATCTTGTGATGATCGACGCCCACCAAGAAGGTCACCAACGCGCCATCCTCCAGCGCGATGGTGGTGCTCGCCACGCGCAGATCCAGCCCGGCCACATCATCCATAAAGAAGGCGCGCTCGTAGCCTGCTGCCTGCGCTGGTGTGCACCACGGGGCGGGCAGGGCGCGCAGCGACTTGAGCTCAGGCGTCGCGCTCAAGACCTCGCACCGCCCATCAAGCGCCAGCGCGTGCTTACTCAGCGGCTCTCCCATCGCCGACACGCTGATCTGCGCGCTGTGCACTTGCAGCCCATGCGCGCGCTCTGTGACGCTCATGTGCGCCTCTGCGCGCGCCAAGTGCAACAACAACAGATCGACCTGGCGGTGGATGTGATGGTGGATCAGCGCCCCCATCACAATGTTAAACACCACCAACAGCGCCGCGCTCGCCAGCGCCACGCGCCTCACCAGCAGCGCTTGCAAGCCGCGCTGCCTCATGGCTCAAGCTCCGCTTGCTCGCGCAACCTGTAGCCGCGCCCTCGGACCGTCTCGATCATGGACTGGTCGGGGCTGCTCCTCACCCCATCAAGCTTCTGGCGCAGGTAGCCGATGTACACGTCGACGATGTTCGTGTTCGGATCGTGGTTCATGCCCCAGACGCGATCTAAGATGCGGCTGCGCGTGAGGAGCTGGCCGCGATGCTTGAGCAGGTAGTCGAGCAGAGCGAACTCACGCGCGCTCAGCTCGTGACGCGTGTCCTGCTGGGTGAGCGCGCGGGCGTGCAGATCCAAGCGCGCCGCGCCGATGCTCACATGCCCCCCCTGCGTGTGCTCATGCTGGGTGCGCCGCGTCACCGCGCGGATGCGCGCTAATAACACCTCGAAGCTGAATGGCTTCTCCACATAGTCATCCGCGCCCGCGTCGAGCGCTAGGATGGTCGAGTCGGCGCCCGAGCGCGCGGTGAGCATGATCACGGGCGTGCTCACCCCGCTGCTTCGCCAGTGACGCAGCAGGCTCAGCCCATCGCGCCCCGGCAACATCCAGTCCAGCAAGATCACATCGTAAGGTTGGCTCGCCCCCTGCGTGAGCGCCTCCTCGCCGCGCTCACACAGGTCGACGATGTGACCCTCCTCGCGCAGCCCTCGCACCACAAAGCGGGAGACGCGCGTGTCATCCTCGACGACCAAGATCAACATGTCCGCTCCTGCGCTGGCTCACTGCGTGATCGCCGCCTCTCGCGCTGCGCTCGGCGCGAGCGGTGTGTCTCGATGCAGCTTCGCATAGAGCGCGGGCAACACCAACAAGGTCAGCGCGGTGCTCGTCACCAAGCCCCCGATCACCACCGTCGCCAGCGGGCGCTGCACCTCGCTGCCTACCCCCTGCGCGAGCGCCATCGGCACGAACCCCAGCGCCGCCACGAGCGCGGTGGTGAGCACGGGCCGAAAGCGCTCGGTCGCGCTCAGCAGCGCCGCGCGTCGCGCGCCCTCATGCTGGTGCAACTCCTGCGTGCGGCTGATCAGCACGATCCCGTTCATCACCGCCAAGCCAAACAGCGCGATACACCCCACCAGCGCTGGCATCGACAGCACCATCCCGCGCGCCCACAGCAGCATCACGCCGCCTGAGATCGCCACAGGCACGTTGAGGAAGATCAGCAGCGTCGGACGCCAGCGCCCAAACGCGTGGTAGAGGATCCCCAAGATCAGCGCCAGCACGATCGGGATCAGCGCCCCCATGCGGCGCGTCGCCTCCTTGAGCTGCTCATACTTGCCGCTCCAGCCGACATGATAACCAGGCGGCAGCGCGAGCGCCTCGACGCGCCGCTGCGCCTGCTGCACGAACGCCCCCAGGTCGCGCCCGCGTACGTTCACCTCCACGGTCACGCGCCGGCTGCCTGCCTCGCGCGTGATCACCGCCGGGCGCTCGCGCTGGCTGACGCGCGTCAGCGCGGACAGCGGCACCACCACCCCCGACGAGGTCAGCACGGGCAGCCGCTCGACGCGCGCGAGCGCGGCTAGGTCTAAGCGCACGACCACAGGATCGCGAAACTCACCGCGCACCACCTGACCCACCTCAACCCCGCGCTGCGCCGCCTCGATCAGCGCCAACACATCGCGCGCGCGCACGCCATGATGCGCCAGCGCGGCGCTGTCTAGCTCCAGTGAGATCGTCGGCGCGCCCTCCAGCGCGGGCTTGGCGATGTCTGCCGCGCCCTCGATCTGGCTGACCTCCTGCGCGATCTTGTCCGCCAGCTCAAGCAGCATGGGCAGCTCCGGCCCGAACAGCTTGATCCCCACGTCCGCTGTGATCCCCTCAAGCATCTCATTGAACCGCATCTCAATGGGCTGCGTGAAGTTGAGCTGCGCCCCAGGCGCGCGCGCCTCCAGCCGTCGCGCCATCGCGGCCATCAGCCCCTCCGTATCACGCGCTGTGCGCCACTGATCGCGCGGCGCGAGCTTGATCAGGATGTCAGCCTCCTCCATCCCCATCGGATCGGTCGCCACCGCAGGCGCGCCCGTGCGGCTACCCACCGCGCGCACCTCGGGGAACTCCAACAAGATCGCCTCCACGCGCGTCGCCTCGCGCAGCGCTTGGGTCGGGGAGATCGAGGGCAGCCGCTTGGTCTGCACCACCAGATCGCCCTCCTCTAAGCGCGGGATGAACGAGACGCCCATCTGCGTCAGCGTCACCGCGCTGATCGCCACCAGCGCCAGCGCCATCGCCATCATCAGCCCTGGCCTGCCCATCGCCCACCTGAGCATCGGGCTGTAGCGCGCCATTAAAACACGCATCAGCCTCGTCTGATGCTCCCCATGCGGGCGCAGCAGCGTCGCGGCCAGCGCGGGGACGTAGGTGAGTGAGAGCACGAGCGAGGTGACCAGCGCGAAGATCACCGTCAGCGCCATGGGCCGAAACAGCTTGCCTTCTGTCCCCCACAGCGCCAGGATCGGCACATAGACCAAGATCAAGATGCCCACCGCGAACAGCACCGGTCCTGAGACGCGCTGCGCGCGCTCGACCACCGCCTCGCCAAACGTGCCGCGCTTGCCTAGCTCCATCGCGACGATGCTCTCCACCACCACGATCGAGCCGTCCACCACCAAGCCAAAGTCGATCGCGCCCAGGCTCATCAGGTTGCCTGAGTAGCCAAACCACGCCAGCCCCACGAACGCGCCGAGCATGGACAGCGGGATCACCGAGGCCACGATGAGCCCCGCGCGCACATCGCCTAGCAGGATCAGCAGCACCAACACCACCAACAGGCCACCCTCTATCAGCGACTTCTTGACCGTGCTCAAGGTGTTGTTCACGAGCGTGTCGCGCCGATAGATCACCTCCAGCTCGATCCCTGGCGGCAAGCTTGGCAGGATCTGGGCGACGCGCTCATCCACGCGCGTCACCACCAACATCGCGTCAGCCCCCGCCAGCATCTGCACCATCGCGAAGATCGCCTCACCACGTCCATCGGCTGAGCCCATCCCCACCACCAAGGCCTTGCCTTCTTGCGCGATGGCCACGTCTGTGACGCGCACGCTCTGGCCGCCTGGGGCGCGCTTGAGCACCAGCGCGTCGAGCTGCTGGGGGGTGGTCGGGTTGGCGCGCGCCTCGATCAACACCTGATCCGCGCCACGCGCGATCGCGCCGCCTGAGACGCGCCCAAGCGCCTCGCTCAGCGCCTCACTCATCTGCGTCAGCGTCATGTCTTGCGCCGCCAAGCGCCACGGATCCACCGCGATGTCGAGCTGCGGCCTGCCCCCGCCCCACGCGTTCACCTCCACCACGCCCGGCACGCCGCGCAGCCTCGGCGCCACGTCGCGCTCAAACACGCGGTAGAGCTGCGCCATCGTGTAGCCTTCGCCGCGCAAGACGAACTGATAGACCTCGCCAAGCGCCGTGGAGTTTGGGCCAAGCTCCGGTGTCCCCGCGCTCGCCGGGATCTCCTCGCGCGCCGCGTCTAAGCGCTCCTTGATCAGCTGGCGCGCGTGCCACACGTCCACGCTGTCCTCAAAGATCACGTTGATCGCGGAGATGCCCGTGCGTGACTTGCTGCGCACCTGCGCTAGCCCCGGCACGCCGCCCAGCGCGCGCTCGATCGGCACCGTCACCAGCTGCTCGACCTCCTGCGCAGACATGCCCGCCGAGCTGGTCACGATCTGCACCTGCACGTTGGTCAGATCGGGGAAGGCGTCAAATTTAATGTGTTGCAGTGTATAGATGCCAAAGAGGGTGTACGCGATGACCAGCGCGAAGACCACGCCGCGATGGCGCACGCTGGCGCTGATGAGCAGATGAATCCAGCCTAACATCTCAGTCCTCCTGCTTGAGCAGCGCGATGCTCTTGAGCAAGAAGGTCCCCCGGCTGACCACCTCGCTGCCCACCTCAAGCCCCTCGCCGCGCACGATCACCTCGCCATCCAGCTCACCTGTGCGGCTGACCTGCAAGGGGCGCGCGCTGTCGCGCGCATCGCGCACGAACACGTGGGGGCTGCCCTCCAGCTCAATCACCGCGCTGCGCGGGACCACCACCGTGCCAGGCGCGACGGGGATGTGGAGCACGACCTGCCCGGTGCGCCCAGGCGTCCAGCGCGTCTCGGGATCAGCGCTGGTGAGGTAGAGCGCGAGCGTGTGGCTGCTCAGATCAAGCCCCGGCGCGCGACGCATCACCTCCACCTCCACCTCCACAGCCTCCTCGCCGCTGGGCTGCCACGTCGCGCGCGTGAGCCGATCGAGCGCGGGCAGCGTCTGCTCGGGCACGTCCACGCGCACGGCGCTGCGGCGCGCCTCGATCAGCGTCAGGCACTGATCCTGCGGTTCAACGCTCGCGCCTGGCGCGCAGCGCAGCTGCGCCACGACGCCCTCGACGGCGCTGTGCCAGCGCCATCGCCCGCCGCGCAGCGGCGTCAGCAGCGCCGCCGGCTGCGCCGCGCGCAGCTGCGCGTTGAGCTGACCAAGCGAGGCCTCAGCCTCGCTGAGGCTCAGCGCGGCGTCGCGCAGCGACGCCGCGTCACGCACGCCAGCCTCTAGCTCAACCTGCAGCGACGCGGCTTGCGCTTGGCGCGCGCTCACCAGCGCTGCCGCCGCGCGCTGCGCGCTCTGCAGCCCTCGCAGCGAGGGGATCTCCAGCTCAGCCAGCGTCGCGCCGAGCGCGATCGGCTGCCCTTGTTGTATATGCCAGCGCACGATGCGCGCCGGCAGCGGCGGCGCGAGCTGATGCGTCGCATCAGTCGCGAGCTCCACCACGCCGAGCAGCGTCGTCAGCTCTTGCGTCGTGGCCGCCGTGGCGCGTGTCCAGCTCAGCCGGTCCGCGATCGTCGCCTCGTGGGATGGCGTCGGCGTCGGCGTCGGCTCAACCTCGCCATCACAGGCGATTGGCGCCAGGGCGGCCAGCGTGACGAGGAGGCTCAAGGCGCTGTGTGTGGTGCGTCTCATGGGGTCTCCGATGCGCTGAGGATGCGACCGAGCGCGCGCGCGCGCGCGCTCGTCAGGTGAAGCTCAACCAGGGCGGCGATCTGCTGATGTTGCGCCTCGTGCAGCGCGATGCGTCCTCGCAGCACGCGCTCTAGCGGCACTTGCCGGGCGCGCCACGCGCCCTCTAGCAGCGCCTGGCGCTTGGTCAGCGTGGTCAACAGATCGTGCTCTAGCCGCTGCGCATGCTCACGCTGGGAGCGCCAGCGCTTGGACTCCGCGCGTAGCCCCGAGGTCAGCCGCGTCATCTCCCAGCGCGCCTCGGCCTCCAGCGCGGTCGCTTGCGCGCGCGCCGCGATGACATCGCTCGCATAGAAGTTGCCCAGCGGGATGGTCACGCTGAGGTACGCGGCTACCCAGGTCTCCTGCCCCGCGATCGTCCTGGCTTGGGGGCCGAGCTGCAGCTGCCACGGCGCCGACGCCTCCCACATCGCCGCTTGCGCCACGGCGCGGCTGCGCTGCGCCTCCAGCGCGCGCAGCGCGGGGTGGCGCTTGAGCTGCGCCTCCAGCGGCTCCCACGGATCTTCGGCCCGCTGCGCTCGCGCGGCGGGCGCCTCCAGCTCGGGCGCGCTCAACGTGTAATCCTCACCCATCAGCGCGATGAGCTGCGCGTGCGCGAGGTCGCGCTGATGCATCGCGTCGGAGCGCTCTGCCGCCAGCTGCGCCGCCTGCGCCTCCAGATCGAGCAGGTCAAGCGCGCTGATGTGGTGCTGTGCGGCCGCCTGTCGCAGCGGCTCAAGCTCCGCTCGGCGCTCGCTCAGAGCGCGCTCTAAGTGCGCCACGATCGCCGCGTGATACCACCACTGATGGTAGCGCTGGCGCACCT
>CAYXWB010000207.1:7130-9183 GCA_964468515.1 uncultured Bradymonadales bacterium | reverse complement strand
GAGGCGCGGTTCGCGCATGTCAGCGTGGCGCGTCAAGACAACAGGTTTCGCGTCTGGCGCGCCAGCGCCCAGGAGAGCTGAGCTTCATGGAACGACTCGACAAGCTCTTAGGAGGGCGCGGCGCAGGCTCGCGCCAAGAGGTGCGCAGGCTGTGCAAGCAGCGACGCGTGACGGTGGACGGCGCCGTGGTCACCGATTACGAGAGAAAGTTCAGCCCCGACGCGGACATCCGCCTCAACGGCGAGCCGGTCGTGCCGCTGCCACGGCTCGTGCGCTATCACAAGCCGCTGGACGTGATCAGCACCATGCAAGACGACTGGGGCCGCGACGATCTGGCCGAGGTCCTGCCCGAGCCGTGGCGCGGCCACCTGCACCCGGTGGGCCGGCTCGACGCGGACACCACGGGGCTGTTGCTGTTCAGCAGCGATGGCGCGCTGACGCAGCGGCTCTTGCACCCGCGCCGCGCGGTGGAGCGCGAGTACATCGCCACCGTGGAGGGCGCGCCCGATGACAGCCTCATCGCGCGCTTGGCCGCTGGCGTGACCACCGCAGACGGCGTCATCCCGGCGCAGGTCGTGGCCATCGAGGGCGACACCGTGCGCCTCATCGTGACCGAGGGCAAGCACCGCATGGTGCGCCGCCTGCTGGCCAACGCGGGCCACCCTGTGGTGGCGCTGCATCGGGTGCGCTACGGCGGCGTGACGCTCGGCCCGCTTGAGGTGGGTCAGGTCGAGGCGGTGCGCGACGCAGACCTCGCGTGGCTCGATGACCCGCATGCTACAAAGTGATCCGAGGTTACCCGTGAGCACGACCTACCGCGCGCGGCTTGAGGCGATGGTGCAAGGCTTGCGGCGCAACCGCGCCGTGCGGGTGCAGCGCAGCATCTTGAGCCCTGGCGCTGAGGCCCATGAGCTGTTCAGCCTGCGCCACCGCTACGGCGACGCCTTCCCCGAAGACTTGGCCTCGCTCTACAGCCAAGTGGGCGACATCGACATCGCCTGGAGCGCCCAGCTTGGCGAGCGCACCCTCACGGGCAGCGTCCGGCTGCTGCCTGTGCATCGCGTCTTTAGCGCGTGGGAGGATCACGTCTGGTTTGAGGAGATGGACCACGACGATCCGCGACGCCTGCTCAAGCCGCTCGACATGTTCGAGCCTGAGCGCTGCGTCGCGCTGTGCCCCGTGCCAGGGCCAGCCGAGCTGTGCTACCATGAGCTGTATGGCGACATCTGGCCCACGCGCCTGAGCGTCACGCGCTGGTTCGAGCTGCTGTGCCTGTCGCGCGGTGTGACGGGCTGGATCGAGGCCTGCTGCGAGGGCGCGCCCGGCGCCGATGAGGCGCGTGCGTCATGGCGCGCGCTTGGCGAGCTGTTCGATGACGTGACGCCAGAGAGCATCCCCCACCCCGCGCCTTAACGCGCCCGCTTTGAGAGAGCGTCCTATGAGCCTCATCTCCCGCGCTCGCCAGCGCACCACCGCGCTCTTGCTGCTGCTCGCTTGCCTGATGGCGTGCGGCTCCGAACCCGCCGAGCCCACGCGCGACATGGCCGACAGCGCGCCCGATCTTGGCGCCATGGACCTGCCCGATGACTCGCCCGACCTGGCGCCCGATGCACCTGCCGATCAAGACGAGGCCCCAGACGCGCCCGACGACGCGCCCGACGACGCGACGCTCGACATGCACGACATGCACGACGACGCGCCCGACGCGACGCTCGACATGGACCCGCAGCCTGAGGTGCCCCTGCCTGGGTTCGGTGAGATCAGCGGTGAGTGCGGCGTCTTGACGCAGGCCGACTGGCTGAGCCAGGGGCCGAGCTTCTATGTCAACGCGATCGACCTTGACGCGCGCTACGATGAGGCGCTGCACCTGATGGCGCTCACGCCAGAGAGCCAAGAAATGATCCGCGACGGCAACGCGGGCGGCAACTCGCTGATGAGCGAGGTCTTCGCGCTGGAGATCTTGGTGCGCTGCGAGCTGGGCGCGCTCTTGAAGACCGAGACGGAGATCGTCTACCAGAACCCGCGCGGCAAGATCACCGACATCCTGATGCAG
>CAYXWB010000207.1:0-7030 GCA_964468515.1 uncultured Bradymonadales bacterium | reverse complement strand
AAGCGCCCCACAGCGGGCGCAGCACCTCGCGCATCGCCACCACCGACAGGCTGTTACCGACCGCCTTGTACTGGTGGCGCAGCGGCATCTGCGCCGGGAAGTTGAACTCTGGTGGGAAGCCGAGCAGCCGCAGCAGCTCCGCAGGCGACAGCAGCCGCACGCGCCCATCGGCCAAGCGCAAGAACGAGCCTGCCGCGCGCCACGTCTTGCCATAAGCGCCCGTGAAGGTGTTAGCGATGGCGTCGGGGTCAGCCTCTAGGTCGAGGATGCGCATCCCAGGGCCGTGCGAGGCGACGATCGCCTCCGGCACGATGAGCGCCGGATCAAGCGCGTCGAGCGGCGTGTCATCCAAGTAGCTCGCGAGCTGGCGCGGCGCGGGTGCGGCGGGCGCGACCTCGGCCAAGCCGCGCCTGGACGCCACCAGATAATAGCGCTCGCGCCGCGCTGGCACCCCAAGCTCCGTGGGGCACAAGCGCCGCTCGCGCACCTCATAGCCCGCGCGCTGCAATGTCTCTAGCACCAGCGCGTGGGCCTGCGAGTCCACGAAGCCCGGCACGTTCTCCAGGCCCAGCGCGTCGGGACACAGCCGCTCAAAGCTGTCCATCAGGCGAGGCAGGCTGCGCGCGCGCCGATCCTCCAGATCGCGCTGACGCCCGCGCGTGGTGTAGGGCTGACACGGCGGCGACATCCACCACATCGTCGCGCCGTAGGCGTCAAGCTGCGCCGGCTTGATGAAGTCGAGGTTGATCTGGCGCGTGGTGTGCTCAGGATAGTTGTGTCGATAAACCTCCAGCACATGCGGCGACAGATCCATCGCCCCGACCACGCTGGCCTGGGCAGGATCAAGCGCGGCGGCGAAGCCGCCGATGCCGCAGAACAGCTCCAGCGCGCGCAGCGGGGGTAGGGCTAAGCGAAGGTGAGTCATAACACGAGGCCTCAGCGGCGACGCGCCGCGCGTCACGAGGTAACATGACCTCACCTCCAAAAGCAAACGAGGCGCGAGCGCTGAACATACGCGCACATCGTGGCGCGCAAGCGCACAATCTGAGCGGGCGCGCGCTCATCTCACCAGCGGCCGCCGTGACGCGCAAGAAATCTTTTGGAGATCAACATGTTTGACGGCATCCTTGGTTCGCTATAGCTTCAAAACAAGCTGCGATAACAGATCAATAACACCGCTATAGGCGATCGGCATCATGACCAGCTCCACACGCCAAGCCCAGCGCCATCACCTGCTCCAGGTCGCCATCGAGGCGCTCTCCTCACGTGGCCCGCAGGCGCTGTCGCTGCGCGCGATCGCTCAAGGGGCCAACACCTCCACCCAGATGATCTACACGATCTTCGGCGGCAAAGACGGCCTCGTGCTGGCGCTCTATCAGGAGGGGTTTGATCGGCTGGCGCGCCAGCTCGATCAGGCCGCAGGCGCGCCCTGCCAAGCGCGCAAGCGCCCCTTGGCCCTGAGCCTCGCCATGGCTGTGCGCGACTTCGCCCACGCCCAACCGATGTTCTACGAGATCATGTTTGATCGCCCCGTGCCTGACTTTGAGCCGCCGATGGCCGACGCGATGCGCCGCCAAGCGGCCTATGAGCTGCTCGCTCATGGCGTGCGCGCGAGCTTGGGGCATGACTGCGGCGGCGCCGATCCCAGCGAGGTGGCCGACGCGCTGTGGCAGGCCATCCACGGCGCGCTGCGCATGGAGCTTGGCGGGTTTTACAGCGACGAGGCGCAAGCGCAAGCGCGCTACGAGGCCACCATCCGCGCGCTGCTTCGCGGCTTCGGCGTGAGCGAGGCGGCGAGCGCGCGGCCCACGCGCCCAGCGCGCGCGGGCGAGCTGGCGATGGAGCTGTTCAGCCCCTAAAGCTCAGTCGGTGAGGACGCGCGCCAGCGCGTCTTGGCTTGAGGCCAGCGAGAGCCCCGCCTCATAGCGGATGACGCCCGCCGCGTCGCGCCGCGCCAGCGACACCTCGACCTGCTGCGCGTCGCCCGAGCCGTAGACCAGATCGTCCATCCCATCGCCGTCCATGTCGAGGAAGGCGACAGCGAACGAGCCATCAAGCGCGCGCGCCTGGAGCGCGCGCGGGCGCACGGCGCTGACGTGCCACTGGCCCACATGGGCGCCTGGGGTGTAGACGCACAGCGACTGCGCCTGCACATCACAGCTGCCAGCGGCCACGACGACCTGAATCTGACGCCGCACCACGATGTCTTGGCCTTGCAAGGTGCGGCTCGTGGCCTCGCCCAAGCGCGCCTCACCGGCGACATTCGCCACGCCGACGCTGACCTCTGCGACGCGCACGCGCAGCTCATCCCCCGCACCCACCAGCAAGGCGCCCGCGCCGCTGGCCAGCTCCAAGGCGTCTAACAGCAGCTCACGCGGCGCCACGCGGCCAAGCTCACGGCCCGTGCGCACGCTGCGCACGCGATCGCCCTCACGCACCGGGGCGGCGGCGGGCTTAGCCAGCTGATGTGCCACCTCCAGCCGCGTCGCCTGCCACACAGGGCGCGCGTTGACCTGAGGCATGGGGACGCGGCGCGGCGGCTGCGAGGCCACCGCCTCCTCCTCGCCCCTCTCCTGCGCTGCGGTCGCCATCGCCTCCACGGGCGCGTCCGCGCGCTCGCTACAGCTGCTCACCACCACCGCCAGCATCACCGCCCCAACCTGCACCACTCGCCGCCGCATCGCACACCTGCCTTGAGGCTACTTCCTGAACTCAGCCACACCTTAACACTGCAAAGACCGCGCCAGCGATGTGAGACGTGAATGTATGGCGTTGTTCTCGCCCCTGTTGGAGCATTAGCGCCCCAACCTCACGACATCCATGTCATATTCCTCGCCAGACCATGTGACATCTCAGTCACACCCGTATCAAGCATCGGCGCGGCCGCGCGGAGGTCCAGCGCGTCGCCTCAGCTGTCCCCGCTCTGGTTGCGCGTTGAGGGGTCGTCGTCAGGTCACTTTTATCAATCGTGACGTGGCCTTGCATGTCGCGCGCACCTTGCGCCTGATCCTGCAGAAGATCAAGCGCGACCCCTCAAAAAGTGACGCCGCTCACCCCTCAGACGCCAGCGCCTGCGTCATCGCGTCGAGCACGCGTGGCACCTCATCCAGGCTGTTGGGCCAGTGCGGTGAGAAGCGCAGGTGGCCATCAGGCGTCGCGCAGGAGACGCCGCGCGCGGCGAGCTTCGCGTGGGTGTCGAGCAGCGCGTGGCCAGCAGGCAGGCGCACTGAGAGGATCCCTGATTGAGCCTCGCGCTGCGATGAGCGCACGCTCTCACAGCCTAAGCGCATCAGCCCCTCCTCCAGCGCGTCGAGGTACGCGCTCACATGCGCGAAGATCGTGCTGATAGGCAGCGCCTCGGTGATGCGAAGCGACGCCTCAAGCGCCGCATAACCCCAGGTGTTGTGCGAGCCTGGCTCCACCACATCGGCTCGCTTGCGCAGCGGCCTGTCCGCGCGCAGCTCCCCGCGATCTGGCGCGCTCAAGAACGCGAACGGCGCCTCGTGGCTCAGCCAGCCCGCCGTGCGTGGCACCAGCTCATTGATGCGATCTTCACGCACATATAAAAAACCCGCTCCTTCGGTGCCCATCATCCACTTGTGGCCGCCCACTGCCAGATAGTCGATGCCAAGCGCGCTGACATCAAGCGGGACCACGCCGCAGGCTTGGATGCCGTCCACGCAGACCTGCGCGCCATAGCGCGCGGCGATCGCCGTGATGGCGCCAAGCGGCATGCGCCAGCCGGTCTGAAACTGCACCGCGCTGATGGCGATCAGGCGCACCCCCTGCGCACACGCACGCTCCAGCGCCTCAAGCCCAGCTCCGCTCGGCTCGATCATCGCCCCCGCGTCGAGCCACACAAGCTCCAGCTCAAAGAGCTTCGCGGCGCTCTGCCACGGCGTGACGTTGGCCGGGAACTCATCGTGAAACAGCACGACCTTGTCACCTCGGCGCCACGGCATCGACAGCGCCACGGTCAACAGCGCTTGGCTTGTGTTGGGCACGAGCGCGATGGTGTCAGGGCCTGGGGCGTGGATGCGGCTCGCCAGCGTGGCGCGCAGCGCCTCGCGCTGGTTCACCCAGTCGAGCGCTGCGCCAATCCCGCGCGCGGCGAAGTCGTGCATCGCGCGCTGCATCGCGTCGAGCGCGGGCGAGGACAGCGGCGCGACCGAGGCATGGTTCAAATAAATCGGCGGCTCCAAGCGCTCAAACAGCGCCCGCGAGCCGATCTGTGCGACGCTCATGCTGCACCTCCCACGCGCATCGTGACGCTGCCTTGGCCGGCGCGCCCCAAGCTCCAGCGCACCTCCACCATCCCCTCACCGCGCACCAGCCAGTCATGCGCGTGGCGGTGTGACTGCGCGGGCAGCGATGGGTAGATCGAGCAGCGCCCCGCCGCCACGAGCGCGTGGCCCCAGCCTGACAGATGATCCACTTGGCGCGCCTCGGGCTGCGTGATGAGGCTCACCCCTTGCAACGCCCGCACCGTGATCGACGCGGCCGCGCACGCCCCCACCTGCTCGCCGCGCTCCAGGCCGCTGGTCGGCAAGAAGCCCACATTCTCCAACGTGACGCGCAGCCGCGTGAGGCCATCTGCGAGCCGCTCGGGCGCGACCGTCGCGCGCACGCGCGGCAGCGCGCGCATCGTGCGCGCGATGATCTGCGCCACCCGCTCACACTCTAACTTGAGCAGTGAGACGGGCGCGTTTCGCACCGTGTGCAGGTAATCAATGCCGCCGATCTCCACCGCGCCAAGCTGCGGATGCTCAAACGGGCGCCACGGCTCCACGGCGTGCGGCTCTTGGCCGAAGATCGCGAGCATGGCGCGCGTCTTGTCGAGGTCCGGCGAGGCGAAGAAGGCGGCGGGTTGCTCCAGCGGCACACCCGCGTGCTTGAACGGGTCCCAGCACTCGACCGTGTAGCCCGGCACGCCAAACGTGGTCGCCATCGCGTCGGCCCACACGCCCACCATCGGGCGCTCGGGGTCGTACATGAAGTCGGGGAAGACGCGGAACACGTCGTAGGTGGTGTCCTTGACCGCGTCGCGCGCCAACAGCTCCATCAGCTCAATGTCCGCCTTGCCAAGCGGTGAGTCGCGCCGGTACGGCTGCGTGAGCACGCAGCCCGTGTAGGTGTGCAGCGTCAGGCCCAGCGCGATGGACGGGTGCGCCGCGAACGCGTCCGTGACCGCGCGCGACTCCGGCTCGCTCAAGGGGTAGCGCCCCGCGTCCATGCCAAACATCGAGAAGGGGGTCCAGTTTGGCGAGGGGAAGTTGCGGTTGAGATCGAGCCCGTGGCGCAGCGGCGCCGCCACCCAGCGCACCCCATCCCACTGCACAAACTCGCCCTCATCACAGCAGAAGAACGCGTCGGCAGGGTCGTCATCCAGCGTGCGCGGGCGCATCATCATGGGCACCTGCTCGTCTTGAACGAACGGGCCTGCGGGGTGGCGCCAGCGCATCCATCGCACCGCGCCATCGCCGTCGATATCGTGCGGATCAAGCCCCGAGCGTACCGCGCCATCGCGGCCTGGGCGCAGCGTGGAGCGCATCAGCGGCGCGCCGCGTCGGGTGGCGTCGTAGCCGTCAGGGCTGATGCACGGCAGCGCGATGATCTCGTTGGCGCTAAACCACGCCATCGCCTCATGGTCATGGGCGAGCAGGCGATCGGCCCACGCAGACAGCGCGAACAACAGCGCGCTCACGCCGGTCCACTCCGAGGCGTGCGTCCCCGCATCAAGCCACAGCGCCGGGCGCGAGCCAGGCGCCGCGCCGCGACGACCCATCACCACCTGCCACAGGGGCCGCCCGTAGCGGCTCGTGCCGACCTGCTCAAGCGACACCCAGTCTGGCAGCGCGACAGCCAGCGCGTGGCACCACGCCTCGACCTCCTCCCAGTCCAGATACCGCTCGCCATCATACCCGCGCCACGTCATCACCACCTCCGATGCGCCTCAACCTCGCTCACTGCATCAGCGTTCTAGCGCGCCAGCGGCGCGCTGTCCACGCTGCAGCCTGGGCATGGGCGGTCGTAACGCGCGCTGACAGGCGGCGGCGCCCGTAAGGTGCACCGCTCTCATTCTTGCGATACATTTACAATTAAAAATTAATATCATTATTTTATTTATAATTAAATAAACATAATATCAACTCTCGCCGCTCAGGGAGCGCGCTGTGGCGGAGCGAGCGCGTCAGACGCGCGTGCCTGCGCAGTCATTGGCGGGCTGAGGCTTGCCGAGCGCCAGCCGCGCCACGGCCAGCCCGAGCAAGATCAAGAAGAGGGTGCCTAACGTGAACAACAGCTCACTGATCGCGAGCTCATAGAGCTTCTCTTGGGTGCGCAGCGGCCCGAGCAGCAGCTGAACCAGCAGCCCCAGCACCTTGACATGCGCGGCCAAGAGCAGCCACGCGGCGACGCGCGGCCAGCGCCTCGGGCGCAGCGCGACCATCGCCAGCGCCATCGGCCACAGCGGCAGCCCATACTTGAGCAGCGTCAGCGCGCCCGCCCCAGCGGCGACCTCGCGCTCCAAGCGCAGCCCGCTGAGCAGCTCAAAGGCGAAGTTAAACTCGAAGTGGCCGATGAAGAAGCCGGACAGCAAGATCCAGCAGCCGCCGATCCAGAAGATGAAGCTCCAGAGGCCCTCACGCGCGTCTTGATCCGCAGCAGGCCAAGCGGCGTCGCTGCGCGCGGTCAGGGCCAAGAGCGCGGTCAGCCCGAGGGTGGCCGCTTGGGCGCTGACCAGCGCGCTCCACTTGAGCTGTCCGACGCCGACCGCGTACAGCGGCGTGAGCGTCCACAACCCCACGCTCACCACGCGCTGACGCGCGCGCGGCAAGAGCAGCGTCGTCGCGGCGCCCATCGCCGCGTACAGGCCCACGGCGATCCACAGCGGCTCACGCTTGAGCCAGCGCGCGAGCCCAGCGTGCCACTCCCAGCCCCCAGCCGTCTGCCACAGCGTCAGCGCGAGGCCCACCAGGAGCGTGACGCCAGCCAGCGGGTGCTGGCGCGCGCGTGCGAGGGCGAGCCTGAG
>CAYXWB010000206.1:0-9314 GCA_964468515.1 uncultured Bradymonadales bacterium | reverse complement strand
CCCCGTCGCTTTGGCATCTGGAGCGCGTGACGCGCTCAGGGTTATGTGTCGCACGCGCTAGGGCGCGGGCCCGATCCAGGGCGCGAGCGCACCCGCTGTTCTGGCTCGCGCTATGGCGCGAGCCATCTGAGCATGACTTTGAGCCCGCGCCGCTCATCCACACCTTGAGCCTCGATCATCAAGCCTTGGGTGACGCGCTCGCGCAGCGCTTGGCGCAGATGTCGCAGTGGGGCGAGCTGCGCGCGCTTGAGCTGAGCGGCAACGCGCTCACCGCTGATGGCGCGCAGCCGCTCACCAGCGCCTCGTTGCCGCACCTGGAGGTGATGACATCAAAGCTGTCGCTAGCCATGTTCAAGGCGGCGCATGGCGTGCGGGGCAGGTTGGGCTCAGGCTAGCGAGCGCGCTTAGCTCAAGATGTTCTCGCAGCCGCGCGAGCTCGTCTCGCTCGATGGCGGCCAGCGCAGCCGGTGGGTCACCCCTGACGATGTGTATCATCGCTCAGTCTCTGGGGCGGTGAGCGACGCGTCGCGTGGGAGCACATGCCATCCAGGGTCAACGCCCTCGCGTTGTAGATCAAGCTGGAGCTGTTGAAGCTCTAGCTCATCCGCGCTGGAGCGGCCTGGGTCGCTGATAAGGAAGCTATAACGCATGAGCTTTTGATCAAGCGCGTCATCACGCGCGTGATCGATGTCAAAGAAGCTCTGATAGAGCTGCGAGCCTGTCATCGCCTTAGGGGCTGGATCTCCTCGTTGCGCGATGACATCGCCGCTTGGGCTAAGATCTAAGCGGACGATCTCGTCAGGTTCGAGGCCTGGCAAGAGCATGGGTGAGTGGGTGGTGACGATGAACTGAACTTGGGGCATGAGCGCCTTGAGGGTGCCAATGAGCATGCGCTGCCAGGTCGGGTGCAGGTGCAGATCAAGCTCATCAATCAGCACGATCGCTCGGGCCGTTTGGAGGTCGAGCGTCTCACCTGCAGGCGTCTCCCAGTAGAGCCAGCCGATCAAGTCAGCGAGCCACGAGATGGTCGCTTGTTCACCTTGAGACAGCCATGTGGCGGGGAGTTTGAGCGAGGACGCTCGATCGTCACCGAGCACAAAGCGCGGACCCATGAGCCGCTCGCTGGAGCTGATGCCCGCATGACCACGCTGCTCCAACCTTTGAAATCGTGAGATGACGCGTTGGAGCACCTGCTCCAAGAGCTTCAGGTAGGCCGCACCATGGGTGCGAGCGGCCTCGCGTGTGAGCAGATGGTCGATGAAGTTTGTGCTGATCAGAGCTGGGCTACCAAACAAAGATTGAAGCCGCTCAAGCGCAGGGCTCGTGGGCTCTGCGCTCGTCTTGGGCTCAGGTAGTAAGCGCGCGGTCCCATAGCCGATGACAGGCCAGCCCGCACGATTACCGCCGCGCCATTGATCAACGTAGGCGCTGTCAAGCACATGCTGGGTTGTTGTCGGCGGCGAGGTGATGATGTCTTGATCAATCTGGAGGCGCGCCTCGATCTGTTGGGTCTGCCCAGCGAACGGCGCGAAGCGCGATCGCTTGTAAGGTGGTCGTCTTTCCCGTCCCATTCTTGCCCACCAAGACCGTCCCCATCCTCGGCTCATCCTCTCGCATGAAGGAGAGCTCAAGGTGGCGAATGTGCCGGATGCCTTGGACCTCTAAGCGCTCTAAGTACATCGCCACGACCTCGCTCAGACAACAGACGCTCTGTGAGCAGCCCAACTCTAACAAAATAACCAAGCACCGAGGAGCTTCTTTCACATGACGCCTCGCCCCCGCTCGCCCCATACTGTGCGCGCTCATTGTTTCTGCTACGCTGAGGTCTGATTTTATGTTGCATCATGCTTACGATGTGTCGCGCTTGAGCGACGATGATCTGTTCTTGTTTAATGAAGGCAACCACTTCGCCCTGTGGCAGCACCTCGGCGCGCATCTGATGGAGCGCGCGGGTGAGCGGGGCGTGTACTTCGCGGTGTGGGCGCCGTCCGCTCAGCGCGTGAACGTGATCGGTGACTTTAATGGCTGGGATGGCCTGCGCCATCCCATGCGCCCGCGCGGCAGCTCCGGCATCTGGGAGGTGTTCATCGCGGGCGTCGGTGAGGGCGCGCTGTATAAGTATCGCGTCGAGTCGCACGCGCTGGGCTACAGCCAAGACAAGGCCGATCCGATGGGGCAGCTCCACCAAGGCGCACCAGGTAACGCGTCGTGCGTCTGGCGCGATGACTATGCCTGGGGAGATGACGCCTGGATGCGCGATCGTGGCATCGATCGGCGCGCGCCGATGAGCGTGTATGAGGTCCACTTGGGCTCGTGGCGTCGCCGCGACGATGGCGCCTTCCTCTCCTATGATGAGGCCGCCGACGCCCTGCTGGCCTATGTGACCCGCATGGGCTTCACGCACGTTGAGCTGATGCCGATCATGGAGCACCCGTTCTATGGCTCGTGGGGCTATCAAGCCACGGGCTTCTTCGCGCCGACGAGCCGCTATGGCGATCCTGACGGCCTCAAGCGGCTGATCGACAAGCTGCATCAGGGCGGCATCGGCGTGCTGTTGGACTGGGTGCCGTCGCACTTCCCCGAAGATCCGCACGGCTTGGCGCGCTTTGACGGCACGCACCTGTATGAGCACGCCGACCCGCGCAAGGGGTTTCACCCGGACTGGAAGAGCTGCATCTTCAACTACGGGCGCCACGAGGTGCGCAGCTTCTTGATCAGCAGCGCGCTGTTCTGGCTGCGTGAGTTTCACTTTGACGGCCTGCGCGTCGACGCGGTCGCCTCCATGCTCTACCTCGACTACTCGCGCGCTGAGGGGGAGTGGGAGGCGAACGCGTATGGGGGGCGTGAGAACTTAGAGGCCATCGACTTCTTGCAGCGGCTCAACGACGCGGTGCACTGCCACGCGCCTGGCGCGCTGATGGTCGCCGAGGAGTCAACCTCTTGGCCGCAGGTCACACGCCCCAGCGCGGAGGGTGGTCTGGGCTTTGACATGAAGTGGAACATGGGCTGGATGCATGACACGCTCGACTACCTGAGCCATGATCCTATCCATCGGCGCTACCACCACGACACGCTGACCTTTCGCATGGTCTACATGTACAGCGAGGCGTACACGCTGCCGCTGTCGCATGACGAGGTGGTCCACGGCAAGCGCTCGCTCCTTGAGAAGATGCCGGGCGATCCTTGGCAGCAGCGCGCGAACCTGCGCCTGTTGTTCGCTGAGCAGCACCTGCACCCAGGCAAGAAGCTGCTCTTTATGGGCGGTGAGCTTGGCCAACGTCGCGAGTGGGCGCACGATCGCGCGCTCGACTGGGAGCTTGTCGAGCAGCACCCTGAGCATCGCGGCCTGCAAGACTGGGTGGCCGACTTGAACCGCCTGCACCGCGAGCAGGCCGCGCTCCATGCGGGTGACTGTGATGCGCGCGGCTTCCAGTGGATCTGCGGTGATGATCGCGATCAGAGCGTGGTCGCTTATGCGCGCTGGACGCCAGAGCGTGACGCGGTCGTCGTGGGCGTGCTCAACCTCACCCCGGTGGTGCGCCACGGCTACCGGCTAGGCTTGCCCCAGGCGGGGCGCTGGCGCGAGGCGCTCAACAGCGACGCCGCGCGCTACGGCGGCAGCGGCGTGGGCAACTGGGGCGAGGTGGTGGCTGAGGAGGGGGTGGGACATCAAGGGCAACCGCACAGCGTGGTGCTGACCTTGCCGCCGCTGGGCGCGCTGTTCTTCGTGCCCGCGACGTGAGGCGCGCTGCGCGGACGCTGGGGCTCATCCAGGGCGCGCGCTGGACTCCTCTGGTGAGCGTGTGGACATTCTGTGGGGTCAGCGCACAAAACGCGCGCGCGGTCGCGACTCATCGGGAGTCTCTTGGCCGACGCACCGCGCGTCGCGCTCACCTTGACCTCGTGAGGATGACCATGCGCTCTCTCAACCGATACACCCTCAGCGCTCTGCTCGCGCTCACCGCCCTGCTGACACCCGCCCTCGCCCTGGCTGACCATGAGTCCGAGACCACCGTCACGGTCTACCCGCTCGGCCCGCTGCTCACCACCACGACGACGACGATCGGCGTCATCGTCGCAGCGTCGATCGTCACCTCCCCCTTCACGACGACCTCCTCGACCTCGCGCTCGCTGTTTGGCAGCCACGATCAGACGCGCGACTATCTCAATGAGAACGCCGTCGCGCTCCAGCAAGACATCAGCATGGGCGGTGGCGCGCACATCGACGATCTGGCCACCATGGCGCAGCTGACGCCCCCACAACGCGCCGCGCTGGGGCGCCTGATGCGTCGTCATCGCGAGCCGCTCCAGCAGCTCCTCGCCAGCGGTCGCGTGGATGATGAAGGCGCCGCGCTGTTCACCACCACCCTGGAGGCGGCCATGCGCGAGGACGCGCTCCTCGCGCCGCTCGCCATGCGCTGAGCGCGCACCACTCCTCGCTCGCGTGAACGCGCGGCCCCTCGTGAGGGGCCGCGCGTCTTTTTTTAGGAGGAGCGCAAATACTCGCCCACACGACGTCACATCCCGCGCGATGGGGCCGAAAACAGCTCGCCGAGGTGACCTGTGACGCCTAACTCAAGCGAGGATTTGCGATGTCAGACAACAAGATCCAGAGCGGCCTCAGCTCGCTCAAGAAGTGGGCGGGCCTGGATGAGACGCCCAAGGCCGACGCCCCCCTCAAGCCCGCCGTGGACACCTGCGCCCCCCAACCCAAGCCCGCCGCCGAGCCTGTGCGTGACTCCTTCTCCGCGTCTGATGTGATGGACGGCGCGCGCGATTTCTTGAAGAAGGTCGGCAACACCGCCAGCGAAGCGGTGTCCCGTGACCTGCCCATCACTGGCATGCCCACGCAGACCATCGCGCAGCTCGCGGCAGGCGCCACAGAGGGCGTCGGAGAGATCGCGGGCAAGCTCAAGGACGTCTCGCCAAGTGACGTGCGCGACGCTGCGATGCAGGCGCGCGAGCTGATCTTGAGCAGCAAAGATCAGCTCAAAGCGCTGACCAGCCCCATGGCCGACAAGATCACCGATCGCCTCACCCAGCTGCCTGATCAGATCAACAACGCGCGTGTGGGCCTAGAGCAAGAACTGGCGGTGCAGAAGGCCAGCGTGGAGGTGCTCGGTGAGGTCATCAGCGTGGGTGTGTCCAACTACTTGGATCACCAGATGGGCGAGCTTGGCATCCCCCGCGATGAGCGCGAGGCGATGACGCTGCTCAATGAGACCGTCAACACTGTCGCTCAAAACGCGGTGCAGCAGCTCAGTGAGAGCGAGCTGGTCCAAGTCGCAGGACAGATGTTCGATGACCTGGGGACATCCTTCTCGTATGTGGCCGACAAGGCAGACCGAATCGTCAACAGCGAGGGCTTAGCGGACAAGGTTGTCGCGGGGCTTGAGATAGCTAAGGATGCGACATGGCTCGCTTCACAGGTCGTTGAACAGCTCAATCAGCATTTGCCCAATGGTGAGCTGACGGTGTCGCCGCCTATCCCGGTCTTGAGCGCGTTTGTGAACATCTCCGTCTTTGACGCGCTCGTCGCGACTGAGGGGCTGATTGGCAAGGCGATTGAGTATGCTCCTGCCGTGGTTGAGTCTTTCGCGCCGCTCGACCCCGTGGTCTTGGATAAGCGCATGCAAGCGCTCACTGAGGGGAGCAGCTTCGCCTTCACGACCAAGGTCGGCATTGACATTCACAAGGGGGTGGGGGGAGGTGCTGGTTATGAGACTGAGACGAAGGTGAAGCGCCCTGATGGGACGACGGGGGTCTATGAGCTTGAGCTGAACCTGAAGATGCTCGCTAAGATTGGCATTGGGGTTGGAGCACAAACGAAAGGGCTCTCAGCTGATCTTCAGACGAATCAAGGCGGTGGCGTGACGATCCGCGTGAGCGATGAGGCGGGCCGCAAGGCGCTCGCGCGCTTTATCGCCGAGGGCGTGACAGATCCTAGGGCGGTCGCCGCTCTCATCAATCATGGTGAGCTTCGTGAGTTTAAAGGTCAGCTTGGACCCTCGCTGGTCGCTCAAGCAGACATCGTGGTGGCGGGTGTTCAAGCACAGAATGCTCTCTTAGCAGGGGGCGCGGTCAAGTTTGAAGATGGCGGTGCGACCTTCGTGGCGCTCTCAATGCAAGCCTCTGCGGATGTGAGCGCCTATGTGGGCGTCGACGCGAGGTTGAACCTCAATGATGCTGCGCCGCTTAAAGATAAGGTGCTCTCCGATCTGAAGGACAGCTCGCTCTATCAACAGCTCAGCGGTGTGTCGCCTGAGTTTGCTGCTCAGATGTTAGGGCTTGCAGAGGACGCTGGCTTGCCTGCGGTGAGCGCTAAAGCGTCAGTTGGCTTTAATTTAAAGATCGAAGGTGAGCTCAAGATCCCTGTCAATGAGACAGCGGCCTCTCAAGGGACGTCCTTGAAGCTCACCTACTCACCTTCGATTCGCGCTGAGGTTCCCCTCGCTGGCCAAGTCGCGGTCGATGGTAAGGTTGAGGGCAAGATGGAGGTCGAGATTAAGAACATCGGCAAGCTCGCTGAGAGGTTAGGTCAAGAGCCGCAAGCGCTCGCTCAGAAGCTCGTCAATGGTGAGGTGACGCTCGATAATTTGCGCGCTGAGCTGAAGAAGGTGGGCACCCCCCTTGATGAGCACATCACCCTCTCGTATGAGTGGAAGTCCATGCGCAATGAGGGCACGAAGCTGGGCGCTAAGGGCTTTGAGCGCGCCAACATGACTGAGCATGTGTCCCTCATCTCGAAGGGCTCAGGCTCGCCGCGTGAGGTGAAGGCGCATATCAAAGAGAACATGATCGAGGTCGCTGGCAAGATGCAGCAAGCCTTGATCACGCTCACCCCTCCTCAAGAGGCGTTAAAGCCTCTGACCATCGGCGATCTGCTCACCCATCAGCCCATCTGCATGAACTAGCGCCGCGCCAGGCCGCGCCCTCACCAGGGCGCGGCCTCCACGACCAGCGGCCGGCCGCTGGCGCGGCCAGCCTCGTCCATGACGACGAGCTGATGCTCGCCAGCCTCAGGCGCCCACCACAGCCGCTCGCCAGCGCGGGTCTGGCCCAAGAACTTGCCGTCGATGAACCAGCTCAGCGTCGCATCGGGCTTGCCTGCGCCCTCCAGCGCGAGCTGCTGGCGCTGTGGTGATAGGCCGGGGATGAGGCGGATGGTGCGGTCGCGTGGTGGGCTGATGATCTGCGGGGCCTCGTCGGCGGCGAGCGGGGCGCATCCGGGCGCCCATGGTGGCAGCGCGCTTGACTCATGGCCGCGCTGGTTGATGAGCCAGCGCGTCAGCGCGGGTGGGTGCTGTGTGATGGCGCGCCGCTCAGTCGCGCGTGCGCCCGTGCACGCCGGTGTGACGCGCTCGCCAGTCTGCGCGTCCACCAAGATGTGCGCGTGGTAGGGGCAGGGGGTGGTCATGACGCTGCGTGTGGGCGCCTCGATCGTGACCTGCTGAGGACATGCGGGGCTTGCGGGGTGGCCCGAATAAGCGCACGCCTGGATGGGCTGGAGATCTGCTGGCGCGCGCGGCGCGGACGCGTCGCGCGCCTCCAGCGCCTCCAAGATGTCGAACATCACAGGCGCCGCGAGCTCCCCGCCCACCAGCGCCTCGCGCGCGGTGTTATCAAAGTTGCCAAACCACACGGCGGTGGTGAGCGTGGGGCCGCTGCCGATGCTCCACGCGTCGCGCAGGCCGTTGCTCGTGCCCGTCTTCCACGCGATGCGCCAGCCGCGCTCGCGCGCTGGCGCGTCGGGACGCGCGCGCGCCTCCAGCGCGCGCTGCACCAAGTGCGCCGCCGCGGCGCTCACGAGCTGGAGGGGCGCGCCCTGGGGCGCGTCCTGGAGCAGCTGCGGCGGCGCGTAAGCGCCGCCGCGCGCGAGCGTCGCGTGCAGCGCCGCGAGCTCCAGCGGCGTGGCCTCCACGCCGCCAATGGCGAGGTTCAAGCCGTAATGCCCTGGGGTGTGATTGAGGTGGCTGAAGCCTGCGCGCGTGAGCGTCTGGAGCATCACGTCGAGGCCGAGCAGCTCCAAGAGCCGCACGAACGGGATGTTGAGCGAGCGCGTGAGCGCGTCATCCATGCGCACCAGCCCGCTGAACTGGCCATCGAAGTTGCGCGGTGTGTAGCCCGCGCGTTGCAGCGGCACATCCTCCGCGAGCGCGGCGGGGTGGGTGAGCCCCGCGTCGATGCTCAGGGCCAAGAGCAGCGGCTTGAGCAGCGAGCCTGTGGAGCGGGCGATGTTGAAGCCGGGGAGCTGGCCGCCATGGGTGCTGTCGAGGAAGTCGACGTTGCCGACCACCGCGCGCGCTTGCATCGTGTGGTGATCGAGCACGACGACGACGCCGTTATGCACACCGCGCGCAGCGCGCGAGGCGTGCTGCGCGCGCAGCATCTGCTCAGCGAGGCGCTGGGTGCCGGCGTCGAGCGTCGTCTCCAAGCGCGCCGCCTGCGGGTGGCGCTGACGAAGCCAGATCGCCAGGTGAGGCACCTCGCGCGGGAACGGGGTCAGGGTGTGAGGCACGGGCGCGGCCAGCGCTTGGGAGAGTGCTTGATCGGGCGTGGCGCCGCCGCGCGCGGGCAGGGCGTCGCGCGCGTGCAGGGAGCGCGCGATCTCATCGCGCGCGCGGGTGAGGGTGGCCGCGTGCGCGGGTGTGGGGTAGCGCTTGTTGGGCGCTTGGGGGACCGCCAGCAGCGTGGCGATCTCCTCGGCGGTCAGCGCGCTGGCGTCGTGGCCAAAATAGGCGAGCGAGGCGGCCTCGACGCCCTCAAGGTTGCGTCCATAGGGGACAAAGCGCAGGTAGTGCGCCAGGATCTCGCGCTTGCTCAGGCGCGCTTCGAGCTGGAGGGCGCGCGCGGCCTCAATGAGCTTCGAGCGCAAGGTGCGCGGCCTGGGTTCGACCATGCGCACGAGCTGCATCGTCAGCGTGGATGCGCCTGACACCACGCGTCCGCGCGTGAGGTTTGACTGCACCGCGCGCAGGATCGCGACAGGATCGACGCCTGGGTGCGACCAGAAGCGCTGGTCTTCAAGCGTCAGCAGCGCGTGAATGTAGGCAGGATCGATCCTGTCAGGATCGATCGCCACCCGCCAGCGCTCATCAGGCGCCAAGAAGACGTGCGCGGGCTGCCCATCGCGCCAGGTGATGACCGGCGAGTCCACGCTTGCCAGCCGGGCGGGCAGCGGCACGAGCGCGATGGCTGCGAGCGAAGCGAGCAGCAGCACGAGCCCCGGCGCGGCGGCCGGCGCGGCGCGCGCGCGCGGCGGGGGGGGGGACCGCGTGGGGGACCCCCCAGCGCCCCCCAAGCGCGGGGGGTGT
>CAYXWB010000205.1:0-9333 GCA_964468515.1 uncultured Bradymonadales bacterium | reverse complement strand
AGCAGCGGATCGATCGGCATGAGCTGACCGACGATGCTCGGATCATCGATGAGCTTGAGCCATAAATAACTACGCGCAGGATCGCCGGGCTCAATGAGCTTCAGCTCAGGGCGCTGCTTGGATGCGGTGATGAGGCGCGCGTATGCGTCCGGCGCGTTAAAATCTAACCCCTCCGCCGGTGAGACGCCGCCGTGGCAGCCGCCGCAGTTGGCTTGCAGGACCTTCTGCACACGACGCGACCACGTCACGCCCTCACCGAGCAGGTTCAAGTTCGCAGGATCGCTCGAATAAGAGCAGTTCTTGTAGTCGATCGAGGCGTCCAGATCGGGCGCGCCTGCGGACAGAGGCTTGAGCCCCTCTACGAAGCAGAACAGCGCCAGCATCTCCGAGATGTCCAGCGGTTGATTCGCTAGCGGCATGCGCGAGCCCGGCACCACCTCATCGTGGATGCGCCCGCGCAGGCGCGCGATCAGGTAGCTTGACTCCGGGTCGCCAGGCTCAATCATCTGCAACGGCCTCGACTCACGCGCCCCATAGATCCCGTTGCGGTTCAGATCGCCCTGGATGATCCCCACGGACAGCAGCTCCGTGACGCGATCGCGCTGGTACTGTGCCACCTCACCCAGCAGGTGTTTGCCCCCATCAAGCACCCACCAGCGCGTGTTATAGGTCCCGAACACCAGGTCTGCGACGTCGCCATCCTCGCGCACGAACGTGCGGATAAACTGCCCCTCGGTGTAGATCTCCTCGCGATCGGTCATGACAGGATCGTGCAGATAGATGTGCAGCCCCACGCTGTCAGCGTCCGGGGTGATCTGCTCGCGACGAAAGTCAACCGCCTCCCCAGGCACATAGGTGATCTGCCCGATCTCCACCTCGCGCCCGCTCAGCGCCGCCAGCTTGAAGCGATCGCCCGTGAGCTCACAGCCATCATAGACCGCCGTCTCTTGCCCCGGCTGCACGTTGCACGGCGCGCCGATCGACGCCGCGAAGTTCGCGGGCGTGTGCAGGTCAGGATACTCCTGCTGGTTGTGACACACGCCCCCGTTGGGGCTGCAGGTGCGCGTGATGACCTTGCGGTGCAGCTCCACGCCCGTGCGATAGCGCGCCTGCGCGCGAAGCACATCCGGATCATCACCCTCATACGGCGCCACAACCCCTGGCGCGGCCCCGATCGGCGTGGGGCGAGAGGGCTCAGCGTCGATGCGCTCTCCTAAGCCGCGCTCGGAGAAGTCTGGACCACACGCCGCGCAGGCCAACAAGCCCAACGCCACCCCCATCACACCCAAGCGACCGCTACCCTGCTTCATCACAGCTAAGCCTCTTGCTGAGGAGAAGATCTCGCTCAAAGGAACAGATCATCAAAGGGCCGATCGGCGGGGAAGAACGGCTCATGGTCGCACCCTAAGGTGTCCATCAAGGTCTTGCACAGCGCGCGGTACGAGTAGACCTTGCCCTCCGCTTTTAGATCCGCCGCGCGCGTGCCTCCGAAGCTCTTGCCGCCGTTGCCCGCCGCGCTGATGGCGCCGCCGAAGATCGGCATCGACATCCAGCGCGTCGCCAAGTCGCCGCCATGATCGCTGCCGCGCGCCGAGTTAAAGCGGCTGCCACGCGTGGTGCGCCCAAACTCGCTGCCGAACACCACCAAGGTGTGATCCCAGTACTTACCACCCGTGGGGTGGTCCATCAGCTTCAAGGCCGCGATCAGCGCGCTGATGAGGTGGTTCACCTCGGCCATCTTGCCCGGCAAGCCCTGCTCCTCACCGCTGTGCATGTCATAGCCGCCCTGATCCAAGTAGACCGCGGGGCAGCCATAGTGGAACAGGCGCAGCGCCAGGCGAAGGCGACGCGCGTGGCCGCTGTCGCCGAACATCGCGCGCAGCTGCGCGTTGCTCACGCCATCGGCCACCGCCTCCGGGCGCGTGCTGTTGATCTTGAGCAGCTCGCTGTTGAAGATCGCGCTGTAGCGACCCGTCGCCTCGCGCGTCTGAATGTAGGCGTCCACAGGCGCGCGCAGCTCCGGGTGCTGCCGATCGCGCGCGTGGATGTCGGCGCGACTCGCCATCTGCGTCGCCCAGCTCGGCAGCGAGGTGGCCGCGTCAAAGCCGAACTGATCGAAGCTGTCTGAGATCACCGGCGGCCGATACGCCGAATAAGCGCCCGCACCACGCGACATGCCCGCGCTGCCCAGTGAGAACGCCGGCAGCACGACCTCATTGGCCGCCAGCGCCTCCTGCTCGCGAGCGCGCAGGCCATAGTTGATCATGGTCAAGAGGCTCGTCGTGCCGCCCACATAGCCTGTGAGGTAGCGCTCAAGCGCGGTGCCGTGGTTGCCATCCGCGCTGCCCGAGGTCGGCTCGTGATCGACGCACGGCAGCACGGCGATCTCATCGGTCAACTCTAGCATGGGCTTCATGCCCAAGGTGCGGCGCTCCTCATTGAGGTAGCCCTCACCCTCCAGCAGCTTGGAGGCGCCCCACTCCGTGCGCGCGCCCTTGCCCTCGGCGCGCCCGAACGGGTTGTAGCGCCCGTCCACCTCGGCGTTATACGCCGCCGTGAAGCGAAACCCGCCGTTGAGGCGCACATAGATCACGTGCTTGACCTCACCGCGCGCCACTGACTGCGCCACCGCCTGACGCGGGATCCACAGGTGAGGCATCGCGATCGACGCGCCCGCCATCGCGGCGGCGCCCTTGAGGAAGCTGCGGCGATTTGCGCCGCGCGGCTTGTTGTCTTGCTCAGTCATGGTCAGGCTCCTTCAAGGCGACGCGCGACGTCAGTAGAACACCATCTCTGCGCTGGACAGCAGCGCGAAGCACGCCGGGCGCGCGAACGCCTCGGCCTTGCACACCTCACGCTCGCACTGCTCCCCGTACTCGCGGGCGTGTGACGCCTCCGCAGGGGTCAGCGCGCGCCCATAGAACAGGGCGCTCTGATGGGTCACGATCTGCTCAGCGATCGCGGGCGTCACGGCGCGGTTGGGGCCGATGCCCTCGGGCAAGAGCGCGTCGATCGGCGCGCCGCGCCCGGTCATCCCAGGATCGCACACGCGGTTGACGTGGTTGAGCTGCGTGGCCGTGGTCAAGATGCTCACGATGCGAAAGCGGCCGCCCTGATCATTGGACGGACAGCCCCCCAGGCTGCGCGCGAGGTTGCGATACTCACCCTCCACGCGCCCCTCGCGATCGACGCTCCAGCGCGAGCCCTCGACCATCGCCCACGCCGCGATCGTGCCCGCCTCCAGCAGACGATCGGGGCGGTTGATGCGATGATCACAGTCGCCAAGCTCCACGCCTGTCTTGCGCGCGATGGCGTCGATCCACACCTCCGCGTCGACCTGCTTGAGCGGACCATACGTCCAGCGATACGGCCACGACGTCTCCCCGCGCGAGGACTGCAAATACGCCACCGAGGTCAGCACCGCGTAGTGCACCACGCGCAGATCGCCCTCATGCGCGATCAGCGTGTCCACCAGCGCCTGACGCACGCCTGGCACCAGCGTGCCCAGCTCGTAGTCCATGTACTGCGCCAGCACATCATCGACCGCCTTCTCCCAGAAGACCCGATCTCTGGCCAAGAGCCGCCCTGGCAGCTGCAGCTGCGCCCACTCCTCGGCGCGCAGCAGCCCGCTCCACATCCGCTGCGCGCCGTTGTTGTCCGCCTCAGCGCGAATGTCAGGCTTCAAGATCAGCGGGTTGTAGCCAAACAAGATGCTCGTACACTCACCGCTTGAGTTCGGATCCGGTGAGCCATCCTCACGGATGCAGCGGTAGCGGATCGTCGCGTCAGGCAGGCGCATGCCCAGCTGCGGATGATCGTAGTAGCCGTTCTCCCACAGCGCATACAACCTGCCGATGTCGCTGCGCTCATTGCCCAGAGGCGGGCGCCCCATGAACATCGTGAACAGCGCCTCAGCGCGATCGCCCGCGGTGTCAAACCGACGCACGAGCACGGGGTGCGCGCTGGCCACGGCGGCGAACTGATCATAGGGGACTAAGCCCCGATACAGCTTCGCCACGAGCCGATCCATGTCAAAGATGCGCTCGACGCTGACCACCTCCGTGTCATAGTTGAACGCATCCGCCCAGCGGCGCCGCTGCAGGTTGATGAAGCGATCGTCGCGCAACATCGCCGCCACGACCTCGCCCCATGGCTTGCCCTCGCAGCCACTGGCGATGTCCTCGCGCGAGGGGATCACCCCCAACGTGTCGATGAACAGCCTGCGACATGCCTCATCGCGCTCGATCGGGCGCGTGCGCAACCCCACCCCCCAGGTGCTCGTGCACATCCCCTGGTTGACCGGGTTGTTGAGCGACAGCGACGCGCAGTACGAGACGCACTCCCCATCGCAGTCTGGCGTGCCACCCTCAAGCGGCGGCGCGACCTCGCGCCACGCGGGCGGATCATCATACGCGCCGCTCAGCGCGCTCGCGCTCACCTCGCCGTCAAGCCCCACCAAGCCGCCTGGACCTCGCGCGGGCTCGCGCGGGTTAAACGCGGCCTCCTCTTTGCAGCCCGTCAGGGCGCTCAACAACGCGAACACGCTCAGCGCGTAGATCACACGCTCGACTGTCTGGCACATCGCACACCTCGGGCTCGCTGGCGTGATGTCGGAGGGTCAGGGCGATCACTCTAACAGGTATCCTAGCGCACCCATCGACCAAGCGTCAAACGTTTGACCCATCACTTCTTGAGATCTCTCGCACACCTACACTATCACACACGCGCCGCTCAGAAGGCGATCTCCACGCCCAGCGTCGCGTCTTGACGCAGGATGTTCAGATCCCAATCTTTGCTAAAGGCCACGCCGTCGACCTCCTCGGAGGTCGAGAACAGCGCCACGCGGTTGTAGCGCAGCCCCAAGTCCACGCGCACCGCCACCAGCTCAATGAGCTGAAAGCGCACCCCCACTTGGGGGCCAAAGTGAAAGCCCACGCGCGGCACGCCCCACACCCCCACGTTCTGCTCCTGCAACCGCTCGATCTCCGCCTCAAACTCATCGCCCGGCAGCAGCACCGTCAGCCCAAGCTGGCCGCCGAGCACGAACTGGAGCTTGCCATCAAGCGCGATCGGCGTGTGCCACTCCACCTGCCCTGTCAGATCGATCCAGGTGCCGAAACCATACGCGTCAGGCAGCTGATCGTCGGGGGTGTCGTCGGGCACCTGGTCGCGCGTCGCGTAGCCGCCGTAGTAGCGCAGCGCGCCTCCGGCGCGCAGCTTCGGGGAGAACGATTTGAGCCCCCACAGCGAGAACGCCGCGCGGTTCACGCTGTCAAAGGCGCGGTCTTGACGACGCGGCGCCTGAACCGCCACGCGCTCCGTGCCGTTGAGCTGCCCATCATCACTGTAGAACCCTAAGCCCACGCCCACGAGCTTGTCTTGCGCGCGCGCTTCGGCGCCCCATGCCATCATCGTCATCAGCGCGAGCAGCGTCGCGACGCCCCGCTTTGACCCCATTGTCATAGACGCTCCTGTGCAGTTTGGTGACGACACCCCGCGCGCGTGGCTTAGGAGCGCGTGGTCGCCGCGTGCGATGCATTGACGAGGTTCCTGCACCGTTTTGCCTCGCTGGCGCGGCGGCGTCAAGGACATGACAGCGCGCGCCGCGTCAGCGCCACACCCATGCGCCGTTTGACAGCGCGCGCCGCGCCGCCTCATAACAGCGGCAAGGATGTCGCCCTCGCCAACGTCGCGGAGATCTCAGCCATGGCTCGACCCACCTCAGCGCGCCTCACCCTCATCGCCTGTGCCCTGATGAGCGCGAGCGGCTGCGAGCGCGCTGACGAGCGCGCGCTGCGCGCGGCGCCCGCCCCTGTGCAGCCCGCCACGACCTCCACCGCCGCGCTCGCCATCAGCCCCGCGCCGCTGCCCCACCAAGACGCCTGCTTGCTCGACGCGCTCGCGCGCGCCGATCGGCTCGTGCTGGCGCACGCGCCGGGTCAGCCCTGCCTCCAAGCGCGCCACGCGCGCGCCGACCTCTCGCTCACCAGCGCCGACGGCGCCACCACCCTGGCGCGCTTTCGCGCCTACCTGCAGCGCAGCCAGGCCGCAGGCCTGCTGCTCACGCGCGACGCCAGCGACGCGCTGCGCCTCACCCGCGCGCGCGACGGCGCCACCCTCACCCCCCAGAGCGCGCGCGGCGATCACCTCGTGGCCATCACCCTCGTGGAGGACGACCCGGGCGTCTGGGCCTTCGATCTGGGGCCGCGCGATCAGCCCGACGCGACACCTCACGTCGCCTGGCTGCCAAGCTTTGACGGCGCGCCATTTACGGCCTCGCAGCCGCTGCCCTTTATGCCGCCCACGCTCGACGCGCGCCTTGACGCCGAGGGCGCGCTGCTGCTGCCACGCGACCTTGAGCTCCCAGGCCGAGGCGACTGCGCGCTGCTGCGCGTGCCGCGCTTTGGCGCGCCAAGCTGCGCGCTTGAGCGCGCCGACCTCAAGACCACGCAGCGGCGCTTCATCGGCGGCTGGCTGCTTGAGCAGCCCTTGGGCGGCGCGACCGCGCTCAGCGCGCTCCCCATCACGGGCGGCGCGCCTCAGCAGGTGATCCCCGCGCGCTGTGAGACGCCGCGCTTGGTCGCGACACCCCAAGGCGCAGGGCTCGTGCACGCGCTCTATGGCTGCGGCGATCCGCTCACCGGCACGCTCACCCTGTGGACGCCCACCCAGCGCCTCACGCTGCCTGAGACGGGCTGGCTGCCCATGCGCCCCTCCCCGCGCGACGAGGCCGCCGAGGCGATCACGCTCAACCGCCCCAAGGCGCCCGCGCCTGCGCGGCGCGCGCTGCTGGATCTGCGTCAAGGCGCGCTCCTCACCACGGCCCCCCACCTGGCGCTGCGCTCGCGCACGCTGCTCACGGGCCAGCCTGACCCAGACAACCTCACGCATCATGAGCTGGCGCGGCTTGAGCGCGATGCTGCTGGCGCGCTGCGCCTGCGCACCCTTGAGCCGATGCGCTGCGACGGCGAGCTGGTGGTCACGCTGGATGATGACGCGTGGCTGGGGGTGGTCTGCGCCCGCGCGCCCAAGGCGCGGCTTGACGCGCGCTGCGGCAAGGGCGCCCAGCGCGCGCTCGATCACGCGCTGCTGATCCGGCGCGCCGATGGCGCGCGCGCCACGCTCACCAGCGCCCCCATCGCGCGCATCAACCAGACCCTCTACCTGAGCGATGCGCCGCTTGATGACACCACCCACACCCCTTGCCCAGGCCAGCTCTCGCGCGCCACGCTGCCATGACCCTGAGCCGCCTGCAAAGGCGCGGCCTAGCCTGCGCATGTGCGCCCCACCTCAGGCGATGCGCTAGGTCGACGCGGAGGTTCTGTTCAGCCTAGCGGCCACGCTAGGCTTGCGCTCGCGCGCTCACGAGCGCGCGCAGCAGCGCGCTGGCCATCTCCTCCAACGTCAGCGCGAAGTTGAGCTGAAGCTCTCGCAGCGCGGGCTCGCGCCGGATCACCTCCTCCAGCATCGACGTCGCGCGCGTCATCTGCCCAAGCCCCACCACCACCGTGTAGATCCTCATGATCACGGCGCGGTTGTCCTGGCGAGCGCCTTCACCCGTGGAGCGCGTCGCGCAGCGACGTCGCCACTCGCCTCAGCGCCTCATCTGACTCAGGTAACACGCGCGACATCAACGTGATAAAATCATGGATCATGCCCTCATAGCGATGATGCGCCACCGCCACGCCGGCCCCCTGGAGCAGCGCCGCGTAGCGATCGCCCTCATCACGCAGCGGATCATACTGGGCGGTGATGATCAGCGCTGGGGGTAGCCCCTCCAGCCGCGCGAAGCGCGGCGAGCAGCGCGGGTCGCGCTGATCATGGCCGGGGGGGAGGTAGGCTTCGCGGAAGCTGCGGATGACCGCCTCCGTCAACATGTACCCCTCACCGTTCTCCTGGATCGACGCCTCCCCCATGGTGAAGTCCACCACCGGATACAGCAGCGCCTGAAAGCGCACCTTGGGGCCACCCTCATCACGCGCCCGCAAGCTGACGAGGGTCGCGAGGTTGCCCCCAGCGCTCTCACCCGCCACCGCCAGCCGCGTCGCGTCGCCGCCAAACGTGCCAGCCTGCGCGTGCGCCCAACACAGCGCGTCATACGCGTCCTCGGTCGCGGCAGGGAAAGGATGCTCCGGCGCGAGCCGGTAGCTCGGGCACACCACCACGCAGTCGCTCAGATCGCAGAGCGTGCGGTAGAAGGTGTCACGATGCGCCGGAGCGCCGACCATGAAGCCGCCGCCATGGTAGTAGACCACCACGGGGCGAAGCACCTCAGACGCCTCGCGCGGCCGATACACACGCGCGCTGAGCTGGTGGCCCGCCGGGGCCCTGAACACGCGCTCCTCATAGCTGATCGCTCGCTCAGGACCACGCGTCAGCAGACGATCGGTCAGCCGCGACAGCAAGGCGACGGACTGGCGCAGCTGGCGCGGCGACTGCTCCCGACGCGCGGCGACGTTGATCACCCCCAATAAGAGCCGCAGCGGACGGGGGATGGCTTGTGACATGGCGTTCATCCTCACGACGCGGCGTGGTCCAAGACGCGGCGCGCGCTGCACGCGCGCCGCGTCTTGAGGTTATAACGTCTCAGGCGTGTTGGGCCACTGCGCAGATCGCCATCACGATGCCGCCGATGCGGATCGCGTCATCGATCTGCTCGCGCGTGACCTCCGCCTTGAGCGCGTCTTGCACATGCCCGTTCACGCAGCTCTTGCAGCCGTTGATGGTCGAGATCACCAGGTTAATCAGCTCCGCCATCGCCTTGCCCTGCGACGGGTTCACGAACAACGACGCCCGCAAGCCTGGCGTGAAGCCCTCGAACCCCTCGCCCTCATAGAGCGAGCGGAACTTGTAATAGTGGTTGAAGCTGGTGCTCGTGGCGGCGATCGCCGCCGCCTCGACCAGCTGCTCGCGCGTCGCGCCAGCCGCCTCGGCGCGCTGCGCAAAATACTCAGCCAGCGCGCCGCAGCCCGCCTGGGAGGCCACCGCCGTCGCGATCACCAGCCGCTTTGAAGACGCCAGCGGGCCATCCTTCATGAGGCTGCGCTCGACGTTCATGTAGACGTCCTTGAGCAGCGACGGGGAGTTCGCCAAGCTCAGCAGCCACGCCGGGGAGGGCGCGTCATCAGCGATAGCGAACTTCTGGCGCGCGCGCTCCAGCACCTTGCGCTGCTCCTCAGGCGCCGTCTGCGCGTCGATCGGCTTGAGCCAAGTCATCAGTCACGCTCCTATATCTTAATGAGTGAGAGTGAGAGTGAGCGTGAGCGCGCATGCGCGCTCAAGACACAACGGACGTGGGCGCCCCCCCGGACAGCGCGGGCGGCCCCCGCGGGG
>CAYXWB010000204.1:0-9355 GCA_964468515.1 uncultured Bradymonadales bacterium | reverse complement strand
TCTGGGCTTGCAGACGCCGCGTGAGCATCAGCTCACGCGGCTCAGCTCATCTGGCTCACTTCTTGGCAGCGAGCGCCTCATCAATGGCGGCCTCGAAGGCGGGCAGCGGCTGCGCGCCGACGAGCTTCTTGCCGTTGATCACGAAGCTGGGGGTGCCGCGCACGCCAGCCTTGGCGCCCATGGCCATCTCGTCCTCGACCTGCTTGGCGATCTCGGGGCTGTTGTAGTCCTTCTTGAACTGCTCCACGTTGAGGCCGAGCTCTTGGGCGTAGCCCGTGAGCACCTCATCCATGTTGGCGCCGCCCCAGCTCTTGAAGCTGGCGAACAGCTTGTCGTGCATGGGCCAGAACTTGCCTTGCTTGTGCGCGGCGAGCGAGGCGCGGTGGGCGGCAGGCGCCTCCTTGTGGAAGGGCAAGGGGTTGCTCTTGAACACGATCTGGACCTTGTCGCCGTACTTCTCCTCGACCGCCTTCAGCGTGGGGTTCACGCGCTCACAGAAGGGGCACTGGAAGTCGGAGAACTCATAGATGGTGACAGGCGCGTTCTTGGGGCCCTTGGTGGGCGAGCCAGCGACGGCCAGGAGCTTGACGTCGACCGTGTCAGACTCAGGCGCTTGCGCGGGAGCAGGCGCGGGCGCGTTCTTCTTGTTCTCCTCGACGATCGCGGCGTAGAGCGCGTCGCCCTTGAGGTTCTTCTCCTTCTGGAGCTTCTCAGCGACCTTGAGCTGCTCATCAATGAGCGACTGGAACGCGGGCAGCGGCTGCGCGCCGACGAGCTGGACGCCGTTGATGAAGAAGTTCGGGGTGCCGCGCGCGCCGACCTTGTTGGACAGCGCCAGGTCATCCTTGACCTGCTGCACCAGCTCGTCGCTCTCCATGTCCTTCTTGAACTTGTCCATGTTCAGGCCAAGCTCCTTGGCCAGCTCATCCAGCAGCCCGACGTTGCCGTTGAGCTCCTTCTGGCGCGCGAACAGGGCGTCGTGCATCTGCCAGAACTTGCCCTGCTTGCCAGCGGCGAGCGCTGCGCGCGCGGCGGGCTCTGCCTCCTTGTGGAAGGGCAAGGGCAGGTGCTTGAAGACGATGCGGACCTTGTCGCCGTACTTCTCCTCGACCTGCTTGAGCGTCTCGTTGCCGCGCGTGCAGAAGGGGCACTGGAACTCAGAGAACTCCACGATCGTGATGACCGCGCCGTCCTTGTTGCCGCGGATGGCATCGTTGGGGTTGATGGGGATGAGCTGCACGGTCTTGGCGGGCTCAGCGGCCGGCTTGGGCGCCTCGGCGGCCTTGTAGTTCTTCTGGACCATGAGCTTGTAGAGCTCGGTCTTGGGCGTGCCGGAGTCGACCATCTTCTTGGCCTCATCAAGCTGACGCTTGACGATCGTCTCGAACGCGTCGATCGGCTGGGCGCCGCTCACGCGCTCGCCGTTGACGAAGAAGTGCGGGGTGCCCTGCACGCCGACCTTGCCGCCTTGGGCGAGGCCGTCCTCGACCACCTTCTTGGCCGCGTCGCTGTTATAGTCAGCGTTGAACTTGGTCATGTCGAGGCCGAGCTTGCTGGCCATGCTGGCCATCAGCTCGTCCATGTTGGCGCCGCCGAACTCCTTAAAGCGGGCGAACAGCTCGTCGTGCATCTCCCAGTACTTGCCCTGCTGACCAGCGGCGAAGGCGGCGCGGTGGGCGGCGGGCGCCTCCTTGTGGAAGGGCAGCGGGTAGTCCTTGAACACGATGCGCACGTCATTGGGATACTTGCGCACAAGCTCCTTGAGCGTGTTGGCGCCGCGCTGGCAGTAGGGGCACTGATAGTCGGAGAACTCGACGACCGTGATGGGCGCGTCAGGGTTGCCCAAGATGGGGCTGTTGCCGACGGTGAGGATGGGGCTGTCGGTCATGGTGGTGGGGGCGCCCACGCGGGCGGGGCCGCTGCCCTCACCAAAGCTAGGCGCGCGGCCGCCAGCCGCGTCCATCGCGGTGGCGCCTTGGCCGGACAGATCCGACACGTTGCGCGAGCCGACCACGAAGCCACCGCCAAATGACAGCAGGGCCACGATCAGCACGGTGATGATGAGGGTCGCGTTGGACTGAGACTTGTCGTGGTGTGAATCTTGAGCCATATCAGCTTCGATGCTCCGATCGCGCGCTTAAAAAGCGCGCTTGATGTCTTGTCAGCGCGCGCACAAGCGCGCGGCGACGGGAGATTACAGTGCAGGTCACGCGCGAGGTATGGCGCGATGCGAGGCGAGTTGTCAAGACACACCAGCGCGCTTGGCGCTGACGCTCACCCGCCCGCACACCCGCCGCGCACCGCGCGACGGGCAGCTCCTGCCCTCATGATTGTTGTCTTAGAGAGCGCACACCGCTCAAGCGCGCGGCGGCTGCTCAGGCGGCGCGCGCGAGCCAGCGGCGGGCCCCACGCTCAGCGGCGCCCAAGCGCGCTGCGGTGAGGGCGCGCCCACGATCGCCCACAGCCCCGCGCCCCAAAGCGTCAGCGACGACGGGTGGAGCGCGCCAAGCGCGGGCGACGCGAGCTTTGGCGTCAGCGGCATGGGCACGTCTTGCTGACAGCGCTCGCCATCGGCGCCGAGCTGCGCGCAGCTCGTGTCAACGCCTTCTTGAGCGGGCAGCTCCAGCGTGATCGAGGCGGGGATAAAATCACCGCGCGCGATCATCTGCGACAGGTCCATCACATGGAGCGCTTGAGGGGCGAAGCCCACAGGCGCTAGCGCGCCCAGCTCCGAGCACAGCGCGTCGGCGCGCTGATGGCTCAGCGTCCAGCTCGCCAGCGCGTCACAGCCCAGCTCCTCCTCCAGCCCGTCGTCTTGCCCCATGGGGGGCAGCGACATCTGGAAGATCACCGGATTATACGTGGTCGCGGGGATTGAATAAGGCGCCGCAGGATCATCCAAGCACTTGGCTGACGCATACAGCACCACGCGCGTCAGGCGCGGCGCGCTGTCGGCCCAAGCCGGCGCGCTGCCAAGGCCACAGCACATCAGCGCCACGAGCGCCGCGCCCATCAGGCGCAGCGTGTGGAGCGTTTGGGCGATGTGGTGGTGTTGGCTCATGATCTCCCTGACGTGACCGACAGGTCAAGTCGTCTGACGGCGAGTCGGATGCAGCCTAACTCAACCGCGCCCACCGTTCAAGCGCCAGCGCGCGCTTCACCTCCTGAGGCTGTCGGCATCAGGCTTCCTGAGGCTGTCGGCATCAGGCGCGGCGCGCTCGCGGCGCGCTCGCGCCGCAGCGGTCGCGCGTGAGGTCACTGCCAAAAAGACTGACCAGTCGAAAACCATCTTGACGCTACCCCTCAGCGACTGTTAGATTTTTGACACTTCACCAGCCCAGACGCTCACCGCGTGGCGAGCGTCGCACCGCCCGCTGAGGAGCGTGAACATGATGAGCAAGTACGCGCTGGATCGACGCACCTTCTTACGCGGCGCCGTCGGCGGCGTCCTCACCGCCTTAGCCTTGCCACCGCTTGAGGCGATGCTGAACGTCCATGGCACCGCGCTAGCCAATGGGACGGCCCTCCCCTCGAAGCTCGGCCTGTGGTTCTGGGGCAACGGGGTGCGCCCCGAGCGATGGCGTCCCCAAGGGATGGGCGCGCAGTGGACGCCCAGCGAGGAGCTGATGCCGCTGTCATCCCTGCGCTCCAAGCTCAACGTCGTCTCGAACTACGCCATCAAGCACAATGGCACCGCTCACCATCGCGGGCGCGCAGGGATCTTGACGGGCACCTATAGCCCCACCAAGGGCACCTATGGCAACCCCACCGGCCCCTCGCTCACGCACATCGCGTCAAACCGCTGGATGAGCAACCCCGAGACGGCCACGCGCCATCGCTCCATGGACGTGGGCATCGCCGTGCGCGGCAAGAGCACCTCACAGAACAACCCTGAGGGGATCGTCGACGACAGCGGCACCTTCCTGCGCCCTGAGCGCAACCCCAACGCCATCTTCGATCTGTTCTTCGAGGGCTTTGAGCCGACGGCCGATCCGCGCCGCGTGGAAGCGGCGCGGCGCGCGCGCAGCTCCGCGCTCGACGCGCTCCAGGAGGACACGCGCACCTTAAACCAGCGCTTAGGCGCCGCCGATCGCCAACGCCTAGAGTCGCACCTGGAGGGGTTTCGCAGCCTAGAGCGCAACCTCGCCGCCTACGATCGCGCCACCTGCGAGCTGAACCTCGTCAAGCCCGGCAGCCGCGAGATGTACTACGTGGACGGCCGCACGCCTGGCCGGGAGCTGCTGCGCGAGAAGAACGACATCATGTCAGACATGATCGCGCTCGCGCTGGCTTGCGACCTCACGCACACCTTCTCGGTGATCTTCTCTACGATGCAATCGGATGTGGTCTTCTGGCAGATCGGGGCCACCGAAGGCTCTCACGTCATGACCCACGATGACCGAGGGCTGGCCGAGCGGCTTGATCCTCAATATGAGAACGTCCACAAGTCGGTAGTGTTCATCATGGAGAACTTCGCCTCGCTGTTGAGAAAGCTCGACGCGGTGCCGATCGGCGCGGGCACGCTGCTTGATCAGTGCTGCATCATGGCCACCAGCGAGATCAATGACGGCACGAGCCACACCTACAACAGCATGCCGATCGTGCTGGCGGGCGGGGCCAATGGCAAGCTGCGCACCGGGCTGCATGTGGACGGCCAAGGCCGCGTCGCCACCGATGTCTTGCTGACCTGTCTGCGCGCGGTAGGGCATGACGTGCCTCAGCTTGGCGACGAGGTGGGCTTCTCCAATCAACACATCAATGATCTCATGATCATGACCTGAGCCATGAGGAGCCACACCATGCGCTATATCACCTCGTCCCTCATGCTCACGGTCGCGCTGTGGAGCCTCGCCGCGTGCACCTCTGAGCCGCTGGGCGTGACCCCTGGCTCGCCCTCCACGCCGGGGCCCAACGATCCCAACACCCCCGCTGACCCCAACGACCCCGCTGACCCGAACAACCCCGCTGACCCGAACAACCCCGCGCCGACCATCCAGACGCGCGAGGGGGTGCGAAGGCTCAACGTGCTGCAATACACCCAGGCCGCGCGCGCGCTGTTTGGTGAGCCGCTGACCTTCTTAGACACCTTAGAGGCCGATCCGATGAGCGAGGGGGCGTTCCGCTTCACCTCGACGCTCTCGCTCGCCGCGGTCAGCAACGACGCGAGCGTCGATCGCTACGCGCGCAGCGCGGACGCGATCGTGCGCCAGGTGTTCAGCGACCCAGCGCGCCGCGAGCAGCACGTCGGCTGCGCGCCGACCCAGGCTGACGATCCCTGCATCAGCGCTTATTTGGAGCGGCTGATGCGCCGCGCGTGGAGCCGCGAGATCACGGCCCAGGAGCTAGCGCGCTATCAAGCCGTCGTCACCACGGGGGCCGCCGAGCTGAGCTTGTGGGAGGGGATCAGCTTGGCCAGCGCGGCCGTGATCGAGTCCCCTCACTTCCTCTACCGCGCCCACTTGGGCGAGGATGATCCTGCGCGTGAGGGCGTCAAGCGGTTCACCAGCTTTGAGATGGCCGATCGGCTCGCGCTGCTGCTGTGGAACGATCTGCCCGATGAGGCGCTGCTGGATGCCGCCGCGGCCGGCGAGCTGCTTGAGGATGAGGGGCTGCGCGCGCAGGCGACGCGCATGATTGAGGATCCACGCGCTCGCCCTGGCGTGCTCGCCATCCTCTCGGAGTGGCTCAACCTCCCCGCGCTTGACTCGCTGAGCAAAGACGAGACGGTCTTCCCGCGCACCTCGCACACCTTGCACAGTGCCATGCGTCGCGAGATCGAGCACTACCTGGAGCAGCGCGTCTTCGAGCAAGATGGCGACCTCTTGGCCTTGTTCGCCTCGCGTCAGCTCCACATCAATGATGAGCTGCGCCAAGTCTACGGCATCAGCGAGCCTGTGGCCCAGGGGCAGTGGGAGGATCGCGAGCTGCCCGAGGATTGGGATCGCTTCGGCCTGCTGACCACCCCTGGCATCATGGCGCTGACCAGCACACGCACGCGCACCTCCCCGACGCATCGCGGCCTGTTCATCTTGGAGCGCCTGCTGTGCTTGGAGATCCCCCCCGCGCCTGACGACCTTGAGGTTGAGCGTAACGCGCTGCTGGCGCCCACAGGCCAAGAAACCGTGCGCGACTGGAACGCCCGGCTGCGTCAAAACGAGCAGTGCGCGGGCTGTCACAACGTCATGGATCCGATCGGGCTGTCGCTGGAGAACTTCAACGGCATTGGCCAGCACCGCCCTCAAGAAAATGGCCAGACCATTGAGACCGCAGGCGTGATCTTGGGCACCCCCATCGCCGACGCGCGCGAGCTTGGCGAGTTCTTGAGCCAGTCTGAGGTCGCCCAGCGCTGCTTAGTGACGCAGCTCACGCGCCACGCTACCGCGCTGCAGCAGGTAGAGCCTGCCCATATCATGGATCCGCTCGTGGCGAGCTTTGCCGCTGAGGGCAACCGGATCAAGCCGCTGCTCATCGCGATCATCATGAGCGACGCGTTCCGGCTCGCGCGGGGGTGAGCTGAGCGACAACGCGCTGGTCCATGAGATCCCCTTGCAGCGGCTGCGCTTGTCGCGGTATGCAAGGCGACCTCGCGCCAGCGCTCGTCTCAGCGCGCGCACAGCCCCCTTGAGAGGCCATGACACAGCCCGCTCGACTGCTGCTGGTGGGATACGGCCAGGTCGCCCGCAAGCACCTCACGGCCATCCACGCGCTGGGCGCGCGCGCCGCGCTGGTGGGCGTGTGCGAGCCCGCCCCCCAGGCGGCGCAACAGGCGCGCGAGCGCGCCCACACGCCCGTCTTCAGCGCGCTCGACGACGCCCTCAGCGCCACGCGCCCCGACCTCGTGATCCTCACCTCCCCCAGCGGCTTGCATCCGGCGCAGGCGATCGAGGCGATGGCACACGGCGCGCACGTGCTCAGCGAGAAGCCGCTGGCCCTCACGCTCGATGACGCCCGCGCCATGATCGCCGCCTCACGCGCGCACAAGCGGCGCCTGTTCGTGGTGCGTCAGATGCGCCTGTGGCCCGCGCTCATCGCGCTCAAGCGCGCGCTGGATTCTGGCGAGCTTGGCGCGCCGCGCGCCATCGACGCCCGCGTGCTCTGGGCCAGACCTCAGCCTTACTTTGACGCCGCCCCGTGGCGCGGCACCTTGAGCCTCGACGGCGGCACGCTGCTCAATCAGGCTAACCACTATGTTGACCTCATCACCTGGCTGATGGGGCTGCCTCAGACGGTGAGCGCCCATGTGGCCACGCTGGGGCGCGACATCGAGGCTGATGACAGCGCCGCGCTCTGGATGCGCTGGCCCCAGGCGCTTGGCACGATGCAGGTCAGCGTGCTGGCGCACCCTGAGAGCTTCGACGCATCCCTCACGTTGGTCACAGCGCGCGCCACCATCCGCCTCGGCGGCCCAGGCTGTGATCAGGTCCTGGCCTGGCGCGCCCAAGGCGCGCCCGATCTGGACGCGCTCACGCGCGCCACCCAAGCCGCCCGCATCGCGGGCCACGCGCTGGTCTATCCGCGCGTGCTCGACGCGCTGGCGCGCGGCTTGCCCGACCCCGACCTCGACGCCGATGACCTGGCCGCGCCCACGCTGCTGCACGCCGCGCAGCGCTCCCATCACGCGGGGCGCGCGATCGCCCTCGACCTTGGAGCATGACCCGCGATGACCTCTGACACCGACGCGCTCATCCACCCCAGCGCCATCATCGACGAGGGCGCCGAGCTTGGCGCTGGCGTGCGCGTGTGGCACTTCGCCCATGTGTGCGCGGGCGCCGTCATCGGCCCTCACACAAGCCTCGGGCAAGGCGTCTACGTCGCGCCTACCGCGCGCATCGGGCGCGGCTGCCGCGTCCAGAACCACGTCTCGCTGTATGACGGCGTGATCCTCGAAGATCATGTGTTTGTTGGCCCCAGCGCCGTGTTCACCAACGTCACCACGCCGCGCGCGCACGTCTCGCGCCAGCGCGAGTATGAGACGACCCGCGTGGGGCGCGGCGCGTCGATCGGCGCCAACGCCACCATCCTGTGCGGCCTGGAGCTTGGCGAGTTCTCACTCATCGGCGCGGGCTGCGTCGTCACCCGTGATGTGCTCGCCTTCGCCATCGTCACAGGCACCCCCTCGCGCCAGCTCGGCTGGGCCTGTCACTGCGGCGCCCGCTTGGAGGAGCCCGCCCCGCGCGTGGACTGTCACCGCTGCGGCGCGCAGTATTTGCTTGATGACGGCGAGCTGTACTGGATCGATGAGGATCACTTCGCGAGCTGGTTTGAGGGCGACAGGCCCAGGCCCATGCCATGACGATGCGCGTCCCGTTCATCGACCTTCACGCGCTGCATGCGCCGCTGCGTCAGCCGCTGCTCGACGCCATGGCCGAGGTGCTCGACGCGCAGCAGTACATCGGCGGCCCCGCCATCGCGAAGCTTGAGCGCGCCCTGGCCGATCGCGTGGGCGTCGCCCACGCGATCGGCGTCTCCAGCGGCACTGACGCGCTGCTGGTGGCCTTGATGGCGCACGGCATCGGCCCTGGCGATGAGGTCATCACCACGCCGCTGACCTTCTTCGCCACCGCAGGTGCCATCGCGCGCTTGGGCGCCACGCCCGTCTTCGCGGACATCGACCTGGCCACCTACAACCTCGATCCGCAGGCCGTCGAGGCCGCCATCACGCCGCGCACCCGCGCGATCCTGCCGGTGCACCTGTACGGGCAGCTCGCGGACATGCCCGCGCTTGGCGCCATCGCGCGCGCGCATGAGCTCGTGATCATCGAAGACGCAGCCCAAGCGATCGGGGCGAGCGCTGCTGGGGTGCGGGCAGGCTCAACGCTGGGGTGTTTTAGCTTCTTCCCGACCAAGAACCTCGGCGCGCTCGGCGATGGCGGCATGGTCACGACCGATGACAGCGCGCTGGCGGCGCGCGTGCGGGCGCTGGCGCGCCACGGCGCCGAGCCGAAGTACCATCACGCGCTGATCGGCGGCAACTTTCGCCTCGACACTTTGCAAGCGGCCTGCCTGCTGGTGAAGCTGCCTCAGCTCGACGCGTGGCAGGCCGCGCGTACGGCGCACGCGGCCGCTTATTTGGAGCAGCTCGCGGGCCTCGACGCCATCACGCTGCCGCACGTGCCTCAAGGGCATGTGCCGTGCTGGCATCAGCTCGTGATCCGCGCCCCACAGCGCGACGCGCTGCGCGATAAGCTCGCCGCGCGCGGCGTGGAGACGCAGGTGTATTATCCGATCGCGATGCACCAGCAGGCCTGCTTCGCCCATCTTGGCTATCGTGAAGGCCAGCTGCCTCAGGCGGAGCGGGCCGCGCGCGAGGTCCTCGCCATCCCCTGCTCCCCCTCGCTCACGCTGGCCCAGCGCG
>CAYXWB010000203.1:7393-9365 GCA_964468515.1 uncultured Bradymonadales bacterium | reverse complement strand
CGGGCGCGCGCGTCGCTGCCCCGCGGCCCGCCCCGCGGCGGGCCGCCACGCCCCCGCCCGCGCCCGCTGAGGACGCGGACGCGCCTTTGGGCGCGCCCGCGCCCCGCAGCGACGAGGCGCCCCCAAGCGGGGGCGGTGAGGCGGTGCGCATGGGGGTGCGCGGCATGACCTGCGCCTCGTGCGTGGCGCGCGTGGAGCGCGCGCTCTCCCAGATCGAGGGCGCACAAGCGGTCGCGGTCAACTACGCCATGGAGACGGCGTCGCTGCGCGTGCCGCGCGCCGATGAGGCCACCCTGCGCGCGGTGCGTGAGGCTGTGGAGGCGGCAGGTTACAATGTCGAGGGCGCGCGCGCCGAGGGCGCGCCGGCGCCCGAGGAGCGCGGCGCTTCGCGCCGCTCACCGCGCGCTGACGCTTCCGATGCGCGCGCGGCGCGCCGCGCCGAGGAGATCGCGCTGTGGCGCAGGCGCTGGCTCGCGGGTGTCGCGCTCACGCTGCCCATCATGGCGCTGCAGATGGGGCCGATGTGGCTGCACGGAGAGCTCTCCCCTAGGGCGCAGGTGGGCGCGCTGGGGCTGTTGGCGTACCTCACCGCGCTGGTGATGGTGTACGTCGGGCGCAGCTTCTTCGTGAACGCGTGGCGCGCCGCGCGTCATGGCAGCGCCACGATGGACACGCTCGTGGCCATGGGCGCGGGCGTCGCGTTCGCTTATTCGAGCGCGCGCGTCGCGATGCTGCTGGTGCGCCCCCTTGATCCTCACGCGCCGATGGTCGAGGTCTACTTTGAGAGCGCGGCGATGATCATCACGCTCATCGCGCTGGGCAAGTGGCTGGAGGCGCGCGCCAAGGGTCAAGCGGGGGCGGCGATCGAGGCGCTGATGGCGCTCGGCGCGCGCAGCGCGCAGGTGCGTCGCGGTGACGCTTGGGTCGAGGTCGCCCCTGAGGCGCTGGTCGTGGGCGACGTGGTGTTGGTGCGACCAGGGGAGCGGCTGCCCGCCGACGGCGTCGTGCGCGCGGGCCGCGCCGACATCGACGAGTCCATGATCACGGGTGAGGCCGCGCCCGTGACGCGCGAGGTCGGCGATGAGGTCTTGGGCGCGACCATCAACACCGATGGTCGCCTGGAGGTCACGCTCACGCGCGTGGGCGATGAGACGGCGCTGTCACAGATCGCCGCCGAGGTGGAGCGCGCTCAAGCAGGCAAGGCGGACATTCAGCGCTTGGCCGATCGCATCTCCTCGATCTTCGTGCCCGCCGTCATCGTGATCGCGGCGCTGACGTTCATCGCGTGGGGCCTCTCACAGCGAGACTGGCTGAGCGGGTTCTTACCGATGATCGCGGTGCTGGTGGTCGCGTGCCCGTGCGCGCTGGGCCTCGCGACGCCGACCGCGCTGATGGTCGGCTCGGGGCGAGGGGCGAGCGAGGGCGTGCTGATCCGGGAGGTCAACGCGCTGGAGCGCGCGCGCAAGCTCGACGCCATCATCTTCGACAAGACCGGCACGCTGACGCGCGGTGAGCTGGCCGTCACGGAGGTGCGTGTCCCCGCGCAGGAGGATCCTGACGATGCAACCCTCAACGCGCTCTTGAGCGCGGCGGCCGCGCTGGAGTCGGGCGGCGCGCACCCTATCGCCGCCGCGATCATCGCCCACGCGACCGCGCGCGGTGTGACCGCGCGCGAGGTGTCGCGCGTTCGCACCGTGGCGGGGGAGGGCGTCGAGGGTGAGCTTGATGGCGCGCTGTGGCGCGTCGGTAAGCCAGGCTGGGTGTGCGATGGCGAGCCGCCCGAGGCGGTCGTGACGCTTGAGGCTGAGGGCAAGACCGTGGTGGGCGTGTCATGTGATGGCGAGGTGCGCGGCTGGATCGCGGCGCGCGATCAGCTCAAGCCCGAGGCCGCTGAGGTCATCGCCACGCTCACCCAGCGCGGCGTCGAGGTGTGGATGGTCACGGGCGATGCGCGCGGTCCCGCCGAGCGCGT
>CAYXWB010000203.1:0-7293 GCA_964468515.1 uncultured Bradymonadales bacterium | reverse complement strand
TCGGCTGGCTCACCCCGGCGATGGCGGCAGGCGCGATGGCGCTCTCCAGCGTGAGCGTGGTGATGAGCGCGCTGTGGCTGCGTCGCGCGCAGCTCGACGCCTGATCCCCGCGCGCCGCGCGGGTGCCAGGCCCTCGCGCGCTGAGGTTGTGTCGCGCAGGTGTTGAGAGCGAGCGCGCGTCAGCGCGGTCGCGATACTCAGCCGCGTCAGCGCGAGCGCACGCGTTGTGCGCGCCTTCAGGGCACCTCACGGCGCTGTTGGAGCGCGCGCCGCGCCCGACAGCGCCCAGGCAGCTCCCGAGGCAGCTTGATCGCGGCCTGGGGTGCGGGCGCGAACGAGGCGCGCACCACCTGCAACAGCGCGTTAAAGCAAAGCGGCGCGTCGGGCGGCGAAGCCGCCCGCGCTTGCGCGAGTCGTCGCAGCGCGGTCGCGGGCTCATCCTGCTCGCGCGCGACGCGCGCGAGCGTCAGCAGCGCCTCAGCGCGCGCGAGCGAGGGGGAGGTGTCGAGCATGGCGAGCGCGCGCTCCGCGCGCTGGCTCGCGCGGGTGAGATCGCCGCGCTCCAGCTCGGACGCCGCCTGAATGGACAGCGCGCGCGCCTCCGCCAGAGGTTCGCCAAGCTCGCGATGCCAGCGCCTGGCGCGCTGCGCCAAGGCGCGCGCGCTCGCGTCGTCGCCAAGCTCCAAGCGCACGCACGCCAGCGCCAAGCTCGCGCTCGCCAGCTCATGGCGCGTGCCGTCCAGACGCTCCAGCTCAGCCAGCGCGTGTGACAGTGAGGCGTCGGCCTCGACGAACCTGCCGCCCGCCGCGCTGACCTCGCCCAAGCGCCAGCTCGCGCGCGCTTCGCTTGGCAGATCGTTCAAGCGCGCGGCTTGGACGCGCGCTCGCGTGGCACGCTCGCGCGCGAGATCGAGCGCGCCGCGTGACAGCGCCTCGTTGGCCAGCGCCAAGCTCGCGCTCATGAGCAAGGCGCCGCTGGCGAGCTGCTCGGCGCGCGCGAGCGCCTCCTCTAAAAGCCGCGTCGCCCGCGCGTTGTCGCCTAACGCGAGCGCCAGCTCACCGTCGAGCGTGAGCAGCTGCGCGCGGCGCAGCGGCAGCTCATGCGCGCGCGCTGCCACGGAGAGCGCCCGCAGCGCGGGGATCAGCGCGGTCGCTTGCGCGCCTGCACGCCACAGCCGACGCAGCAGCGCCGCGCCTTGATCGAGCGTCGAGGCGGCGAGCGGGGAGGGCGCAAGATCGAGCGCGCTGGTCAACAGCTGCGCCCCGAGCTGTGGGGCGTGGCGCTTGAGCGCGATGGGGGCGTCTGCCATCAAGGCGGCGTGCGCCTCATCGTGAAGCCCCGCGTGGCGAAGATGATAGCCGCGCCATCCGGGCGCGGGCGCGTCTGGCCACAGCGCGCGATCGCGCGCGACGCGTTCGTGCAGCGCGCGTCGCTGGTGGTCATCGAGGCTCGCGAGCGCGGCCTCACGCAGCCGCTCGTGGGTGAAGCGCAGCGTGCCAGGAGGAGCTTCGGTCACGATGGCGCCGCGCGCGAGCGCGTCGAGCGCGTCCCAGCGCGCCTGCTCAGTGGGCTCAGGCGCGAGCGCGCCGAGCGCCGCGATCGGCGCGGGCGCGTCGTACACCGCCAAGGCGCTGGCGAGATATCGCGCTTGGGGGGACAGCTTGCTCAGCCGCTCGCGTGTCAGCGCGCTCACACTATCAGGCTGCACCAGCGTCACGGACAGCTCCGCGCGCCACGTCCACGCGCCGCTGGGCAAGAGCGTGAGCTGCCCCTCATCCAGCGCGCGGCGCAGGTACTCCCCTATATAATAGGGATTGCCTCCAGCCAGACGCAGCAGCGCGCTGGCCAGCGGCTCAGGCGCCTGAGGCGCGCCTAAGAACTGCGCGATGAGGGCGCGGGCGTCGTCATCAGCGAGCGGATCGAGGCGCAGGCTCACGACGCCTGGGCGGCGCATGAGCTGCGTCAACGCGGCGAGGGTGGCCTCGCTGCGGTACAGGCCGAGGATCGCCCAGGGGCGCGTCTCACTGACGCTCACCAAGTGCTCAAGACAGGCCAGCGACAGCGCGTCCGCCCACTGCAAATCATCGAGCACCAGCAGCACAGGCTGTGCTCCGGCGAGCGCGTCGAGGGTGTGGGTCAGCGCCTCGAACAGCCTGCGGCGCGCGTGGGCGGCGCTGACCTCGGGCAGCGGCGCTTGATCGGGCAAGCCAGGCAGCGTGAGCAGGTAGGGGGCGACCTGTGAGAGCGCGCTGGCGCGCTCATCGAGCAGGGCGCGGGTGCGCGACGGGCCGCCCGTGAGGCACGCGTCCGCGATCGCCCGCAGCAGCGGGTCAAACGCATGCATCGGCGCGCCCTCGCCGCCGAGCTGCGCGCGCCCCTGACCGCTGAGCACCATCGCCCGCTCCGCCCGCGCGCTGGCCACCAGCGCCGACGCCAAGTGGCTCTTGCCCACGCCGGACTCGCCCCCGATCAGCAGCGCGCGGCCGCTGCCTTGATGGGCCAGCGCGACGTGCTCGCGCAGCTCCTCATGCAGCGTCTCGCGGCCCACAAGCTCGGGGCGATGCAGGTGCGGGCGCGGTGAAGGCGCGCGTCGCCACGGCGGCGGCATCGTCGCGAAGGCGAGGAGCTGGCTTGCGACCTCCAACGCGCGCGTGGGGCGATCGCGCGGGTGCTTGGCCAAGAGCGCGCTCAGCAAGGCGTCGAGCGGCTCGGGCAGATCCTCGACAAGCTCGCGGGCGCGCGGCGCGGGCGCGTGCAGGTGCATCGCCAAGAGCTGCGAGGCGGTGGGCGCGTCAAAGGGCGTCGCGCCCGTGAGCGCCTCGCACAGGATGCACCCGAGCGCGTAGAGGTCCGTGCGCGGGTCCACAGGTTGCCCCAGGATCTGCTCCGGCGCGATGTAGAGCGCGGAGCCTATCGGCTCCCCGGCGCTCTCCAGCGCCTCACGCTCCACGCGCGCGCCGAGGTGATCCGCGATGCCGAAGTCCACGAGCACGGGCAAGCCGCGCGGCGTGATCACGATGTTCTCAGGCTTCAGATCACAGTGCACCACGCCCTCGCCGTGCACAAACGCGAGGGTGTCACATAGCCTGGCGAGCCAGCCGAGCGCGTGCTGCAGCTGAGGGTCGGGCCAGCGCGTGTGGCGCGCGCGTACGAGCTGTGGCAGCGGCGCGTCATCGCCGAGGCCAGGGGCGGTGGTGGCCAGCGCGCCGCTGTGGCGCAGGGCGTCGAGGCGTTGCGTCCAGTGTGACGCCGCTTGGGTGGTGTGCAGCGCGGCGCTCGGGGCGCCTTGGGCGCGCCACAGCGCGGTCAGCGGGCGGCCTGGGACAAGACGCATCGCGACCCACGGCAGGCCGTCTTGATCGAGGCCGTCCTCAAGCCAGCGCGCCACGCCGGGATGACGCAGCCTGCGCAGGGTGGCGATCTCGCGGCGAAACCGACGCACCCGCTGGGGATCGGGCGCGGTGATGGTCTTGATCGCGACCGCTTGCCCGGCGCCATCACGCGCGAGCCAGACGGTGCCCATGCCACCTCGGCCAAGCGGCTCCAGCAGCTCAAAGCTCCCCCGCATCGCGCGCGCAGCGTCTGGCGTGAACATCGGGCGCGGCACCTCATCAGCCGCGTCGAGGAGGGTAGCACCCGCGCTCGCCAGCGAGAAGTGACGACGCGCGCGCGCGTTGCGGCATGATCCAGGCGCGCGGCTGTGTTAATGAGGTCAACACACCCACGCATAAGGCGTGAGCGTTTAAGATGACTTGCTCAAGGAGGCTTCGAGGATGAGGCGTTTTATCGCAGGGATGCTGCTGATCGGGGCGATGGGATGTCAGACGACGAGCGCGAAAGGCGCGGCAGATGAAGCAGACGCGAAGGCGCGTCAGGCGGCGTCGACGCAGCCGCTCCAGCTGGTGTGGGAGGCGAGCTCGGTGCCTGGCGAGGATGGCGAGCAGCTCAACGTGGCGCTCGTGACGCGCGTGCTGCGTGAGCAGGGTGGCAAGCTGGAGGTCGTGGGCGAGCTGCCCGGCGCGCTGGTCGTGGCCGATGAGCAGGTCTGGGCCATCACCACCACCGCCACCCCCAGGCCTCATTACAGATGCCCCGACTGCTCCGCGCCCGACGTCGCGCCCGAGTGTTATGACACGCTTGGCGAGCAGGTCGAGGTGAGCCGCCCCGGCTTGCAGCTCGCCACGCTGGACAAGGCCAAGCTCACCACCTTGAACCTCTTTGATGAGCCCTCGCCAGAGGACAACGCTGGCGATTATGATGAGGCGCTGTGGCCGATGGCGCAGGTGGGGCCTTACCTGTTCGTGCACGGCAGCTTGTATCGCTACGCCTGCGGCGCAGCGCATGGCAACAGCGGCCAAGACTTCGCCGTGATCGACGTGCGCACGGGCCAGCCCGTGCAGCTCTTGAGCGAGGCCGAGCGCGCCAAGCTCTATGCGGTGCAAGCGCCCCAAGCCGCGAAGCTCTTGGCGCAGTCTGACGCGCTGGATGAGGAAGACCGCGCCCCCGAGAAGCTGGAGCTGACGATGCTCGCCCCGCGCGTCTCAGGCCAAGCGGTGAGCATGACCTATCAGTTCACCATGCCCTCCTGTTACGCGTGCAGCGATGGCGCCTGGAGCTCCTACACGGTGTCTGCGAGCGTAGAGGCTGACGCGGTGCCCGAGGCGCTGGCCCCGCATACCACGATCTCGCCGGCGCTCGCCAGCTATCTGGCTCAGCCTACCTCCGATCGTCTGATGGGGCGCGGCTGGAGCGTGGCGACGGGCGCGAGCTTGGCGGCGATCAACGCTAAGCTCGCTGAGGCCGCCCAAGCGGCCCAGTGAGCGGCTCGTGTGACCCGGCGCGCCGGGTCACGCGGGGGCCTAAGCTGAGATGGGGCTTGGCGTATGGCGCGCGTCGTGGTACTGCGCCAGGAGCGTTGCCCGGCGAGCGTTTGCTCGTCAGCAACTGGGATTATTTCAAGCGCTTTTGTCGTTTTGAGGTGACATCGCACCCTGAATTCGCTAGGGGCGTTGCCTTCATTTGCGACCGGCGAGCGCTTCCCGTCCGGTCAGAACTGACCTGTGTAGGACTAGACAGCATGAGCAACGAAAAGAAAGACCTCAAGTTTGTCCGCAATATCGGCATCTCGGCCCACATTGACTCGGGTAAGACGACGCTGACCGAGCGCATCCTGTTCTACACGGGTCGCATCAACGCCATCCACGAGGTCCGCGGTAAGGACGGCGTCGGCGCCAAGATGGACTCGATGGATCTTGAGCGCGAGAAGGGCATCACCATCCAGTCGGCGGCGACCTACACCGTCTGGAAGGACTACGCGATCAACATCATTGATACGCCCGGCCACGTGGACTTCACCATTGAGGTGGAGCGCGCGCTGCGCGTGCTCGATGGCGCCATCCTCGTGCTGTGCTCCGTCGCGGGCGTGCAGTCGCAGTCGATCACCGTTGATCGTCAGATGCGCCGCTACAACGTGCCCTGCATCGCGTTCGTCAACAAGTGCGACCGCGCTGGCGCCAACCCGCTTCGCGTCTGCCAGCAGCTGCGCGATGAGCTCGGTCACAACGCCGTCATGATCCAGCACCCCATCGGCTTGGAGGCTGATCACAAGGGCATGATCGACCTCGTCGAGATGAAGGCCTACTACTTCAAGGGCGACAGCGGGGAGGAGGTCATCGAGGCCCCGATCCCTGACGACCTCGTCGAGATCGCCAAGTCGCAGCGCGATATCCTGTTGGAGGCGCTCGGTGACTTCGATGACGAGATCGCCATGGCCTACCTTGAGGGTGAGGCGATCGCCCCGTCCGCGCTGCGTGAGGTCATCCGCAAGGCTGCCCTGACGCGCAAGTTCACCCCTGTGTGCTTGGGCTCCGCCTACAAGAACAAGGGCGTTCAGGTCCTGCTCGACAACGTCGGTCACTACCTGCCCTCGCCGCTTGAGATGCACTACGAGGCCCTGGATCAGGACAACAATGAGGCGCCCGTCGAGCTTGAGCCCAAGACCGACAAGCCGCTCGTCATGCTCGCGTTCAAGCTTGAGGATGGTCGCTACGGCCAGCTCACCTATTGCCGCGTGTATCAAGGGCAGCTCAACAAGGGCGACTTCATCCACAACGCCAGCAACCGCAACCGTCACAAGGTCGGTCGCCTCGTGCAGATGCACGCCAATGAGATGAACGACATTGAGTCCGCGCGCGCTGGTGATATTGTCGCCCTGTTCGGCATCGACTGCGCCTCCGGTGACACCTTCACCGATGGCACCGTCAACTACACCATGACCTCGATGTTCGTCCCTGACGCCGTCATCGAGATCTCGGTCGAGCCCAAGGACAAGACCAACCTCGCGAACTTCTCCAAGGCGGTCAACCGCTTCACCAAGGAGGACCCCACCTTCCGCGTCAAGCGCGACGAGGAGAGCGGGCAGACCATCTTTGGCGGCATGGGCGAGCTGCACTTGGAGGTGTACATCGAGCGCATCAAGCGCGAGTACAAGGTCGAGGTCGTCACCGGTCGTCCTCAGGTCGCCTACCGTGAGGCCATCACCAAGCGCGTCGACTTCAACTACACCCACAAGAAGCAGACCGGCGGTACCGGCCAGTATGCTCGCGTGGCTGGCTTCTTCGAGCCCACCGATGGGTCCGAGAACTACGTCTTCGAGAACAAGATCGTCGGTGGTGTCATCCCCCGCGAGTACCAGCCCTCCTGTGATAAGGGCTTCCGCACCGCCATCGAGCGCGGCGGCCTCATCGGGTTCCCCGTGGTGAACCTTCGCGCCGCCATCAACGACGGCGCGTTCCACCCGGTCGACTCGTCTGACCAGGCGTTCCAGTTCGCCTCCATCATGGCGTTCCGCGAGTCCTTCATGAAGGGCGCGCCCGTCATCCTGGAGCCGGTGATGCGCGTCGTCGTCGAGAGCCCCGAGGAGTTCACCGGCTCCGTGATCGGCGGCCTCAACAAGCGCCGTGGCAGCATCGTCGGTAACGCCAGCCGCACCGGCAGCGTCACCGTCACCGCTGAGGTCCCCCTGGCCGAGATGTTCGGCTACTCCAACGACCTTCGCTCCTCCACGCAGGGCAAGGCCGAGTTCTCCATGGAGTTCGAGAAGTACGCCCCTGTGCCTCGCAACGTCCAGGACGACCTCATCAAGGAGTACGCCGAGAAGCGCAAGGCTGAGGGTAACTGATCCCTCACTCGCTCATTCGGCTTTGCTGACATGACGCGCTGACAGGCTGACGAGGGCCGCGACACCGGAAACGGTGTGGCGGCCCTCGTCTTTTGGATCAAAATAGTGCCCA
>CAYXWB010000202.1:0-9417 GCA_964468515.1 uncultured Bradymonadales bacterium | reverse complement strand
GACCACAGTGGGGACAGACCGCCATGCTGTCATGCAGCTTGTTTTGACAGGACGGACATTGCTTCAACGCAGACTCCTCCACTGTGCGCTCGCGCACCTCAGACGCTGTCCCTCAAGACAGTCGGCGCGTAATGTAGCACATGCACTCACACTTTGACGACGGTAATTCGATTTACCCAGGCGGCTGCGCAAGCGCGCGCTGCGCTTGCGCATGGTCAGGCTTGATCGCCAGCACATGCTCCCAGTAGCGCCTGCGCTCTTGGTCAAGGCCCGCGCGCTGCGCCACCTCAGCGCCCTCCATATACCAGCGCACGCGCGCCTCATGATCAAGCCCAAGCTCCGAGGAGAACGCCAGCGCGTTGATCGCCTCAAGCGCTGGCCCCCACTGGCGCGCCCCAATGCGCGCGCTCGCCAGCGCCTCCCACACCTCGCGCGAGGGGCCCTCCAGCGATAACACGCGCTCATAATGCAGCGCCGCCTCCTCGGGCGCCTCCAGCTGGTGCAGCGCCAGCTGCGCGAGCAGTCGCACCACCTGCGCCTCGACCACGCCCTGCCCCGCCACGCGCTCCGCGTGACGGCTCAGCAGCGCGTACGACTCGCCCACGCGCCCCTGCTCCCCATACAGGCTCATCAGCCGACGCAGCGCCCCCAGATCATCAGGCGCCTGGCTCAGCCGCTCCTCATAATAAGCCACCGCGCGATCGGGCGCCTCAAGCTCACGCCCCAAGCTCTCCTCCATGCGCGCGGCCCACGGCCCCGACTCGCCCTCTAGCACCGCGCGCGACGCGTACAGCTCCGCCAGCTCGCTCCAGCGCGCCTCCTCCTCATACAGTGACACCAGCACATGGAAGCTTGCCTCATGCTGCGGTGACAGCGACAACGCGCGGCGCAACAGCTCAATGCCTCGCGCGTTATCATCCTGCTCGACCGCCTCTAGACCCGCGCGCGCTGCCGCGTGGGTGAGCACCTCGGGGGAGAGCGGTAACACGAGCAGGGCGCTCATCGCCTCAATGAGCGCGCGTCCGCTCACCATACGCGCGAGCACCTCAAGCTCATCCAATGACGCCAGCGTCACCTGCGCCGCGCGCTGGGCCTTTAAGTGCGCTAGATAGACCGCCACGCCGCCCTCAGCGTCGCCGCTGGCCGCCATCGCGTGCGCGAGCTCCACGCTCAGCGCGCCTCGCACCGTCGCGCTCCACAGCGGATCGCCCCCGACGACCCGCTCCTCCAGCCACGCTCGGTAGCGCCCCCAGCTGCCTGACACGCCGCTCAAGCGACGCGCCGTCCCCAGCACGCGACGCTGCTGCTCCTCATCATGCGACAGCTCAAACGCCTCCAGCACACAATCCAGCGCCCGCGCGGCGTCATCTAACTTCAGCTCGTACAGCCGCGCTAAGGTCAGATACACCTGCTGACGCTCCGCGCCCTCGAACAGCTCGATCCCCTCCTCATACAGCGCCACCAGCCCCTTCCAGTTCTGCGCCTTGAGGTGCTGCTCGCGCTGCGCGTTCAGCGCGCGGATGCGCTCAGCGAGCTGGCGCTTGCGCGCGCGGCGCGCCGCCTCATCAGCTTGAGCGGAGGTTGGGCTCGGCGCCTCAGGGGCAGACATCACCGCCGCCACCGCGGGCTCCTCAAGCTCCATCTCTTGTGTGAGCGTCTCTGCCGCGCGCGGCAGCTCCTGCGTCGAGGGCGCCTCATCTTCATCGACCTGATATGCCTGCTTGAGCTGCGGCGCGGACGCCTCCGCGCGCTGCCCTTGGAGCGCGGCCGCCTTGCGGCCGCCGTCTAGATGGCGCAGCGCCTCAAGGCGCTGCGCCAGATCGATGGTGCGCGCCGTCGACTGCGACTCGCGCATGAACGGGTTCGCCCCCTCACGCGCCTCGCTCAACGCAGCCCCAGGCGCTTGGCCCGCCTCCTCATCTTCGGCCGCGCCCACCCCACCAAGCTCGCTCGCAGGCAGCTCCGCGGTCACGCGCGCGCTCAGCGGTGAGAGCTGCTGCGTGAGGCGCATCGGCGGCAGCGCGATCAAGGGGCGCGTTGGCGGCTCAGGCTCAGCCTCAGCCTCAAGCTCGGGTTCGGGCTCGGGTGCCTCCTCTGGCGAGGGCTCATCAAGCCGCGTCACGATGGGATCATTGAGCATCAGCTCGACCTCACTGTCAGCGTCGATCTCCGCGACATCAGACAGCGCCTCGGGCTCCATATCCATGCTCTGCGTCTGGCGCAGCTCGCGCATCACCTCATCGGACAAGCTCACAGGCTCAGACGCCTCATCCAGCGCGTCGGGGCCGAACGCCTCATCGATCGACGCGTCGATCGCGGCGTCGATGGCCTCATCGATCTCCGCCTCAGACAAGGCATCTAACGAGGCGGTCTGCGGCTCGTCAGGCGCTTGGGCGACGGGCGCGACGGGCGCGACGGGCGCGACGGGGCTAGGCTGGGGGGTGATCGACGCGATCAGCTGCTGCAAGCCGCGCCTCATCGCCGCGAGCTCCACATAGAGGCGAGCTTGCCCCGAGAGCTGCGCGCGACCGCGCTCATCCAAGCAGCTGAGCAGCTCGGACAGCGGCCCAAGCGGGTTCACGCGCGCGACCTCTGCGCTCAACGCCTCAAGCAGCGCCTCAGGCTCAGGCGCCTCAAACGAGGCGCCCTCACCGCGCCAAGCCTCCACAGCCTCATGCAGCGCCTGCGCTTGCGCGTACAGCGATTCGACGCGTGGCGCGTGCGCCCAGGCGCGCTGCGGCGCGTCAGCGTCGCGCGCGCGCCAGCACTGGCTGGCCTCCTGGTGACGCGACACAAGATGCAGCTGCAACGGATAGAACGCGTCCTCACCACGCGCTGACAGCGGGCGCAACAGCCCCGCGCTGACCAGCGCGTGCGCGCGCTCTAAAGTGAGGGGGAGCCCCGACGCTTGGGCCAACGCCACGAGCTCAGACAGCGTGATCACGCGGATAGGGTTTAGGCTCACCAGATCGCCTCGCTTGGCACACGGCGCCGACGCGCGCGCGCGCTGGCTCGCGTCAACAACCACTCTAAATAATACACCACGATGATATGAGTTCGCGGCGCGCGCGCTGTCAAGGCGAGCCCGCCGCTAGCTCCTCACACAGGATGGTCGCGTAAGCGCCAGAGGGCAAAAAGAAAGTCATGCGCGCTGTCATCCCTTGGTCAGACGCGCGCTCAAGCGTCGCCTCCAGCTGCTCAGGGAACACCACCAGCGGCCGACGCGTGCCCTCAGCCAGCGCGCCAAAGGGGGCGAAGTCTTGGGCGCTCGCGCCCAAGCTCGCGAGCGCTTGCGCCTCTCGCTCAGCGGCTAACCCCTGCGGTTGCAGCATCTTAGGCCCGAGCATTGGCCCCGTCAGCACCACCTCACCGCGCGCCATGCGCTCGCGCGTCTCGGCTAAGTCGGCCTCGCTCACCACGAACATGCCGCCCGAGTCACGACGCTGCACGATATCACCCGCCTCGACTTGCAGCGGCCCTCGCGCCAGCCGCGCGGCCAGCGCCAGGTTAAACCCCTCGCTCTGCACAGAGTTGAGCGCGAGGCGGCGCAAGCTCGGGTTGCGCGACACTTGGCGCTTGGCCTGCTCCTCATCGCGCAACAAACCTAACCCCAGCGCGAGCGTCGAGCCGCCTCGCCCAAACCTCTGATCACCATAATAGTTGGCGATCCCCTCGCGCATCAGCAGCGCGAACTTGGCGTCAAGGCGCGCGCGCAGCGTCGCCTCATCGTCAGGCGTCACCTGACGCAGCGTGAGCGTGAAGCGGTTGCCGCGCAGATGCCCCCGACGCAGCTTGTTGCGATGGCGCGACGCGCTCAAGATCGTGAGGCTTGTGTTGACCGGCCCCACCAGCGCCTCAGCAGGTCGTGCTACGCCATGCGCGCTCACCCACTGGCGCGTGACCGCGCGCCGATCCTTGATCCCCGCCACCCCCAAGTCTTGCTCTCGCACGCCCAAGTGACGCGCCAGCAGCTTGACCATGTTCGGCCCCGTCATGTCGCGCTTCTGCACCCATAAATAGAGGTGCTCCCCCTCGCCACACGGCTCATAGGCGGGCACCTCCTCGACCTCAAAGTCTTCGGGGCTGTCCTTGAGCGTGCCGCAGACGCGCGCCAGCGCGTCGCTGATCATGGGGAGAGGGGTCGGCTCAGCGTCGCTCATCATCGGGAGGCTCCTGGGGCAAGATCGGCACCGCGCGCTGGCGCGAGGTGTCGCGCGAGGGAGGCTGTGTTAGAGTAGGCGGATGTCGCCAGGGAGGCGACCCGACCATGCATGATCTGCTCGACATGACGCGCGCCGCCGCTGACGCTCATGCGCGCTTTGCGCACAAGCGTCAAGCGCTGATGGATGAGGCCACGCGCCCCGATATCGGCGATCCGCTGGCCCGCGCAAGCGCCCTGACCGCGCTCACCGATGACTGGCTCACGCTGCTTTGGCGCGAGTGCGCGCCCGATGCGCCCTGTCGCCTGCACGCGCTCGGCAGCTATGGCCGCCGCCTGCTCTCCTTTTACAGCGATCTCGACGTGCTGGTCGAGGTCCTTGATCCCGCCTGGCTCGACGATCCCAGCGCCACGCTGGCCGTCGAGCGCTGGATGGCGTGGTGTCGCCACGCGCGCCTCAAGCTCAGCCACGTCGTGCGCACCGAGGCCCAGAGCGTGGCGGAGCTGTCGCGCGATCCGCGCACCCCCATCGCGCTGCTTGACGCGCGCCCCTTGGGCGCGCTTGACGGCGTGGGCCAAGATCACGCCGCGCGCGCCGCCGCGTTCCTTCGCGCCGATGATGACGGGCGACGCTTCTGTCAGGCGCTGCTTGATGGCATGCGAGCGCGTCACAGCCAGCACGGCCAGACCGTCTATCTGCTTGAGCCCGACGTCAAGGCGGGCGTCGGCGGCATGCGCGACGCGCAGGCGCTGTGCTGGGCCGCCACAGCGCGCTGGGACATCACGCTGCTCGGGGAGCAGCCCGCCGCCGACGCCCCCGGCTGGGATGAGGGCCAGCGCAGCCTGCTGCGCGCGCACCTGAGCTGGATGCTCGGCGTGCGCCAAGCCTTGCACGCGCGCCACGGCCGCAAGCACGATCGCCTCAACTTCCCCGATCAGCTCGCCATCGCGGGCCAGTCCTCCGATCACGATCTTGCCGCGCGCACCGCCATTGAGTCGCTCATGCGCGCGCACTACTCCCACGCGCGCGGCTTAAGTCAGACCGCGCTTCGCGCGCTTCGCCAGTGGGCCGCCCACCTCCCCGCGCCACGCCCCATGACCGGCCCAGGTCAGCTCGTCGTCACAGGCCCCTTGCTCGCCCGCGACGCCACCGACCCGCTCACCCCCAGCGAGGTCTTCAGCGCGCTCGCCATCGCCCGCGATCACGATCTGGAGCTCGCCCCCGCGCTGGAGGCCGAGATCCTGCGCGCCTGTGAGCGCTGGGATGACGCCACGCGTGACAGCCTGGAGGTGCGCCGAGGCTTGCACGCGCTCTTGTTGCCGCTGCACCAAGACGCGCGCTCCAGCGAGCGCTTGCTCGCGCTCGGCGTGCTCACCGCCGCCTTGCCTGAGCTGTCTCCCCTGCTGTGCCACGTCCACCACGACACCTACCACGTCTACACCACTGACACCCACACCCTGCTGTGCCTTGAGCGCGCCAGACGCCTGCTCAGCGGCGCCCCCGATGTGGCCGCCGACCGTTGGCCGATGTTCCGCCAGATCGCGGCCCAGATCCCGCAGCCTGAGCTGCTGTTGTGGGCCGCGCTGTTTCATGACGTGGGCAAAAATCGCGGCGGCGATCACAGCCGCATCGGCGCCGCCATGATCCCCGAGCTTGGACGACGCTTAGGGCTTGATGAGGGCGCGCGCGAGGAGCTGGCGTTCTTGGTCCGCGAGCACCTGTGCCTGAGCCACACCGCGCGCCGCCGTGACATCTCCGATCGGCGCGTGCTGCGCGACTTGGCCGCGCGCATTCGCACCGTCGAGGCCCTCGATCTGCTCACCGCGCTGACCTTCTGCGATATCACCACCGTCGGCCCCCAGGTCATGACCGACTGGACCGCGCAGCTGTTAACCCAGCTGCATCACCGCCTGCGCGCCGTGATCGAGCGCGGTGAGTCCGCTTGGACGCAGCAGCGCGCGCAGGTCGTCGCGCGCCGCGCGGCGCTGCGTGAGCTGCTCACGCCAGAGGCAGAAGATCCAGACGCCGCCTCAGCCCAAGCGCGCGTCGAGGAGTTCTTGCGTGATGTGCCCGCCACGCACGCCGCCACCTGTCAGCTCGACGCGCTCGCCAGGCAGCTGCTCGTCTACGCGCAGAGCCTGCGCCTTGACGCCCCGGTGGCTCGCTGGACGCGCTTGTCTGAGCTTGGCATCACCGAGGTGATCGTCTCCTGCCCCGATCGCCCGGGCGCGCTCGCCATGATGGCTGGCGCGCTGAGCGCGTGCGGCCTCGACATCCTCACCGCCGAGATCATCACCACCGCCAGCGGTCACATCCTCGACCTGTTCCGCGTCATGCCCCAAGCACAGCACCAGCCCGGCGCGCCCGCGCCGCCTGAGCCCGACGCGCGCCGCCTTGATGAGCTCGTCCACGTGCTCACCGGCGCCCTCGCAGGCACCCTCGACGTCGACGCCCTGCTCAACCGCAGGCTCGCCGCACAGCGCCTCGCCCCTCGCCCCGCACCCAGCGTGCCGTGTGAGATCGTGATCGATCAAGAGGCCAGCGATGACCTCACCATCCTGGAGGTCAAGGCGGCCGATCGCCCCAGCCTGCTCTATCGCATCGCTACTGTGCTCCACGCCCACGGCCTCGCCACCCGCTTCTCCAAGGTCGACAGCCAAGGCAACAAGGCCGTCGATGTCTTCTACGTCGAGGACGCCCTGCGCGGCGGCAAGATCGAGGGCGCGCGCCTGGATCGCGTCTGCGCTGACATCCTGGAGGACATCACCGCTGACCCCACACACGCGCCAGGAGGCCCCGTATGATCCTGCAAGACGCCCTAGAGCAATACCTCATCTACCTCCACGTCGAGCGCAACCTCTCGCCAAACACCATCGACGCCTACGCACGCGACCTCAAGCAGCTGGTGGAGGTCTTGGTGGAGGCGGGCGTCGATGGCGACGTCACCACCATCGACCATCATCACTTGAGCCTGTTCCTCAAGGCGCAGCGCGACGCGCAGATCAACCCCCGCACCATCGCGCGCAAGACCTCGGCCGCGCGCGGCCTGTTCCGCTACCTGCGCGCCAATGACATCATCCAGAAGGATCCTGCCGTGCTCGTGGACACGCCGCGCTACGGCAGCCGCATCCCACGCGTGCTCTCGCTGGAGGAGGTCGAGTCGCTCATCGAGGCGCCCGATCGCGACACCTTAGAGGGACACCGCGACTGGGCGATGCTAGAGCTGATGTACGACACGGGCCTGCGCGTCAGCGAGCTGGTGGAGCTGCGCCTGCGCGAGCTGGACATGCGCCAAGGCACCCTGCTCATCACCGGCAAGGGCAGCAAGCAGCGCATCATCCCGTTTGGCGAGTATGCCACCGATTCGCTCACGGAGTACTTAGGGGAGACGCGCGCGATGCTGCTTGAGAAGCACGGCGGCGCGGGATCGACGACCTATGTGTTCGTCACCCGACGCGGCAGCGCCATGACACGACAGGCCTTCTGGAAGAATATCAAGCGCTATGCCATGCAAGTAGGGATTGACGAAGCGCGCGTCACGCCGCACAAGTTACGCCACAGCTTCGCTACCCATATGTTGGAGCGAGGCATGGACCTGCGCATCGTCCAGACCCTGCTCGGACACGCCGACGTGAGCACCACGCAGATCTACACGCACGTCGCGAGCGCCAGGCTCAAGAAGATTCATCAAGAGCATCACCCCCGCGCATAAGCGCGCGCGTGACGCTGTTCTCTTAGGCCGCCGTGAGGCGGCACGACCCCCGGCGCCGCTGTCCGCGCGCCAGCTCAGGGAGCTCAGGAGCCTCATGTCTGATATCCGCGTTCAAAAATATCTCTCGCAAGCAGGCCTCTGCAGCCGCCGCACCGCCGAAGAGTGGATGCTGGAAGGCCGCGTCAAGGTCAACAACACCATCTGTCGTCTGCTCGGCACCAAGATCGACCCGCTCGTCGACAAGATCGAGGTCGACGGCAAGCTCGTCGTGCCGCCCGAGTCGCACGTCTACTTGCTGCTCAATAAGCCTCAAGGCTACATCACCTCGCTGCATGATCCTGAGGGCCGCCCCGTCATCACCGACCTGCTGCCGCCCAGGCTGCCGCGCGTCTGGCCCGTGGGGCGCCTCGACTGGAACAGCGAGGGGCTGATCTTGCTCACCAATGATGGCAAGCTCACCAACCTGCTCACCCACCCCAGCCAGCACCTCACCAAGCGCTACGCCGTCAAGATCCAAGGCGTCTTGGCCGAGGACAGCCCCCTGCTTGAGCAGCTGCGCGCTGGCCTCGACATCGGTGAGGGTGAGGTCACCCTGCCCGCGCACGTCAGCGTCACCCGGATTGAGCGCAACACTTGGCTTGAGGTCATCATCACGGAGGGCCGAAACCGCCAGATCCGCCGCATGTTTGACGCCATCGGCCACCCCGTCATGAAGCTGCGCCGCATCGGCATCGGCCCGCTGTCCATTGAGGGGTTGCGCTCAGGCACCTACCGCTCGCTCGCGCTCAATGAGGTGTTGTCCATCTATGAGGACATGGAGACGGAGGCCCCCGAGGCCGCTATCCCCTCCAAGCGTCAGCTCAAGCGCGAGGCCCAAGAGCGCGAGCGCGACGGTGACAAGCCCCGCGCCCGCTCCGTCGGCGGCGGTCGCGCCGCCGCCGCTGCCGCGCGCGCCAAATCCAAGGCCAAGCCTCAGAGCGCGCACCCGCAGAGTGACGAGCGCGCGCAAGGTGGCAAGCCTCAGCGCGATGGCCGCCCCTCAAGCGCCAAGCCCCAAGGCCACACCTACGGTGAGCGTCCCCAGCGTGGCGAGCGCCCGCAGTCCAATGACCGCCCGCGCAGCGATCGTCCGCAGCGCGATGAGCGCCCTCAGTCCAACGACCGTCCCCGTGGTGAGCGGCCCCAGCCCCATGACCGCCCGCGCGGTGACAAGCCTCAAGGCGCCCAAGCCCAGCGCCCTCAGCAACAAGGCCAAGGCACGCGCCAGAAGCCTCAAGGCGCTCGCCAAAGCAACAAACCTGCCAGCGGTCCCCGCGCTGGCGGCTCGCGCGGCCCTCGCAAGTAGTGGCATCTTATAAAGTTTTGATGACACTGAAATCTTTTCTTAGAATGTCGTTGACACGCCCCCTCTAATCGCTAATATCCACCTCACGTTGACGCCGCCGGGGACGGCAGAGGTCAACACCGCTTGGCGCGGGGTGGAGCAGTCCGGTAGCTCGTCGGGCTCATAACCCGAAGGTCGCAGGTTCAAATCCTGCCCCCGCC
>CAYXWB010000201.1:0-9654 GCA_964468515.1 uncultured Bradymonadales bacterium | reverse complement strand
ATTGGGGCTCAGCGGCGGCGCGATCCATGCGGGCGATCTCGACGTCGAGGGCGGCGAGGAGGGAGCGATCGACGATCTTTAAGGATCGGGCGGCGCCATCGGCGGCGCCAGCGCCGAGGTCAGCGGCGCTCACGACGCCCTCGGTGACGGCGTCTTGCGCGATGGCGCGCCGCCCGCGCATCATGTGGATGATGGCGCTGCGGGTGGCTGACAGGGCGACGGCCTCAGCGCTCGCGAGGGCGTGCGCCTCGACCTGGCGGGTCGATGGCGCTTGAGCTTGAGCGTAAGCGCCTGGGGCCGTGAGCCAGGTGGCGAGGGTGATGGCGAGCGCGGCGCGCAGAGGCGAAGATGAGGCTAGCGCTGCCGATGGCAGTGGCGTTCGCGCTCGCATAAATCCCTTGGGCGAAGGCGCAGCGGGGCGCGGTCGCGCCAAGCTCGTGGTGATGCGTGAGACGCCAGCGCGAGGCTGGCGCGCGCGAGGATCGCCCTGGGGGCGAGGATGGCGAGTATAGGAGAGACAGGGCGGCTTGGGTAGCTATGTCCACCAAAGCGTGGGCGGCGAGGGGAGCTAACATGCTTTGCGACGACGCCGTGAAGGACTACACTAGCATCTAGGACATGTCTTGCGCGTGCGACGCAGCAGAAGATGTAGGTGAGCGCGCGTGATGGCGCTGGCACAAGGCGCGCAGGTGCTGAGACTTGAGCGCGCGCCCTGGCAAGGCGCGAGAGGTGCGCCTCGCCACCCGCGAGCCCAGGCGATTGATGGAGATCACTGAGACAACCCCGAGCGCGTCGCCTGAGCTGCTGGCCGAGCCAGCGGCGCGGGAGAAGACGTGCTGGCACTGCGGGCACACGCTCATCACGAGCGCGCGGTTTTGCCCCCATGACGGGGCGAAGCTGATCGATATCAGCCTCAATGAGCGCGATGATCCGCTGATCGGCCAGCTGCTCGACGGCCAATACCGCATCCTGGACAGGATCGGTGAGGGCGGCATGGGGATGATCTATCGGGCCTCGGATGAGCGCGGCGGGCGATTCGCGATCAAGGTGCTCAAGGCGACGTACCTGCGCGATGAGCTGGCGCGGCGCAGGTTCATGCACGAGGCGCGGGTAGTGGCGAGCTTGGACCACCCCAACGCGGTCAGCCTGTTCGACTTCGGGCAGCTGGATGATGGAAGCTTCTTCATGGTGATGGAGCTTTTGCATGGGGAGAGCTTGTCGGAGCGTCTGAGCAAGCGGTTCTTGAGCTGGCGCGAGCTCTTCGAGGTGATGATCCCGATCTGCCGCGTCTTGGCGAGGGCGCATGAAGATGGGGTGATCCATCGGGACTTGAAGCCTGAGAACATCTATCTGGCGATGAGCGCGTCGGGCGAGACGCCCAAGCTCATTGACTTTGGCATCGCCAAGCAGATCGATCAGCAGACGCTGACGCACACGAGCACGATCTGGGGCACCCCCGCCTATATGAGCCCAGAGCAAGCGCGCGGTGCGCGGGTCAAGCACACGTCCGACATCTACACGATGGGGCTGATCCTCTATGAGCTGATCAGCGGCACCCTGCCCTTTCAGTCGGACTCGCACTTGGGGCATGCGGTCAAGCACATGCACGAGAAGCCGCGCGCGCTGGCGACATTGCCGGGGCTGACGAGCCTGCCACCCGAGCTGGACGCGCTCATCTTGTCGATGCTGAACAAGGAGCCGAGCGCGCGTCCGCAGGCGCTTGACGAGGTGGCCGACCAGCTCCAAGCGATCTATGCTCAGTCGCTCGCGCTTGACCACAGCGACACGATCCCCGCGCAGGAGATTGGCCCCAAGGGGCTGCTGCGCTGGTTCAAGCAGCAGCGCGCGGAGCCCGCGCGCCCTACGGGGCTGTCGCGGCTGAGCGCGCGCGCCACGCGCGCGGGCACCTCGCTGTTTCGCACCCGGTCGCGGCGCGTGGCGATGTTCTTGTTGGCCGCGGTGTCGACCCTCGCGCTGAGCGTCTTGATGCACTGGCTCAAGCCGGAGCGTCCGAGCCGGCCCGTGGCGACGGCGGCGGTGGTGGAGAGTGAGCGGGTGAGCGCGGAGGCCATCCGCAGCGCGCAAGAGGAGCTGCTGCGCGCTACGGCGAGCGAGGACGCGATCGCGCAAGGCGCGTTTCAGGCGGCGCAGATCGCGGCCCAGGCGCAGCGGCAGCGCCCCGTGGTGCGTCGCCCCGCGACGACCCCGCGCCCTGCGCTGCGCCCGCTGGTGACGCCGCTGAACATCGCGCCCGCGCCCGAAGATGATGACGCGAGCGCCGACGCCGCCAAGCCCAAGACGCCTGACACGGTGGTGCGTGAGGCCATCCGCAACACGTTCTGACGGGGCGCGAGCGCGCCCGTTGCGGGCGCGCGTGAGGGCCTAACTTCAGCGATCGCCGCTTGTGATGCGGTGCTGCGATGCACGGATGGGGAGGTTGTGTGTGAGCGATGCCTCTGCGCGAGGGCGTCGCATCGCTTGAGCTAGGCTGGTCTTGGGGGTGCTCTGGCGTCGCATCGAGCTGGCTCAAAGCGCAGACGCGACCGCCTAGGCGGTCGCGTCGAGGTCAGCGCGTTAATCTGGAGAGGCGGCTTCAGTCGCCAGCGGCGCGGCGCGCGCGGCGTCCGATATCACGCATGCGCTTGCGCTGCTCCAGCTCCAGCGCCCAGCCGTCGGGGGCGTTGCGCGAGATGTTGAGCAGGATGCCGATGGCGAACAGGGCGATGATGAGCGAGGAGCCGCCGAAGCTGACGAATGGCAGCGTGAGGCCCTTGTTGGGCAACAGGCCGGTGACGACGCAGAGGTTGGCGCTGGCTTGGATGCCGAACAAGGCGGTGAGGCCAAAAGCCAGATAAGCGCCAAACTGGTCATCGCAGCTGAGCGCGATGCGCAGGCCGCGCCAGATGAGGGCGGCGAACAGGCCGACCACGAGCAGGACGCCGAACAAGCCAAGCTCCTCAGCGATGATGGTGCCGATGAAGTCGTTCCACAGCTCGGGCACGTAGCCGAGCTTGCCGGTGCCGTTGCCTAACCCTTTGCCGCTCAAGCCGCCGGAGCCGATGGCGATGAGCGACTCGCTGATCTGGTAGCCCGTGGTCTGGCGCGAGGCCCAGGGGTCGAGGAAGGCGAGGACGCGCTTGACGCGGTAAGGCTGAGCGAGGATGGCGAGGCCCGCGAAGGTAGCGACGCTCGCGAGCACGGCGAGGATGTTACGCCAGCGGGTGCCGCTGACGAAGACCATGAGGGACATCAAGACGATGAGGATCATGGAGGAGCCGAAGTCGGGCTGGAGCATGAGCAGGCCGACGAGGCCGCCGATCATGAGGGCGTGCGGGACGACGCCGGACATGAAGCCCGCCATGCGGGCGCCCTTCTTCTCGACAGAATAGGCGAGGTACATGACGGCGGCGATCTTGGCGATCTCGGCGGGCTGGAAGCTCATACCGCCGAGGCTAAACCAGCGCCTGGCGCCGTTCTGGACGACGCCGATGCCGGGGATGGCGACGAGGATGAGGCTGATGACGGCGACCAAGAAGATGGGGTAGATGAGGCGCTTATACCAGCGGTAGTCGAGCTTGAGGCCCAAGAACAAGAGCATCACGCCGAGCGCGAACTTTTGCAATTGGTTGGTCACCAGATAGGTCGGGCTGCCGAGCTTCTGGGAGGCCATGACGGCGCTGGAAGAGTAGAGCATGACGAAGCCGAGGCCGACGAGGCTGAGGACGATGACGAGCAGCCATGCGTCCCAGGGGCGTTGACGGCGGACCTGCGCGACGATGTGGTCGCGGGTGTTCTCAGCGAGCGTGGCGAGGACGTCGAGGGTCATAGCGTTTGCCTTGTTCCATGGCGTCGCGTGGGGGCGCATCCTTGCGCCCGTGAGCGTGCTTGACGGTGGCTTTAGCGGATCTTGAGCGAGGCGAGCGCGATGAGCGCGAGCATGATAGCGATGATCCAGAAGCGGACGATGACCTTGGGCTCAGGCCAGCCCTTGAGCTCATAGTGGTGATGGATCGGGGCCATGCGGAAGATGCGCTTGCCGGTGAGCTTGAAGCTGATGGTCTGCGTGATGACGCTGACGGCCTCCAATAAGAAGATGCCGAAGATGATGGAGGAGAGCAGCTCGTGCTTGGTGACGACAGCCATCGTGCCGAGCGCGCCGCCCAGTGAGAGGCTGCCCACATCCCCCATGAAGACCTGCGCCGGGTAAGTATTATACCACAAGAAGCCGATGCCTGAGCCGATGATGGCGGCGCAGAAGATGGCGAGTTCTTGGACGCCGGGGACCTTGGGGATCATGAGGTAGCGGGCGACGTCGAAGGTGTGCATGACCTTGACGCCGTTGACCAGCTCCTCATAGTTGAGGACCGTGGCGGAGCCGTAGGCGAGGATCAGGAAGGTGCCCGCGGCGACGATGACAGGGCCGATGGCGAGGCCGTCGAGGCCGTCGGTGAGGTTCACCGCGTTGCCTGTGCCGACGATGATGAAGGTCATCATCGGGATGTAAGCCCAGATGGGCAGTGAGAGGCTGAACTTCTCGGTGCTGACGAAGGGCAAGAAGAGCTGGGTGGAGTAGCCGAAGGCCTCATGGGTGAGCAAGAAGTACATGAGGATGCCGGAGGCGCCAAACTCGATGAGCAGGCGCAGCTTGCCGCTCAGTCCTGCGGAGGAGCCCTCGCGCAGCTTCATGGCGTCATCGACGAAGCCGACGACGCCGAAGACGACGGTGAGCAGCAGCACGAGCACGACGTAGGGGTTGGAGATGTCAGCCCACAGCAAGGTCGAGACGACGACTGACAGCAGCATGAGGACGCCGCCCATGGTGGGGGTGCCCTTCTTGCTGAGGTGCGACTGCGGACCAGACTCGCGGATGACCTGGCCGATCTGACGCGCCTGGAGTTTGCGGATGAACCAGGGGTAGAGGAAGAAGCAGATGACCAGGGAGGTGATCATCGCGGCGATCACCCGAAAGCTCACATAGCGGAAGATGTTGAGCGGGGTGAAGACGTCTTTGAGCAGGAAGAACAGCTTGAACAGCATGGCGACACCAGCGGCGCGATCCTTGGCTTAAGCGACTCACCGTCATGGTGAGTCAGCGGGGAGCGCCGCCGTCGGGATCGACGATCAGACGAGCGGCGCTTGTGACGGGTCACGCTGCGCCACCCCAGATGACGCTCACTGTGCGCGACCCCTCCCCTGTCCATCCTGGACGATGTCGATGACGCGCTCCAAGCGCGCGCCCCGGCTGGCCTTTAAGAGCACGATCGCCGGGCCCAAGGCCAAGAGCGCTTGAGCCACTTGGGCGTGGTCCTGAGCGGCGATGAGCGTGAGCGCGGGGTGCGCGCTGTCGCGCGCGGCCTCGACCAGCTCGGCCGCCAGAGGGCCCATGGCGATCGCGACTGACAGGTCAGCCGCCTCTGTCATAGCGCGAAAGGTCGTGATGTGCCAGTTTTTCTCATCAGGGCCAAGCTCTAACATGGGCCCCAGCACGGCGACGCGCTTGCCAGGGCGAGCGAGCGCGGCTTGCCAGGCCAAGAACGCCTCAAACGACGCGCGCACGCTCGACGGGTTCGCATTATACGCGTCATCCAAGAAGAGCAGCTCGCCGACCTCCACCGCGCGCCAGCGTCCTCCAGGCACGCGCACCGCGCGCAGGCAATCAGCGATCTCATCAGGCGCGGGCAGCGCGTCGCAGGCGCACAGCGTGGCCCAGGCGCCCGCGAGGTTGGAGGCGTGGTGTGCGCCAATCAGCGGCAGTGAGAGCGTCCAGCGCTGGTCGCGGTGGGCGAGCGTGACCTGGGTGATGGCCGCATCGGTGACGCGCGCCTCGACCACGCGCACATCGGCGCCCTCCTCGGGGCCAAAGGTCCAAACCTGTCCGGGGAAGTTTGGGGGGATGAGCGCGTCGCGCTCATGGTGAGGCACGATGGCGATGGTCTGCGCGGTGGCGTCGTTGAACAGCTCAGCTTTGACGCGACGCACGCCGTCCAGATCGCCGCCCATCGTCTCGGTGTGCGCATAGCCGATGGAGGTGATGAGGCGCACGGTGGCGGGCGCGAGCGCGATCAGCTCGGCGATGTCATGGGGCTTGCTCGCGCCCAGCTCCAGCGCGGCGATGTTGGCGCGCGCGGGCAGCGCGCACAAGGTGAGCGGCAGGCCGATGTGATTGTTGAGGTTGCCCGTGGTGGCGTGCACGGCGCCCTGCCCTGCCCACAGCGCGCGCAGCAGCTCCTTGGTGGTGGTCTTGCCGTTGGAGCCTGTGAGCGCGATGGTGTGAGGTTGTGCGCTGTGCCAGATCGCGGCGCCGAGGGCTTGGAGAGCGGTCAGCGTGTCGGGGACGATGATGCAGGGGAGCGCGTCGGGGGCGGTGTGGGTGTGTTGCACCACGGCGGCTGCGGCGCCCGCGCGCTCGACCTGGGGTAAGAAGTCGTGGGCGTCGAAGCGATCGCCCACGAGGGCGACGAACAGGTCGCCTTCGCGCACCTGTCGGCTGTCGGTGACGACGCGTCCGGACCAGCCCCGCTCGGCTGCGTCAGTTGCAGGCTGCGGCGCGCCTGTGGCGCGCCGCAGCGAGCCGCCGCAGGCGGCGCGCGCGCGCTCCAGATCCCAGCGAGAGAGCGTCGTGACATCACGCGCGCGGGCCGCCTCGGCGGCTCGCTCACGATCGCTGAAGGGGCGCCTGACGCCTGCGACTTCTTGGTAGTCCTCGTGACCCTTGCCCGCGATGAGGATGACATCCTCGCCAGCGGCCAGCGTGATCGCCAGGTCGATGGCGAGGCCGCGCTCGGGCGCCACGCGTGTGATGGGCGCGCGCTTGCGCGCGTCTGGGAGGCCAGTGAGGATCGCGTCGATGATGGCCTCAGGCGCCTCACCGCGCGGGTTATCGGAGGTGAGCACCAGGCGCGAGGCGCGCGCCTGGGCGATGTCGCCCATGATGGGGCGCTTGGCGCGATCGCGCTCGCCGCCGCAGCCGAAGACGCACCACAGCCTGCCGCCTTGGGCATCGGCCAGCGGGCGCAGGGTGTCGAGGGCGCGGGCGAGCGCGTCGGGGGAGTGGGCATAGTCGATGAAGATGGCGGGCGCGCCCTCGGGCGCGTCCACACGCTCCAGGCGCCCGGCGACGCCGGGCGCCTGCATGAGCACGGCGGCGACGGACTCGGGGGGGTGACCTAGGGTGATGGCGGCGACCATCGCTTGCAGCGCGTTGAGGGCGTTGTGCGCGCCAGGAAGCGGCGCGCGCGTGGGCCACGCGTCATGGGTGAGGGGCTCTTGCAGGGTGAGGTGCGCGCCCGCGCGATCGTGCGTGAGGCCCACCGCGCGCCACGCGGCGTCGGGCGCGTGGAGGCCGACGCCGATGCTGCGAAGCGCGGGGATACCCATCACAAGCCCGCTCAGGCGGCGGCCCTCCGGGTCGTCGAGGTTGAGGATCGCCACGGGCGACTTGCCCACCGACGCGCTCCACGGCAGCCGCTCGGTGAACAGCGACGCCTTGGCGTCGCGGTAGGCGTCCATGGTGTGGTGGAAGTCGAGGTGATCTTGGGTGAGGTTGGTGAAGAGGGCCACGTCAAAGGGCAGCGCGTCGAGGCGGTGTGTGGCGAGGCCGTGGCTTGAGACCTCAAGCAAGACGGTGTCGACGCCATCATCGCGCATCCTGGCGAGCAGGTGTTGCAACACCAGGCTCTCAGGGGTGGTGTTGGGGGCGTCCTCGACGGTGCCAGGCCAGCGGTAGTTGACGGTGCCGATGACGCCGACCTTGTGGCCGAGCTGCGACAGGATCGCCTCTAACAAGAAGGTGGTGGTGGTCTTGCCGTTGGTGCCAGTGACGCCCACGACGCTGAGGTCGCGGCCTGGGTGGTCGAAGAAGGCGGCGGCCAGCGGCGCGAGCGCGGCGCGGGTGTCCTCGACGCAGGCGATGGCGAGGGTGTCGGGGAGCGGGTCGAGCGCGCCATCCTCATCGCAGACATCGCGGGCGATGAGGATGGCGCTGGCGCCGTGGCTTGCGACCTGAGCGAGGTAAGCGTGACCATCAGCGCGCGCGCCGCGCAGGGCGACGAACAGCGCGCCAGGGCGCGCCAGTCGGCTGTCAAAGGTGACGTGCGTGATGGTGGGGTTGGGATCGAGGGCGCTCGGTCGCGCCAAGCGCGCGCCGGGCGTCTGAGCCAGGAGATCCATCAGGCGCATGAGGTGCGTGCTCCACAAGCGCCGCGCGCGGCGCGTCAAGCGTCAGTTCGAGGAGGCGCCGGAGGCGGGCTCCTCCGCGACGAGGCCACGCTCGGTGGCCGGTGACAAGGTCAACGCGAGGGTGGCGCCCTCGACGATCGGCTCACCGGGCAGCGGGCTCTGGGCGATGACGCGCCCCCAACCTGAGAGCTGCGGCGTGAGGCCGAGCGCGCGCGCGCGCAGCAGAGCTTGGCGCGAGGTGAGGCCTGCCAGATCGGGCATGGCTGGCGCGTCGAGCGGGGGCTCGGAGGTGGCGACGTCGCTCACGGCGTCGACGACCTCAGGTGCGACGCGCTCCAGCAGCGCCTGCGCCATGGGCAAGGGCGCGGGCTTAGGCGCCACACCGGGCGCGGCATCAGGGGCGGGCAGCTCGCCGGAGTAGAGGCTGAGATCAAAGCGCTCCGACTCGGGCAGGGGCAACAGGCCGAGGGCTTGGATGGAGGCCTGCGCGATCTTCTTGAACGCGGGCGCGGCGACGACGCCGCCGTAGTGAGAGCGATGCGGCTCATCAATCATGACGGCGATGACGAGCTCAGGGCGCTCGGCGGGGAAGAAGCCGACGAAGCTGGCGACCCACATGCGCGCGTCATAGCGGCGCGTCTTGGGGTTGACCTTCTGCGCGGTGCCGGTCTTGCCCGCGACGGTGAAGTGCTCCAGCGCGGCCTGACGGGCGGTACCATTCTTAGTGGTGACGAGGCTCATGGCCCAGGCGGTCTGTCGCGCGACCTCGGCAGAGACGACGCGGCGCACGAGCTGCGGCGCGGGCTGCTCCATGACCTGGCCGTCACGATCGCGCATGGCGCGGATGAGGCGCGGGCGCATGAGCATGCCATCATTGGCGATGGCGCCAATGGCGGCGGTGGTCTGTAGGGGCGTGGCGGTCAAGCCTTGACCAAAGGCGATGTTCGCGAACGAAACCTCAGCCCACCGATCGGGAGGCCACAGCAAGCCCGGCTGCTCGCCGTGGGTGGGCATGCCTGAGCGCTGCCCAAAGCCGAAGGCGCGCAGGTAGTTATGATAGGTCTCACGGCCCATGGTCTGCGCCATCTTATAGGAGCAGATGTTGCTGGAGACTTGCACGACTTGGGCTGCGGAGAGGGTGTCATGGGCGTGGGTGTCGCGGATGGTGTAGCGGCCGATCTTGAGGCGACCTTGCTCACACGCGAAGGGGGTGTCGAGCTTGACGGTGCGCTCTTGCATGGCGGCGGCGAGCACCAGGGGCTTGATCACGGAGCCGGGCTCGAAGGTGTCGGTGATGGGGCGCAGGCGCCAGTCAGCGGGCTCATGCTGAGAGAAGTCGTTGGGATCAAACGCGGGGGTGTTGGCCATGGCCAGGATCTCACCGGAGCGGGCGTCCATGACGATGGCGTAGCCGCCCTTCGCGCTGAACTTGTCGACCTGCTCCTTGAGCGCCTCCTCAGCCACGCGCTGGATGTG
>CAYXWB010000200.1:0-9669 GCA_964468515.1 uncultured Bradymonadales bacterium | reverse complement strand
TCACGCTTGAGGTACTGCTGCGCGTGCTCAAGCATCGGCCAAGACAGGTCCACGCCGACCACGAGGCTAGGCTGCCTCCCCTCACGCGCGCGCATCCGCTGCGCGAAGACGCGCGTGAAGTTGCCCGTCCCGCAGGCGACATCAAGCAAGCTCAAGCCGGGCTCCAGCGCCAACCACTGCGCCGCCAGCGCGTACTCCTCGCTGAGCGTGCGCGCGGTCACCACGCCCGTCAGGCGCGGGCGCATCACATCCTCATAGAGGCGCGCGTACAGGCGCGTCTCCATCACCCGCTGCGCGAGCCCACCCGTGTGATAGTGCGGCGGCGCCAGATCAGCCAAGCCACGCGTGAAGCTGTACTCGCGACGACACGCCTCACAGCGCAACGCGACGCCTAGCTGTGAGAACCCATCGTGGCCGCAATTGGGGCAGACCAACACCTCCAGCAGCCTCGCCACCCCAGTCACCGCCACAGGCTCAGGCTCAGGCAGCGCCTGTTGGGGCGCCTGCTCAGCGACCTCGTCAGCGGGGGGCGCGGCGACCTGCGGCTGAGCAGGCTCAGCCGCGGGCGCTTCACGCTCGCGCGTCACACGCAGCAGACCATCGGGGCTGTTGACCACGCGCGCGCCTCGGCGCCCCTGGTCGGCCACACCCGCAGCCACGACGCGCTCCGCAGCGCGCAAGATCGACGCCTCTGTCTTCTCTGCGATGCCAGTGATTTCTTGCAAGCGATGCTCACGCGCGGCCTGGATCAGCTGCTGTGTGGATCGGATCTTGAGCTGCTCATAGAGCAGCGTGGCGCGGACCTCGCCCACATGCTTGAGCTGCGCCAGCTCCTCAATGACCTCAGACTTGCTCTTTGATGACATGCTGCTCTCCCTGGGACGACCTGCGAAGAGGCGACGCGTGAGATGGACGTGCGGATCACCAGCAGAGGCGGCGCGCCAAGCCAGCACTGATAGGGCACGAGCGCGGCCCTTGTCAACCGCGCCAGCGGCGCATCACGGCCACCCAGTCCCCAGGCCGCCTAACGCTCTTGGCGAGCGCAGCTCACAACCCGAGCGCTTGCTTGAGCTGCGCGCGCTGGTGACTGGCGATGGAGACCTGGGGGCCTTGCGGGAAGCGGCTCAGATAATCTTCATAAGCGGCGAGCGCCTCCCACAGCTTACCGCGCGCGCGCTCGACCTTGCCCAGACCGATATAAGCGTCACCGTGACGCGAATCAGCGGCGAGCGCGCGGCGAAACTGCGTCGCTGAGGTGTCCAGCTCCCCCAAGGACAGCAACGTCCAGCCTAAGCCAGCGATGGCCTCGGCGTTACGCCCATCAAGCTCAATGGCCTCATGAAACAGCGCGCGCGCACGCGCGAGCTGGCGCTGCTCCAGCGCGCGCTTGCCCGCGCGCGTCAGCGCCTTTGGATCGGGACGCGCGCTCTCGCGCTGCGCGCCCTCGCGCTGCGCGCCCTCGCGCTGCGCGCTCTCGCGCTGCGCGCCCTCGCGCTGCGCGCCCTCGCGCGCGCTATCAACCCGCGCGCTCCCCTCAGCGGTGGCGAGCGCGCGCAGGCTTGAGCGCTGCGCCTGATCAGCGCTGACGCGCTGCTGCTCAGCGGCGCGCAGCGCGCTAGCCAGCGCGCGCGAGGCGAGCTCGATGGGTGACGCCTCGGGGGGCGCATGTGCCACAGGCGCGTCGACGACGATGCCCTCACCCGCAGCGTCAGACCTTGAGGCGCCGAGCCAAGCGTCAACGCGCTCACGCTCAAAGCGCCACAAGTAACCACCCGCGCCGACGAGCGCCAGCACCAGCATGAGCGCGATGAGCGCTGGCCATCGCCGTCGAGGCGCGGCGTTCACCCCTTGATACGCCCCGGACACGCTCGCCAGCACCTCACTGGCATCGCCAAGCTCCCAGCGCTCCTCAGGCTGCGTGGGCAACGTGTCCTGCGCGATGGGCGCGCTCGCCATCGGCGCGCGCGCCGCAGGGCGCGGGCGCACGGGCGTCTTGTGCTCTGAGCGATGCGGCGAGGGCGGCAACCCCTGGCGAGGCGGCTCGGAGCGCCGCTCAGGACGAGGTTCAGAGCGAGGTTCTGGTTGGGGCGCAGGCGTCGGCTGACGGACCGGTGAGGGCGTCGGCTGGCGCGGGGGCAGCGGCGCCAGCGTGGTGCCGGGGAACTGCTGCATGGTGCCTTGACGCGCTCGCGCAGCGAGCGCGTCCTGAGGGCCCGACAGCGGCGCCCGCGCCTGCGGCGCGGGCGCCCTCGCGCCGGGCAACGGCGCGAGGGCGTCTGGCAGCTCAGCGGCGCGCCCCTGCGTCACGCTGTGGATGCTCTCTAAGACTTGGAAGATCGGCGCAAACTCGCCGACCTCCTGCACCACGATCCAGCGCTGCCCTGTGCGAGACAGCTCATCTTCGGGCAGCACGCGGCGCTCTAAGATCCAGCGATGCAGGGTGTCAAAGCCCGAGAAGTAGAGCACATCGCCCGTGGCGCGCGCGCGGACCATCCAGCGCGGTTGATTCTCTTGATCGAGCGCGCGCGAGGGGGACAGTCGAAAGACATGCTCGCAGACGCTACACTTGAGCGTCGCGCCCCCGGCGCGGACTTGACGCTCATCCAGCTCAAAGAGCGTGGCGCATTGTGGGCAGCGAACATCCATGCGTGCGGGCTCACCTCACCAAGGGCGCGCAAGTTAGCGAGCGCGCTCAGGGCGCGGCGCGCAGCGCGGCGGCCCGCTTGCGCGTCTGCTCGGCTTTGTCTTTATCATTTGTCGCCTCATAGGCCTCAACCAGCAGGTCGTAGACCTCTAGCCGCTCGGGCGCGAGCGCTTGCGCAGTCTCTAACTTCTCGCGCGCAAAGTTATACTTATTGTTCTTCAGCGCGCGGCGCGCGTCATCAATGAGCAGCGTGAGCGACTCCTCGTCCACGTCATCCGCCGCAGGCTCACCTGCTTGGTTGATCGCCTCGGCTGGCGCCTGCTCAGACGGCTCAGCGTCAGCCAAGGGGGGAGGCAAGACCACAGGCGTTGAGGCTTGCGGCGCGGGGGCGCCCAGCAGCATCGCGCGGAGATCGACCACCCCTGTGAGCTGGAGGCCGATCACGATGGCCGAGATGCCCAGCAAGATGAACAGCACCCACAACACCTTGTCCCACTTCGCATCACGCGAGGGGGGCTGATAGGTGTTCTGGATGCGCTCACCGCGCTGCGTGATGGGCCCCTGCGTCGGTGGCGGCCCGAAGCCCACGGGCGCGCCAAAGCCCGGCTGCGGGCCGCTCGCGGGGGCAGGCGCTGGCGCGTCGATGGCGGGCAGCGGCCCCGTGTTCATCTGTTGAGCGCGCGTGGTGCGCATCGGCACCTTGCCGCCCGCGCGAGCCGCGAGCTGCGGGAATGAGGACAGCGGGGCGAAGTCGCCTTGTCCTGAGAGCGTATAACCATCCAGCTCCTCGCGGCTTGACATCCACTGCAGCAAGCTCGCCGTATCCGCGAACTCATAGGTGAGCCCGAAGTTGGTCTTGAGCTTCCACGGGCCGCCATAGCTGGCGTCTGGCCCCCCACCTGTGGGCGTCTCAGGCCCAGGGGGCAGAAACGTGGGCGGCTGCTGGCGCGGCGGTGGCGACGCCGAAGGCCCTGTGGGCGCGCTGCCAAACATGGGCGAGCTCTTGTTGAACATGGAGCCGCCAGGGGGCTGCACCGCGCCCACACGGAAGTCATCTGGGGAGGCGATCTCTGTGCGATCGCTGCCGCTGCCAAAGACTGAGTCAGCCGAGACCACCTCGGTCGCGCCGCTATCAAAGGTGGTGCGCGAGGGGATAGCAGGCTTGCCGCTCGCAAAGGAGAGCGGGTTTTGCATCTCGACAGTGCCATCATCAAGCTCAGACGCTCGGCCCGCGTTGAGCGAGGACAGGAAGTCGGGCACGGCATCCGCCGACATGACCTCCGTGGCGCCGCCCTCATCCTCCGCCACCTCGGTCGCATCGGCGCCGCCCAAGCTCTGGCCCGCGTTGAAGTTGTTCATCAACTTCTGCAGATCGGGGCGCGCCGCGATCGACGTGGCGTCCTCGTCAAAACCTCCTGAGGGCGCAGCCGCTGCGGGCTTGGGCGCCTCGGGATACACAACAAAGGTGTGCTGGCACGACGGGCAGCGAATCTTACCGCCAGAAGCGGGGATATTCGAGGCGTTGACCCTATAGCGCGATGAACACGCGGGACACTGAACGATCATCGTGTTGGCCGCTCCTTAGAGACTCTCCACGCCAGGCAAACCCCTGGGCGTATGCTCGCCAGCGAGCCGCACCATAGGAGGTTCACGCGAGGCCGTATCATCATGCCAGTGGCATCTCTGGCGTAGGGGGAGTTCGCTCTCGCCAGGGCGCATTAGAGCACAGCCCTGCAGGCCACGCAAGCACACAGGCCAGCCCAAAAAGCGCCCCTGGCCCGCGCGCGCGCGCCGTGTCATCCTCATGCGGCGCGGCGCTGCGCGTCGCTGCCCAACCCCTCAGGAGCCCCCTCATGTGCGACGACTGGCGCTTGCGCGACGCGACCTCGCTTGAGCTGTCGCTGCTCCACGCCGACGCCCCTGCCACCTGCGTGAGCGCGCGCGCGCTCACGCGCCAAGGCCACCTCATCGGCGCTTTAGGGCTGCACACGCTCGGCGCCGACGCGCCCTCACCGGGCGCGCTCGGCGTCTGGCTCGCGGGCTCCCCCCTCACCCATGACCCGCTGCACCATGCGCGGGCTGCGATCTATCAGCTCGCCTTGCTCCAGCCCGCGCGCGCGCTTGGCGCGCGCTGCGTCTTGGAGCGCGTCGCGCTCAGCGCGCCGCCCACGCACACCCCGCGCGCCTACCTCCAGCAGCTCGCCTACGGCGCGCTGCACGATCCGGCGCTGAGCTGGCGCCTGCACGAGCTTCAGCTCTACCCCGTGGGCTTCGCGCCGGACGCCGTGTGGCTCGCGTGGTGCGCGCCCGAGGCGCGCGCCTCAGAGCGACCGAGGCCGACCTGGTGAACCAGGTCGGCCTCGTGGATGTGTGCGCCCTCGCGACAGCGAGGGCTTACACCTCAGCTCACTTAGGCAGGACGGTGATGTCGAGCTTCAGCTGGATGAGGAACGCGATCACGAAGGCGAAGATGCCGAGGGCCTCCATGAACGCCAAGCTGAGCAGCAGAGGGGTCTGCAGCTTGTCAGCCGAGCCGGGGTTGCGCGCGATGCCCTCAAGGGCAGCCGCCGCGGCGCGACCCTGACCGAGCGCAGCGCCAGCGCCAGCGACGCCGATCGCCAAGCCTGCGGCGAGCGCGAACATGCCGTAGGTGGTGAAGATGTTGTCAGGCGCGTCGCCGCCCTGAGCGAAGGCCGTCGCGCCGTAGAGCGCGATGAGGGTGAAGGTCACGGCAGCAGCGATAAGCTTGTTCTTGAACATGGACAGGTTCCTCCAGAATCAGCCACCACCTTCATCGGTGTTCAGGCCTTGTCGGTGAGGTTGATTGGTGTTTTAGACGTGCCGGACGAGATCGCCCGGTGTCGATGAGCCCGCGCGCCTCCTATCAGATGGCGCGCAAGGGATCAAGGCTCTTCTCAATGCTCTTCGTGATGCTCCACCGCCATCGCGATATAAACCGACGACAGCATACAGAACACGATGGTCTGGATGAAGGACACCAAGAGCCCCAGGAACAAAAACGGCACAGGTAACAGCAGCGGCATCCCGACGAGGCCCTCCGCCATCTGGCTGAACACGCCGAGCACGGCGTGGTCACCCGTCATGTTGCCGGACAGACGCATCGACAAGCTCACCGGGCGAAACGCGTGGCTGAACAGCTCGATGATCAAGATCATCGGCGCGATCGCCATCATCGGCCCCAAGAAGTGCTTGAGATAGTTCAGCCCATTCTCGCGCAAGCCCATATAATTGTAGAACACGAACACCACCATAGAGCACGCGAGGTTGGTGTTCAGGTTCTGCGTCGGCGGCGCGAGCCCTGGGATCAAGCCCATCAGGTTGCTGATCAGGATGTAGATCGACAGCCCTGCGATCAGCGGGAAGTACTGGCGCGCGTGCTTGCGCCCCATCATCCCCTCCATCATGTTGTACACTGCGTCGAAGATCACCTCGAACGCGTTGCGCACGGACAGATGATCCTCAGGCACCAGCTCACCCTCGCGGGTCGCATAGCGCTTGCGCGCGATGGAGCCCGCCACGACGATCACCAACACCACCAGCGCCGACATGCCCACATGCGTGAGCGTCACCGCGCCGTTGGGGTTGAACAGGGGCTTGGCGCCCCACAGCACATCGCCCCAGCCCGCGCCATGCTCGCTCGACGCAAACTGCGGGACCAGATCTAACAAGGTATAATCGGCCATACGCCTCGGGCTCCTCTGTCAACCTTCGCCCCGATGGCGCTCGCCAAGCTCAGAGATCGGGTGGCACCTCATCGGCGCTGCCCTCAGGATCCTCTGCGGCTGGTGGTGTCACCAGCGTCTGCCAAACCAGCGCCCCCAGGAACAGCACGTAGCCGTAGACAAAGCCCAGCGGGCTGAGCCTCAGCACGGCGATGACATAGTATGTCAGCCCTAAAAGGACAAGCATCTTTAGGAGAAAAAGCGCCGCCAGCGGCCCTACGCCTTGACCTCCTGTGCCTGGGCCGCGCAGCGTGCGCCTGATCAGCCACGCCATCGCCGTCACGTTGACCGTGACCATCACCAAGCCGGCCACCACCGACCAGCCCGCGTGGGCGCCCCAGCGCCAGCTCGCCAGCAGCGTCGACAGCGCGCCCAAGATCAGCGTCTTGATCAGCGCCCCCTGCACCAGCCCTCGCATGCTCCCATCTGTCATCACATCACCCACGTCGCGCGCGCCTCATCGCAAGCCCCACCCACAATCTCTCGCATCTGCCGCGCGCGCGCAACCTCACCGCGCCAGCAGCCGGCCCACACGCCACACCGACACCACCGCCGCCGCGATCCCGAGCGCCAAGCCGAGCATCACCCCCCACGGCGAGCTCGCCCAGCGCTCATCGGCCCAGTGGCCGAGCAGACCGCCGCCCACCACGAGCGTCGTGAGCTGCACGCCTAAGCCGCCCACCATGCCGGCCGTCACCAAGAGCGAGCGGGGGCGAGCGGCGCGCTCGCGCCGCTCGCCATCCGCGCCGTTGTCATCGTCAGCCATGAAGCTCAGGCCTCATCATCGCTCGCCGACACGTCTTGATCATCGGCCACAACGGCCGCTTCGGCTGTCTCATCGCTCGCGCCAAGCGGCGCGACGTCCAGCAGGGAGGCCTGCCCGTCGGCCTGCGCCTCCTCGTCGCCATCCTCGTCTTCGACCTCGGGCAAGCGGGCCACGCCCACGAGCGTCTCGGCCTTGCCCAGCGTCATCAGCCGCACGCCCTGCGTGTTGCGCCCGATGAGCGAGACGCTGTCAGCGCCGATGCGGATGATCTGACCCTGGCTGGTGATGAGCATGAGGCCATCGCCGCTTGCGACCAGCCGCACACCGATCACAGCGCCGTTGCGCTCGCTGGTCTTGATCGTGATGACGCCCTTACCGCCGCGCCCTTGCACGCGGTACTCATCGATCAGCGTGCGCTTGCCGTAGCCATGCGCCGTGACCACCAGCACCTTGTCGAGCACGCGCTCATCGTCCTGCGCGTCGCTGATCTCAGCGTCGCGTGAGGTGGTGACAGCGGGCGCGATCGCCTCAGCGCCAGCCTCAACCACGCCCGCCTCCTCGTCCTCGGCGCCGCCGCCGCCACCGCGCTGCAAGCGCTCAGCGAGCTCGCGCGGGATGACGCACATGCTGACCAGCTCGTCATCACCCTCAAAGCGCATGCCTTGAACGCCTGCTGCGGTGCGCCCCATCGGCCTGACGTCATCCTCGTCGAACACGATCGCCTTGCCGTGCGTGCTCGCCAGCAGGATGAAGTCTTGGCCGCCCGTGACGCGCGCGTCGACCAGCTCGTCGCCCTCGCGCAATGACAGCGCGATGATGCCCACGCTGAGCACGCGCGAGAACGCCATCAGGTCCGTCTTCTTGACCACGCCGCGGCGCGACGCGGTCATCACGAACTTGCCCTCCTCGAACTGCGCCACAGGCAGCACCGCCTTGACACGCTCACCATCGACGATCGGGATCAGGTTGACGATGGGCAGGCCGCGGTTGGTGCGCGCGCGAAGGGGCAGCTCGTGGATCTTGAGCTTGTAGACCTTGCCGATGGTCGTGAAGAACAGGATGTGCGCGTGCGAGGAGGCGACGAACAGATCCTCGACGAAGTCCTCATCGCGCGTCTGCATCCCGCGCTTGCCCTTGCCGCCGCGCTGCTGCTCGCGGTACTCCGCGAGCGGCGTGCGCTTGATGTAGCCCGTGTGCGTGATGGTCACGACCATCTGCTCATCGGCGATCAGGTCCTCATCGGACAGCTCCGAGGCCGAGGCGCTGATCACCGTGCGGCGCGCGTCGCTGTAGCTGTCGCGCACGACCTCAAGCTCTTGCTTGATGAGCGCCATGAGCTTGACCTCATCGGCCAAGATGGCCTTCAAGCGCTCGATCTCAGCCAAGATCTCATCAAGCTCCGCGATGATCTTGTCGCGCTCCAAGCCAGTGAGCTTCTGCAGGCGCATGTCGAGGATGGCTTGGGCCTGCAGCTCGCTCAGGCTGAAGGTGCTCATCAGGCCCTCGCGCGCCTCCGCGCCGCTGGCGCTGGCGCGGATGAGCTTGATGACCGCGTCGAGGTTGTCGAGCGCGATCTTGAGGCCGCGCAAGATGTGGGCGCGCGCCTCGGCCTGGGCCAGCTCAAACTGGGTGCGGCGCGTGACCACGTCGCGGCGAAAGTCGATGAAGTGGCTCAGCACCTCGCGCAGCGCCATGATCTGGGGCTGCCCGTTGACGATCGCCAGCATGATGATGCCAAACGACGACTGCAGCGCGGTCATCTTGAACAGGTTGTTCAAGATCACCTCAGGCACCACGTCGCGGCGCAGCTCCACCACCATGCGCATGCCCTGGCGGTCGGACTCATCGCGCAGATCGGTGATCCCCTCGATGCGCTTCTCGCGCACCAGCTCCGCGATCTTCATCAGGAGCTTGGCCTTGTTCACCTGGTAAGGCAGCTCCGTGACGATGATGCGCGACTTGCCGTTGCGCTCGTCATGCTCGATCTCGGCCTTGGCGCGGATGCGCACGATGCCTCGCCCGGTGAGGTACGCGTCGCGGATGCCCTCGCGCCCCTGGATGATGCCGCCCGTGGGGAAGTCAGGCCCTGGCACCAGCTGAAGCAGCGCCTCGTGCTCAAGCTCAGGATCGTCGATCAGCGCGATCACCGCGTCGACCACCTCGCGCAGGTTGTGCGGCGGGATGTTGGTCGACATGCCCACGGCGATGCCCGAGGAGCCGTTCACCAAGAGGTTGGGGATGCGCGTTGGCATCACCACAGGTTCTTGCAAGGTGCCGTCGTAGTTGGGCTGCCAGTCGACGGTGTCCTTCTCCAGATCGCCCAAGAGCTCCTGCGTGGCGCGCGCCATGCGCACCTCGGTGTAACGCATCGCCGCCGCAGGGTCGCCGTCCACGCTGCCGAAGTTGCCCTGGCCATCGACCAGCGGCACGCGCATGTTGAAGTCCTGCGCCATGCGCACGAGCGCGTCATAGACCGCCGAGTCACCATGCGGGTGATATTTACCCAGCACTTCACC
>CAYXWB010000199.1:0-9722 GCA_964468515.1 uncultured Bradymonadales bacterium | reverse complement strand
GCTCCCGTGCGGCGGGCATGCAGGTGATGATCCCCCTCGATCTGATGCACCACGACCTGCCCGGGCAGGTCCGCTTGGAGGCGCCCGAGGGGTGGGTGTTCTTGCCGCTGTCAGCGGTGTGGTATCGCCTGGGCGCTGGCGCTCAGGGCGCGGGAGGTGCGGCGTGAGGCGCACAGGTCAGCTGAGCGTCGCGGCCTGTGCGCTCGCGATGATGTGGGGCTGCGATGATGGCGAGGTCACGCCGCGAAAGCCCGCGTTCCCGGTGTTTGACGCGCGCCAAGTGTTCCCGGAGCTTGGCGCCAGCGACGCGGCCGCGCCCGCCGCGCGCGCCAATGACAGCGTGGATGTCTACGAGGAGGCCTTGCAGCGCGAGCTGCGCCAGGGCGGCGCGCCTGACTCCGTGATCAGCCCGCAGGCGCAGAGCGTGCAGGTGGTGCCGATGGGCGGCGTGCTCATCGCGGATCTGCCCGTCACCTTCAACGAGTGGCGCTGGGCCACAGACGGCGGCGTGACCCTCATCACGCACAGCCCCCCCGGCGGCACCCCCGACGCCATGATCTACGTCGAGGCGTTCTCCCAGGCTGTGGAGCAGTTCCCCTCGTATGAGGTGGGGCGCTTTCAGTTCACGGTGGATCCTGGGCTCTCACCCAACATCGTGTATCCGCCGCTGGTGAGCGCGATCACGCGGATCGTGCGCAAAGGGCAGGTGCCGCCGATGCAGACGGCGCTCTCGTTGCAGCTGGCCACCACGCGCACGATGGGCCTGGGGCTTGGCTACAGCTCCACGCCAGACACCTTCACGGGCTGGCGCTGGGTGGGCACCAACAGCCACGACGTGAAGCTGCGGATGGGGCGCAGCATGGGCTCATGGGGCTCGGCGCTGGGCGGCGCGATGGCGTCCGCGTCGCTAGAGCGCGCGATGTCGCAGCTGCCGGGCTTGGAGCAGCTCGCTGGGCCGCTGCGCGAGCTGGCGCAGACGGCCTCAAGCCAGCGCCGCGCGCCCACCCCCTCCTGGATGCTCATCGGCAGCGCCACGCAGCGCGACACGTTAGGCGTTCACATGGCGGTGATCTGCGTCCAGCGGCCCGTCTGTCCGGTATCAGAGTCACTGGCCAAGGTCTTGGCCACCTTGCGACCGATGGACGGCACCGAGCAGCTGGCCTCGCCCACGGCGCCGCAGCTTGTGGGCTTTGCTGCGAGCTTGGGGGTGGGGGTGTTGCCTGCGGAGCAGGCGATCTCGGCGCCGCAGATGATCGTGATGTTAGAGCGGGCAGCGGCGTCGTCGAGGCCTGGCTTGCCGGGGCTACCGAACCTGCCAGGGATGCCGAACCTCCCCGGACTACCGCAGCCGGGCGCCACCCCTGGGGTGCCCATCCCGATCCCAGGCAGCCCTGGCGGGGCGTTGCCCAACCCAGCGGAGCTGCTGCCGAGCATCCCGCGCTGAGCGCACACGCTCAACGCTGTTGGCCGCGCTCGCGCGCTGCAAGTGACCAGCTCGCTTGGCCGAGCCCCGCATAAAATCTAGCCTTGCGATGCACCGCGCCGCAGGTTGTCCACGCCGCGCGCCTCGCGCGCTCAGGTTTGCTTGGCGCGAAAGGCGAGCAAGAGGGCCTGAGCGCGCTCCTCGTCGAGCGGCGGCTCGGGTGGGTCTGCGGGGGCAGCCTCGCGCACGAGGGTGATGACGTCGCGCATCTGGGCCATGTAGCGCCGACAGTGGACGCACAGCACGCTGTGCATCATCAGGCCGATGCGTCGACCATGGGGGACGCGGCCATCGAGCAGGTCAGCGACTTGCTCGGTGAAGTGCTCACAGGTGATCATGAGGTCACCTCGCGTGCGGCTTGGTGATGCTGCTCTAGGGCTTGGCGGATGCTCGCGCGCCCGCGATGCAAGAGCACGCGCTGGTGCTCAGGGGTCAGCTCTAAGATTTGGCACGTCTGGGGACCATCAAAGCCCTCAATGTCGCGCAGCGTGACGACAGCGCGTTGGAGTGGCGAGAGGGTGTCGAGGCTCCGGCGCACGAGCGCGAGGAGCTGCTTGTGCTGGAGCTGGGCCTCAGGATCAAGGCGCCACACACGCGGCGGCGCGCTCCAGTGACCGCGCGCGTTAAAGCGCTCATGCTCAGCGCTCTGCTCAAGGGCGATGGCCTCCTCGGCCCAGCGCAAGGCGCGGGCCTCACGCGTGGCGCGCTTGCGCGCCTTGCGCACGAGGATCGCGAAGATCCAGGTCTTCAACGAGGCGCGGGCTTCGAACTGATGCAAGGTGTCAATCACCACGAGCCAAGTCTCCTGCGTGACCTCCTCGGCGCTGGCCGCGTCACCGAGCAGCGCTGCGGCGAGGCGGCACATCGCGCGGTGGTAGGCGTTGACGAGCCGCATGAAGGCGGCCTCATCGCCCGCGCGAAGCAGCGCGAGGAGCTGAGCGTCATCCTCAAGAGGTGCCATCTCGCGTCCTGATCAGGTGATGGCGCGCAGGTCCCCTTGATGAAGAGGGCGTGCGTCGCGCCTAGGAGCGGCTCTGCATAACACACGCCCTGGCCGGATGCATCTGCGCGTGGCGAGGTTCCACCTTGGGCGCACGCGAAAAAGGCGCCATGGCTGTAACGCTCCTGAGCGCTCAAGGCACTACATGTCATCAACCCTTGGATGACGTCGCCTCAGCGCGGCGTGGAGAGGAGTCGCGTTATGTTTCACTCTGAGCCCGTGCCCGGGCAGACCCTCGAAGCGATCGCGCAGCTGTCCGTGATGGACGAAGACGCGCTGCTCGTGGACGCCGCGTTGACCGGCGATCAGCGCGCGTTTGAGGCGCTGGTGCGGCGCCATGAGCGCCAATTTCTGCTGGTCGCGCGCGGCATCGTGCGCGATGAGGCGGCGGCGCAAGACGTCGTCCAAGAGGCCTTCCTGAGCATCTACAAGCGGCTCGACTCGTTTCGCCGCGGCAGTAACTTCCGCAGCTGGGCTTATCGGGTGGTGGTCAACGCGTCGCTGATGCACCTGCGTCGCGGGCGCTATCGGCGCGAGGTAGCCATGGCGCAGGCGCCTGTGCTCACCTCCTCCTCAGGCCTCATGGGTGACATGCTCAGCTTGCGCGATCCGCTGGAGCTGGCGCAGGCGCGCGCGCTGCTGCAAGGCGCGATGGAGGCGCTGCCTGCGCTCTATCGCGAGGTCTTCGTGCTGCGCGAGGCGGACGGGATGTCACTGCAAGAAATAGGCGCGGCGCTGTCGCTGTCGGTGCCTGCGGTCAAGAGCCGCTTGCATCGCGCGCGCCTCATCATGCGCGCCTCGCTCGCGCCCCAGCTCGACGGCTGGCGTTGAGCTGAGCCTGACGTTTAAGGGGGTTAAGTGGCGATCCCAGGGGCCGTGATCGTGGCGGGCGCGGATGGCCTGTTCGTGACCTACCTGGACTGAGCCGCGCAGCGCAGACGCACCCAGGGCGCGCCGCGAAGCGGCGCGCCCTGGGCGGCTGAGCGCTAGCTCAGCAGAGCGAGACCTCGCTCTCGGGGCTGAGCAGGTAGCCACCACGGTCGCTGCGGATGACCTGGGGGGGCGAGGCGCTGGGTGACGATGGCGTTGAGCAAGCGAGAGGGGGTGAGGCGCTGCGCCATGTCGAGCCAGGCCAGCGCCTGCGGGGGGCGAAAGCTGTAGGTGGCACGAGCCAACAGCAGCGCGAAGCCTGCTAGGCGCGCGCACGGGCGTCATATCGAGCCGCTGTGTGGGCGCGTGCGCCTGGGCGATCCACGCGCGCGCTGCGGCGTGAGCGCCTGCGCGATCCACGCGCGCGCTGCGGCGTGAGCGCCTGCGCGATCCACGCGCGCGCTGGGGCGTGAGCGAGCGTGCGTCCAGAGGGTCACCTCGCGCCCAGGGGGAGCGCGCGCCGTGAGGCGCGGGTGATGATTGGCTCAGACGGCGCAGGCGCGCGTTTTATTGAGGTCAGGAGCTGCCCTCGCCACACCCCCGCTCATAGCAGCATGACGGGCAGCTCAGGATCGAGCAGGTGGCCACGCTCCGTGGTGAGGATCAGCTCGCGCAATCCCTCGCGGCGCAGCGTGGAGAGCGTCACATGCAGTCGATTGTGCGCTGCCTCCACCGTCAGCAGCTCACCGGGCCAAGTGAGCGCGCACAGCAGGTCAGGATCGACCGGCTGTCCGGGCGCGTCGAGCCGCTGACGCGCCAGCGCCGCCAAGAGCCGCATCGGGATGTGACGTCGCCCAAGCTCCACCCACTCGACCTGATGGGGCAGTCGGAACGTGACATGCGCGGGGTCAATGATGAGCGCCTCGTGCTCAGGATCGCTCAACAGCACATCAAGCCGGGCGCCAAGCTGTGAGGGCAGGTCTTGGCGCAGCAAGCGCATCCCCAAGCGCAGCTCCAGGCTGTGCTCAAGCGGCGCGCGCGCCGCGTCGGCGCCGCGCGTGGAGAGCTGGCTGAGGCGCGCGAGCAGCGCGCGCGTCAAGGTGTTCGCCTGCGCGCGCTGCGCGCGCTTGTGCGCCGCGCGCAAGCGCGCGGCGATCGGGAAGCACTGGTGCAGCGTGATCATCGCCCCTTCGAGCAGGTGATGGGTCGAATCAATCGCCGCTTGTGCCTCATCCAGCAGCGCCTGCGCCGCCTCAAGCTCGCCCGCGCGCGTGAGGAAGATGGCCTGCGTGCAGGCCAAGTGCGTGCGCGCCAGCGGGGAGCGCAGCGCGTCGCGCTGCGCGTAGGCCTCGTCACACAGCGCTGCGGCCTCTGTGGGGCGCTCGCTCAAGGCGATGGTGATGGCCTGATAGAGCGTGATCGCGATGAGCATGGGCGAGCGCGCCTCGCGCTCAAAGTGTGACTGCGCGCGTGAGAGCTGCGCCAGCGCGTCGAAGATGGCGCCCTTATCGAGCTGCACCTGGGCGAGCAAGAAGTAGGTGATGCCCAAGCCCCACGTCAGCCCGTGGCGCAGGCTCAGCTGGAGCAGCTGCTCCAGCGTCTGCGACGCCTCATCGATCATCGCCTCATCGATCAAGAACCACGACAGCACGCGCAAGGTCTGCGCGTGGCTCAGCGCGTGATCGTGCGCGCCCACCAGCTGCGCCGCCTCGCGCAGCGCGGCGGCCGCGCGCTCAGTCTGGAACATGCCCTGCAACGAGAAGCCTAAATAGGTGAGGGCGCGCGCCTGCGTGGCCCAGTCCTCTAGCTCGCGTGCCAAGCTCAGCGCGGCTTGCGCTTGGCCTGCGCACACATGGTGCTCTCCGGCCTCTTGGCTCACCCCCAGCTGCACCATCAGCAGTCGCAACATGTCGCGCTGCTGGCCGAGCCGCTCGGCCACCGGCAGCCACGCCTCCACGAGCGCCAGCGCTTGCGCTGGCGCGCTGCTGACCAGCAGCGCCGCGCGACACGCTTGCAGCTTGAGCTGCTCCTCTTCTGGCAGCTCAGCGAGCTGGTTGACCAGCGCCACGGGCAGATCCTCAGGGCTCTGATCCCAGCGAAAGCAGTCGACACGATGCAGCAGCACATGCGCGCGCAGCAGCGCTGGGCGGCTGAGCGCGCCCGTCGCCACGCGCGCGCGCAGCGCGCGCTCTAGCGGCGGCAGCTGGCGAAAGTCGCCGCGCTGCCACCCCACCAAGATCAACCCCATCAGCAGCTGCGCGTGCCAGGTGTCCGCCTCGGGGGCGCTCACCTGACCCTGCTCCAACCAGCGCAGCGCGCTCATCACGTGCGGCTGCTCTCGCCCAAGCAGCGGCTCCAGCCGCGTCGCCTCGCCATCGGCGCGCTCCAGCGCCTGCATCGCCAGCGCGGCCAGGTGCGCGATGAGGCGGCGGCGCCAGGTCGCCGCTTGCCCTGTCTCATCGCCGCGCGACTCGCAGAAGGCGCGCGTGCTCCACAGCAGCCGCAGCCGTGGCCCATCGCCCGCGTCATGGCGCGTCACCAAGTGCTTGTCACACAGCCGCTGGATGGGCTCATACAGCGAGAGCGCGGAGCGCCCGAGCGTGGCGGCCAAGGCGTCGAGCGTGAAGTGATCCTCAAACAGCGCGCAGGCCAGCAGCACCTCGCGTTGGGCGCTGGTGAGCTGGCCAAAGGAGAGCGTCAGCGCCTCATGCAGCGCGCCAAACCCCTCGCTCAGCGCTTGACCGCGCGCCTCGCGATCCTCTAGCAGCGCGCGCAGCGCCTGCGGTGAGAGCAGATCCAGCGTGGCGCCCGCGACCGCCAAAGCCCCTGGCAAGCCATCGAGCGCGCGCGCGATGTCGCCTAAGAGCGCAGCCTGCGTGTGGCGCGCGAGGTTGGGGGGCGCATGAGACAGCAGACATTGCACCGCCTCGCTCGCCAGCACGGACGCGTCGTCGGCTCCCTGCTCAGGCAGCGTCAGCAGCGCCACGGGCAGCTCCTGCAGCGCCGCGAGCGCGGGCGGCTGCTCACACGCGAGCGCCCAGCGCGCCTTCGGCGCGCGCTCGCGCGCCAGGCCCAAGAGCGGGTCCGCGCATGCCCTGAGCGCGTCGGCGTGGTCGATCAGCACATGCAGCGCCCCACGCGCGCTCAGCGCGCTCACCAAGCGCGCCTCCATCGCCTCATCGCTCTCATCGCGCTCCGTAGGCATGTGCAGCGCGTGCGCCAACGCCTCGCGCAGTGAGGCGTGGCGCGCGCCATCGATCCACACCACCTCCGCGGCCAGCGCGCTGCCCTCAAGGTGCTCGCGCCAGCGCCTCAGCAGCGTCGTCTTGCCCGCACCCACAGGTCCGGTCAGCGCGACGTCGCCCTGAGCTGCACACGCCACCAGCGCGTCCCAGCAGCTCGCCCGCGCGCGCGCGGGCGGGGAGGGCGGTGGCGACGAGGGGCTGCGCGTCATGGTGGGCCTGGGTTGCAGGATGAGCGCCTGATCGCGCGTGCAAAGCCTGCTCTCGCTCTAGCCTGCCCGCGTGACGACTCTGGCGTGTGCCTCCTACCTAGCACAGCGCGCCTCATTATTTAAGCGCCTTTAAATGGGGCCGCGCGCTCCCGGTTGTTACAGTAGCCTCATGTCAGCTGCATGACGACATCACGCGCGGCGCTCAGCGCGCCGCCTTGAGAGGGAGCCCAACGATGAATGATCGCACCCGCGCGATTGGCTGGGGCGCTTGCGCCTTGTCTTGTCTTATCCTCACCTCGGGCTGTGAGCTCGTGGAGGAGACGCCCGAGCCTGTCACCCACAACACCAGTCAGACCAACAACACCACCCACACGAACAACACCCACACGAACAACAACACGTCACAGACCAACAACACCACGGTCGAGCCCGGCACCACGAACAACACTGGCGAGACGAATAACACCAGCCAGACCAACAACACCGGCGATCCTGGCACCACGAACAACACGACCACCCCGCCCGATCCGCCCCCAAACCCTTGGCAGGTCATGGCCCACCCGTGCGTGGGCAACCGCACCGACGCGTTACACTGTGATGATGCGAGCACCTGTTATGTCGGCTGTGGCACCACCACCAACGGGCGCGGCCTGTTCGTGACCTACGACGGCGGACAGCGCTGGACCACCTTGCAGACCGAGCCAGCAGACTTCCTCGCCGCATCGCGCGTCAATGACATCTCGCGCAGCGCGGATGGCAAGCTGTATGTGGGCGGTGAGCATGCTAACGGCTTTCGCGTCGTCAGCGTGGACCCGCAGGGGACCATTGGGGAGGTCTTCAAGGCGGGCTCTACCGTCGACTATAGCTTCACCGTGGGCACCTTTAAGCGCGCTGATAGCGGTCGCGCCATCGCAGAGTCGCTCACCGGCGCCGGCCTCGTCTACCGTGAGGATGACGCTGATGCGTGGACCACGGGCTACGGCTTCTGGCAAGAGCAAGGCTACAATGGCGGTGTCCAGCTCCTCGACTTGGCGACCCATGATGACAAGTTCTATGGCGCTGGCTCCACCATCTCGCAGCCCCCCATGGTCTTCCTGCCCGCTTGGGACGATGACTTCGGCATCGAGATCCTGGCGCTGTCTCCTCCCGGTGGCCTCTCCTCTTATCGCGGGGAGATGTGGGGTATCGACGTGAGCGATGATGGCATCATCGTCGGCGGCGTGAATCAAGGCGCCGCGCGGGGGATGATCTACACGTTCGACTTTGATGGCGTCAGCTCCCCCCATGACCTCGCCAACTGGCGCGCTTACAACCTCCAGAACATGTACGCTGGCAAGGCCACCTGGGTGCAGGGCGTCTGCCGTGGCGCCAACAAGGTCGTCTACGCCGTGGGCCGCGAGTCGCGTGAGGGCTGGGGCTTCGTCCTGCGCTCTCAAGATGGCGGCCAGAGCTGGGATGACATCACCCCCTTCCCAAGCGGCGCGTCGCGCTCCTCTTTGAAGGACGTCTATCGCTGCCAAGCGACCGATGATGGCGTGATCATCGCGGGTGAGGGTGGACTGTTCGCGGTCTACACCGAATGAGCGCGCGCTTGGGGGGTGAGGCGCTGCAAAAAGTTGCGCCTCATCCCCGGCGCGCGCACACTGCACAGCAGGCCTTATCGCCGGAGTGTGCAGCGCCTCATGCGACGTCTTCATCAGCAAAAACAGGGGTTTATCGTGAGCTGCGCCTCGTGTGAGGCGCGCTTTCGGCTCACGCCTCAGCTCGGCGTCGCGCCCGCCCCGGCCATGCCCTGTCCGCGCTGTGCTGCCCCCATCACGCTCCAGCCCCCTGCGTGGGCGCGCCTGTCGCACGCGGCGGTCTTCGCGCGCCCTGAGCCCGAGCCTGCCCCACCCGTCGCCCCCTCGCCAGAGTCCCGAGAGCTCCCCCGCGCCGCCTCGCAGCGCACCCGCCAGCTCGCCTTTGAGCCCTTCGACGGCGCCCGTGAGGCGTCGCGCCGCGCGCGCGTCGCGTCGCCGTCACGCGCCGCAGAACCTCCTCAAGACACACCACGCTCAGCGGCCCCCGCTGCGCCTGAGCGCTCATCGCCTGCGCACGATGCACCTCCTCCCGAGGCGCTCAAGGTCGCGCCTGTGCTGCCGCCGCGCGTGTTCGAGCCTGAGCCTGAGCCTGAGCCTGAGCCTGAGCCTGTCAGCGCGCCCACGATGCCCCTACATCCGCCGCCGCTGCCCGCGCTGTCTCACCCCTCCTCACCTGAGCCCGAGGCGATCGACGTCTCCTTTGAGGCGCCGCTGGCGCATCTGCTCGACATGACTGGCCCCCAGGCCCCGCGCGAGCTTGACGCGCAGATCCCAGCGTCGCCTGAGCTTGAGCCTGAACCCGAGCTTGAGCTTGAGCCTGAGCCTGAGCATGCACCTGCACCTGCACCTGCACCTGCACCTGCACCTGCACCTGCACCTGAGCTTGAGCCGGAGGTTGTGCCTGAGCATGAACCTGAGCTTGAGGCGAAGCGCGCGCTGGAGCAGGCGCGCGCGTTCGATAGTGAGCCTGAGCTGGAGCTGGAGCTAGATCCGACCCCAGGACCACGCGCCCCACCGCCGCATCCGCGCGCGAGCGCAGACGCGCCTGCGCCGCGCCCGACGCAGCGCGGTCTGCTCGAAGCGCTCAGGCGCGCGCGCGATGCGGACGCGGCCTCGGGCGCGCCCGAGGCCGCGCCCCTGGAGCCTGCGCGCGCCGTCGCGCCGCCTCCCGCGCTGGTGGCTGAAGATGATGCCCCTGCATCGCAGGGCCTCGCCACAGCGCCAACAGCCCTGGTCCAGCTCCCCCCTGATCAGCTCGTCCCAGCGCTTGAAGTGCTCGACGCGCCGCGCGCCGCGCGGCGCGCCATGAGCTGGCCTGCGCTGGTGGTGACGCTG
>CAYXWB010000198.1:2897-9738 GCA_964468515.1 uncultured Bradymonadales bacterium | reverse complement strand
GTACTCGATCAGCAACGCGCGGCGCTGCTTGTCGACCGCCTGCACCTGCTCCCCGCTCATGTTCACACGCGGCTCCTCTTGCCCCTGATGAGGGAACATCATCTTGAGGAAGCGCTGAAATGAGTCAACGTCATCTTTCTTGGTGAAGCCAAACTTCCCACCCTTCGCCCCACCCTGAGGCGTCAAGCGTGACGCAGGCTTATGCGCGGCGGGGGTAGGCGCAGGCGCTGGCGCCGCGGCTGGCCGCCCGGGCTGGGGCATGGGCTGCGGCGCCGGCATCGGCTGTGGCATGACAGGGGCTGGCGCCAGAGGGGCCCCGTAGGGCGGCGCGGGGGCGCTCGCATAGCCCGGCGGCGCCATCATCGGCGCGGGAGCGCCCAGCGCCGCAGCGGGCGCTCCCATCGCAGGTTGCGCCATCGCGCCACCCTGCACCTCCACGCCGATCTGATAGATGTCGATCGTCGCGAACTCACCCGGGGCCAGCTCACGCGCATGATCCACACGGTCTTGGCCTACGAACAGCGCGTTAGGTGACTGGTTGACGATCATCACCCGATCACCCATCACCTTCAAGATCGCATGACGCCGGCTGACCGTCTTGCTCCCGAGGATGATGTCATTGTTCTGACTACGACCGATCGTGATCTCGGCCACAGGTCGATCAATGGGATACTGATACTCTTGACCCGCGTTATCGATCACGCGCACGATCTTCATAGCGTCACTCCTCGAAGCCCTCTCCTGATGTCTCTGCTGGCGGCGCGCTCGGCTTGGGGAGCGCGCGCGTCGTGCTCGGCGCGTTGCTCAGCTCAGGCATCTCATCAACCTCCATGCCACCCACCGCCATGCGCTCAAAGACGCCGTCGACCAACGTCTGGTGCGACTTACCGCCAGGCTCATAGATGCGCGGGGTCACGAACAGCGCGTTGTCCAAGCCCAGCTCCACGAAGTTGCGCGACTTGAACGCCCACCCTAAGATCGGGATGCTGCTCAACAACCACCAGCCGCTCTCATTGGAGGTCTGTTGACGGCTGTTCAAGCCAGCGATCAGCACAGACTGCCCCTCCTGCATGTTCACGGTGCCCTTGAACTCCGAGTTGCGCAGCGCGGGCAAGGCGCCCACGCCATTGGCGGAGTCCAGCTCACTGTAGATCGCCAGGATCTCCAGCTTGACACGGTTGTCCACGTCCACGATCGGCTTCACCTTGACGCGCAAGCCATAAGGCACCTCGCGCAGATCGGCCGCCTGAACACCCTGAATCTGAATCAGCAGCGTGCCACCCGAGTGGAACTCGCCCTCGGTGCCCGCCTCCGTCACGATCACGCCGTTTTGGCGCGTCTTGATGAGGCCGTTCTCCACCAAGAAGTCGAGCGCGAGGTTCAAGTTACCCACAAGCGAGAAGTACCCTGTGAGGTCCCCACCGCCAGTGAACAACACCGCCGTAGGCAAGCGCTGCGGGTTGCTCTCGCCAGGTAAGATGCCTGGTCCGATAGGCCCTGTCGCCCCACCGCCGCCACCGCCGCCACCGCCGCCACCGCCACCACCGCCGCCGCCGCCCGCGCCGGCATAATAGAGGGGGACATCGCCATAGCCAAAGGTGGCATTCATGCCAAAGAACTGTCCCCAGTTCATGCCCAGCTGATCGCGATTGGTCATCGCCAGCTGGATAAAGTCTACCGTCAGCGCCACCATCTTCGCGCCCTCCACGAAGGACTCGCGGTAGGTAGTGAAGTTGAGCATCTGGTTGGGGTACAGCTCGGCGAGCTTGTCGATGCGCTTCTTGTAAGCCTCGCTGGAGACCTCACCCTCAAGCAACACGCGCCCCTTGACCACGCGCACATCCACGCCCGATCGCTCGCCGAGGACCTCGCGCGCCTCTTGAGCGAGCGTCGCAGGGTTGATCGGCACCACGCGGATCAAGAAGGTCCGCTGGCTTGAGGACGTATAGAAGTTCACCGTCGTGACGCCCACTTGCATCCCCGTGACGAGGACCTGGCGGTTGTCACCGGTGAGCTTCACGTTCGCGATCTCGGGGATGCCCACAGAGATGCGAGAGATCCCCTGCGCGCCAAAGGTCAGCGTCTCACCGATTGAGATCGTGTACTCACGATCTGGCGCTTGCGCGGCGGCCTCCTCCAGGTTCATCACCATCGCTGCCATCGCCGCCATCAGCGGCACGCCCCAGCTCTTTCCCTTCAACATGCCCATCCTGCTCACTCGCTTTCGGGTGTTCGTAGAGCGGCCTCGCCACACCGGGGCCGCCCTTCGCGCCTCATGTCCATCACTCACGACGACCGCGGACGCACCACACACAGACGCCCCAACCCTCATTGATGCGAGGGCCTCAAGCTGTCGCGCTCTTCACGTCACTTGCACAGGCTCATAGTGTGCTTACCGAGCCGGTTTGTCCAGGCAAGAATCAACGCTCATGCGCGCTCACGCTCGCGCTGCTACCACCTCATCCCCTGACATGAAGAAGGCGCGCGATGGTCCTCCACCGCGCGCCTGTGCTGTCACTGCTTGGGGCCAACTCAGCTCACTTGCCTGAGCCTGAGGTGATGATGATGCCCGGGTCTTTCGCCTTGGCCCTCACGACCTTCTTCACGCGCGCTTCACGCTGCACGCGCATCACCTCAAGCTCCAACAACACCTCACGCAGCGTGCGCTTGGTCACGGGGATCACGTCGATGTCCTCACGGTTACGCAGCAGCAGCTGCATCTTGCCGCGCGTCTGCGTGATCGTCAGCAGCTCCGCCTCTTCCACGGTCACTGACAGCGTCACCGTGTTGTACATGTTCTGCGAGGACTCACCGCCCGACTTCGCGACCTCCGAGACCTGCTGACCCACCGCCAACAGCGTGACATTCTGCAGCAGCGTCATGGTCACAAAGCCCATCGCCTCTTCGCCCTTGGCGTCTACGACGCTCTGCTCTTTGTCAGAGACGGGGAAGGTGCCCAAGATGTCCACGCGGTCGCCAGGGACCAGCAAGCCTGACAGGCCGCTGATCGCGTCCACAGGGATCGACAGCGCGCGCTCGCCGCCAGGGATCTTGCTCGACAGGTCGCGTGAGACCTCCGCCACCGCGAAGTCGCTCGTCAACACCATGGAGCCCGCTTGGATGTTCACCGCCACCGGCGTGCCGATGTAGATGTCCAGATCGGCCTTAAAGATCGGGTTAGGAGGCAAGAACTTCAAAGGCACGGGCGCGGTCACGACAAGATCCGGGGTCAGCGGCGTGTTTGGCGGGATATCTCGCGCCGCCTTCACCACCTCGCGCTGCTCGCCAAGCGCATCGCCCACCTTATCTGACTGCTGCTTCGCGAACAGACCCATCAAGAGCGCCGCGAGGCCGCCGACGATGACCGCCGCAAATAAGAGCTTCTTCTTTGCCATGTTACCTTCTCCCACTGCTGGCTAGGGTGTGCCGCCTCAACCGCGTTGGACGAGCTACCCTCATGTCACGTCTGGCACCCTGGTACTTCACACAGGGATACGCTATCAGACGCGTCGCGTACGGTCTAGGCGCGATATAAAATTCCCCTTGTTCGAGGCGCCTACGCGCGCTGCGCGCATCGCGCGCAGCGCCTCCTCAACCGGCTGCGAGGGCGCAAAGCCCAGCTCTCGCGCCGCGCGTTGGGGTGGCTGCGCTGACCACCCCATCACATCGCCCACGCCTAGGCGCCGCAGCGCCTGCCCGGGGAGGCCGCTCACCAGACCCAGCCAAGCCTCCAGCTGCGCCCGCTCCACCACCTGCGCGCTCGCCACATACCTGCGCCCTGGCCTGCCCCGCTCCATCGCCGTGAGCGCGAGCCACGCCGCGTCATGGGCGCCGATCAGATCCCACCGCTCAGGCGCGCGCAAGCGTGACATCAAGCCCCCCTGCGCGAGCTCCCACACCCGCCCGGCGCGCACCCCCGCGCCCACCACATGCGTCGGGATCACCGGGATCACCTCAAGCCCCCGCCCGACCATCGCCCGATACAGCTCCCCCTCCAGCGCCACCGCCACCCCAGCGGCGCCCGGCGCGCCCGCGCCGGCGCGCGCCTCCTCATCGGACCACGCCCCTGGCCCCAGCACCTCCACCCCCAGCACACAGGACACGCGCTTGATCCCAGCCTCAAGGCACGCGTCAAGCGCGCAGCGCAGACGATGCACCGCCTGTGCCATGCTCACCCCTGCGCTGATGCCCTCCTCAGCGCGCGCCACGATCACCGCGCCGAGCGCCCCCTCCAGCGCGCGCGTCAAGCCCGCCACGTCGTCAAGCGCAGACGGGCGCCAGCCCGGCGCCTGCAGCTCGCCCACGCCCCACGCCGCATAGCCGCGCCCAAGCGCCTCCAAGCGCGTCGCCTCGCCGACGCCAACAGGCGCCCCGATCACTGCCACCCCGATCCCACGCGTCGCCATCACTTCACCTCGCGCTTGACGTCCGCTGACGGCATCCTCTCTACACGACAACGCGCGACCTCGCCAATGTTGAGGTCGCGCCTGCGAGGCGACAATCTAAGAATCAGCGAAGGAGAGCGATGATGCGTGAGGGGCTTGATGAGAGGGCGCGCGCGCTGCTGCGCTTGGCGGCTTATGCCGAGCGGCTGGAGGCGCTGCCGCGCACGGGCTGGATCACCAGCGGCGTCGCGCAGCCCGAGAGCGTGGCCGCGCACAGCTATATGACCACCCTCATCGCGCTGTGGATCGCGGATCAGCTCGATGAGCCCGTGGACATCGCGCGCTTGGCGCGCATGGCGCTGCTGCATGATCTGGGCGAGTCGCTGATCACGGATCTGCCGCCCCAGGTGAAGCAGCTCATCGGGCGAGAGCAGGTCAAGGACGCGGAGCGACGCGCTGGCGAGTCGCTGTTGGAAGATGCGCCCGCCTCGTGGCGCGAGGCGTTCGCTCAGGCCCAACACCTAGGCTCACTGGAGGGGCGCATCCTCAAGGCGGCCGATCAAATCCAGATGCTCATCAAGGCCTTACAATACAAGCACCAACAGCGCGGCGATGTGAGCCGCTTCTTTAAGCTTTTGGAGCGCGTCGATGATCAGGGCATCGCGCTTGTGGGCGCGCTGTTTGAGGCGATCCGTCAAGCGCATGAGCGCGACGCGTGGCCACTGGCTGAGCTGGATTGAGCGGTGAGCGCTCACGGCAGCTTTGACAGGGGGGCGGTGGTTGCGATAGAGCCTTGTGCGACGCGGGTCAAGGACCCGGCCTCCCCGCGCCTTCATCTAGATCACTTTATCACCGCACGCCGGGCACGTGACGCGAGCGCTAAGGGGCGCGGTCACATCACTTTTCACCCGAATCCGCTGAGGTACACAATGTCCGAGTTCAAGAACCTTGGGATCGTCGGCTATGACGCCGTGCGCTTCGTGTCGCTCGATCTGGAGCGCAGCCGCGAGTTCTACGTCGACAAGCTGGACTTCGCCATCACCGGCCGCTCGACGCCTGCCTTTGAGGAGGCCAACGGGTATCGCAGCGAGGTGTACTCGGCGCGCAATATCAACATCGAGGTCATCCAGTCGCTGCGCGCGGGCTCGCTCGCGGACAAGCACCTCAAGACCAACGCCGCGGGCATCTGCACCGTGCTTTTCCGCGTGCGCGACATTGAGCACGCGTTCAACACTTTGGCAGCGCGCGAGGCGACCTTCATTGATGAGATCAAGACCGTCGAGCAAGATGGCGCCAGCTACCGCACCTTCGAGATCGCCACGCCCCTTGGCAACACGACCTATGCGTTCGTGGAGCGTCAGGGCTTCGAGGCGCACGCCCCTGGCTTCACGCAGGTCCAAGAGGGCGGCACCAACACGTTCGACTTCGCGGGCATCGATCACCTGACCTCGAACATGCGCACGCTCAAGCCGTTCATCGACTGGTGCAAGAGCGTCATGGGCTTCACGGAGTTCTGGCGCATCGACTTCCACACCAGCGACGTGGACCCCACCCGCACCAGCGGCTCGGGCCTGAAGTCGATCGTGGTGTGGGATGAGGAGGGCGGCGTCAAGTTCGCCAACAACGAGCCCGCGCGCCCCTTCTTTAACAACTCGCAGATCCAGGTCTACCTGGAGGACTTCGGCGGCCCCGGCGTGCAGCACGCCGCCTTTGGCGTGCGTGACATCATCGCCTCGGTCGAGGCGCTGCGCACGCGCGGCGTCGAGTTCTTGCCCACCCCCGGCAGCTACTACGACGCGGCGCCTGGGCGCATGGCCGAGCAGGGCGTGGCCAAGATCGATGAGGACTACGACGTGCTGCGTCAGCACGGCATCCTGATCGACGGACAGCAGGACAAGTACCTGCTCCAGATCTTCATGAAGGAGGCCGCGCAGCTGTACAACCAGCCCAAGGCTGGCCCCTTCTTCGTGGAGCTGATCCAGCGCAAGGGCGATCGCGGCTTCGGCGGCGGCAACTTCCGCGCGCTGTTTGAGTCCATCGAGCGCGATCAGCAGGGGCGCCTGCAAGCGCAGGCCTGAGAGGTTCATCAGCGAGCGAGGCGCCGAGGTGACAGATGCCTCGGCGCCTCGCTCGCTTTGAGAGGTGCGCGATCGCACAGGCCCACACCCGCGCGCGTGGCGCGCGACACGAGGCGGCTCCATGCTCGACTATATGCTCGTCGGCCGTGTCCCGGCCAAACATCACATCACCCACCCCAAGGCCGATGGCAGCCTGTACCGTGAGCACTGCTTCACGCGTAAGGGCTTCGATGACGTCTACTCGATCCTCTACCATGTCAACCCGCCCACCTGGGAGATCGACGCTAAGGTGTCGCAGCGCTTTAAGCCGGAGTCGGCCGCGCTGACCCCAGACGCGGCGGCCGCGCTGCGTCGTCGTCACTACCAGACCGGGCGCGC
>CAYXWB010000198.1:0-2797 GCA_964468515.1 uncultured Bradymonadales bacterium | reverse complement strand
GCGCGCACGCTGCTGTTGGTGAACAGCGACTGCGGCGTGAGCATCGCGCGCCCGCGCGCGGGCGGCGACTACTTCTTCGCCAACAACGACGGCGATGATCTGTACTTCGTCAAGGAGGGCAGCGGCTGGGTTGAGACGCTCTTTGGCAAGCTGCCCTTTCGCAAAGACGACTACGTGATGATCCCGCGCTCGTGCATGGCGCGCTGGCATTTTGATGATGAGCACAACGCGCTGCTCATCACCGAGGCGCGCCACGGGATCGACATCCCCTCAAACTTCAAGAACCCCGCGGGCCAGCTCAAGCTCGACGCGCCCTACTCGCATCGCGACTTCAAGCGGCCTGTGGAGCCCTGCTGGCGCGAGGATGAGCCGCTGCCCGAGGGGCCCTTCACCGTCGTCACCAAGAAGCTCGGCCGCTACACCGAGCACACCCTGCCCCACTACCCCTTCGATGTCGTCGGCTGGGACGGCTACCTCTACCCCTACACGTTCAACATCCGCGACTATCAGGCCAAGGCCGGCCTCGTTCACCTGCCGCCGCCCATTCACACCACCTTCGTCGCGCGCGGCTTCGTGGTCTGCTCGTTCGTGCCTCGCATGGTTGACTTCCACCCGCAAGCCATCCCCTGCCCTTACGCCCACAGCTCCGTCGACTGCGATGAGATCCTGTTCTACGTCGACGGCGACTTCACCAGCCGGCGCGGCGTCGAGCAGTCCTCCATCACGCTCCACCCCGCGGGCCTGCCGCATGGCCCCCACCCGGGCGCCTATGAGGCCAGCGTCGGCACGCGCCAGACGCATGAGCTGGCCGTCATGATCGACACCTTCCAGCCGCTGCATCCTACCCAGGCCGCCCTCGACAGCGAGGACACCGCCTACCACTTATCTTGGGATCTGAGCCCCCCTGGCACCTCGCGTCGTTGAGCACCCCTCACGCGCGCGCTTGTGTTGAAAGAGGTATCATTCTCATCAGCCCTTGATGATAATGATTATCATTATCTAGCAAGAGAGCAACGAACCATGCGTCACTCCCTCCTCGCGCTGGCCTGCGCCGCGCTCCTCTGCCTCGTCGCCTGCGACAAAAAAGCCGACGCGCCCAGCGCCACCACGCCTGCCGCGACCACCGCTGCCGCGACCACCGCGACCGCGCCAACCGCGCAGATCGAGAAGCTCATCTTCGCCTTCCAACCCCAAGAGAACCCCGAGGGGATGGAGCCCAGCACCAAGAAGCTCGCGGAGTATCTGAGCGCCCAGATCGGCATCCCCTGCGAGGTCTTCCTGCCCACCAGCTACGCCGCGGTGGTCGAGGCGCTGCGCAGTGAGAACGCCGATGTCGCCTACTTCAGCGGCTGGCCCTACCTCATCGCGCACAACACCGCCGATGTGGAGCTGCTCGTGGCCGAGGAGCGCAGCGGCAAGCCCTTCTATTACTCGCAGTGGTTTGTCGCCAAGGACAGCGCCTACCAATCACTCGGCGACCTCAAGGGCAAGCCCATCTCCTTCACCTCGCCGACCTCGACCTCGGGCTATCTGTTCCCGCTGGCCAAGGTCATTGAGGAGGGGCACCTGAAGACGGGCCAAGATCCTCGCGAGTTCTTCAGCGACGTGCTGTACGCAGGCGGCTATGAGGCCTCGCTCAAGGCGCTGTCTAACGGCAAGGTCGAGGCCGCCGCTGCGTCTGACTACGCGCTGGCGCGCTACCTGACGCCTGAGGAGCAGGCCAAGATCCGCGTCCTCACCAGCCAAGGCCCGGCCCCCACGCACGGCATCGCCGCGCGCAAGGCGCTGCCCCAAGAGGTCCGTGACAAGATCAAGGCCGCGCTCTTGACGCTCAATGAGCCGGAGCACCAGGGGCTGCTCAAGAGCGTCTACGGCGCCGAGCGCCTGATCGAGCGCGGCCATGACGAGCACGTCGGCCCGCTGGACAAGGCCCAGCAGCTCGTCGGCGCGGACTACCCGATGGCTAAGAAGAAGTGAACCTTGACGCGCCGCGTGAGCACGCTGTGACTGAGACCGCCATCTATGTCGACGACCTGCGGGTCGAGTACCTCGGCCTTGACGGGCGCCCCGTGGTGGCGCTCTCAGGCGTCAGCTTCAGCGTGGGGCTTGGCGAGCGCGTGGCGATCATCGGTCGCAGCGGCAGCGGCAAGTCCACGCTGCTGCGGGCTTTAGGCGGCCTCGTCGCGCCAGCATCAGGCAGCGTGCGCATTGGCGATCAGGGCGTCAAGCCCCCGCACCAAGCCAGCCGCGCGCTCTATGCGCAGGTGGGGATGGTGTTCCAAGACTACGGCTTGGTGCGCCAGCTCTCACCTGTGCAGAACGTGCTGTGCGGCGCGCTGCATCGCTACAGCGCCACAGGGGCTGTGGCGCGCTTTGACGCCGAGGATCACGCGCGCGCTGCCTCTCTGCTCAGCGCCCTTGGCCTCGGTGACAGGCTCCATGTGCCCAGCGGCAAGCTCTCCGGCGGCGAGCAGCAGCGCGTGGCGATCGCGCGGTTGATGATGCAGGCGCCGCCGATCTTGCTGCTCGATGAGCCGATCGCGAGCCTCGACGTGCACTGGGCCGAGGCCGCGCTTGAGCAGCTGCGCCAAGTGCGCGACGGGCGCGCCACCACGATGACGATCCTGCACGACCTGAGCATGGCGCGGCGCTGGGCGACGCGCGTGCTGCTGATCGAGGAGGGCAAGCTGCGCTTTGACGGCGACCCCGACGCGGGCTGCGCCCTGTTAGAGGAGACGCAGCGCGGCAGCGCCGCGTCTGCGACGCCGCACAGCGGCGAGGTGTCGGGGGGTGCGGC
>CAYXWB010000197.1:0-9746 GCA_964468515.1 uncultured Bradymonadales bacterium | reverse complement strand
CAGCGGCATGCGCATCATCCCCAGCCGCATCAGCTCGCGCCGGATCTCCCAGCGCAGGTGCGGCTGACAGATGATCGTGAGGTCAAACCGCTGCGCCAGCAGCTTGGGCAGCGCCTGGGCGTCAAGCTGGCCTGTCTGATGCGAGCCGTTCACCAGCGCCAGCAGCCGCGCCTCGGAGAGCTCGCGCAAGAGCCGTGGCCCCTGCATGTGCAGCAGGTAGAGCACATCATAGAGGTTGCCTCGCACGAGCAGGTCGTCCCAGACCTCGCGCGCCTCTTCGCTCTTGGCGTAGTGACGCAGCAGCGTGTCGAGCAGCTGCTGGCGCAGCGCCCCGAAGGCTTGGGCGCCCCAGAACAGATCGCGCAAGAGCGCGGGCGCGGTGCGCGGCGGCAAGCGCAGGCGCATGACGTCGGCGCCTTGGCCGATCAGCACGGACAGCATCGTCGGATCGCCATGAGGCCCCCACAGGCTCTCATCTTCCAGCGAGAACCCCACGCTCAGCCAGCCCGCCTGCACGCCGAGATGCCACAGCGGGCTCAAGCGCGCGAGCCGCTCCAGCAAGGTGGCGTCCATGAGCAGCCCACCCACAAGCTCCCCAAGCGGCGCCTCCAAGCTGTGCGGCCCCAAGCGAAGCAGCGCGGGGCGCTGCGCTAAAGCGCGCGCCTCCTCAGGGGCGCTTGGCGCGGGCGCCTCCAAGCTGAGCGCGTCGGGCGCATCGGGCAGCGGCACATGGACCACGAGCCTCAGCGCGGGGCCAGGGTGCGCCATGACGTCCACCATCACCTTGCGCTCATCCAAGCGACCCTGCGCGCGAAGCAGCGTCGGGCCGCGCTGGCCTGGGCCAAGCTCGCGCAGCTCCAGCAGCCGCAACGCCGCGCGCAGCGTCCTCAGCCCGCGATGCGGCGCGACAGCGCGACGCCTCGTCAGCGCGGCGGCGCTCGCCACGCCCACCGCCAGCAGCGCGGTGGCCCCGATCAGGATCGCGTCCAGCATGCGCCGCTCCTAAGCTGCCACCTCAGATCCAGCCGTGCCCGTGCAGCTCCGCCAAGCCCGGCGTGCCGGGCGGGTTCGGCAAGAAGCGCAGCTTCGGATACTGCTGCTTCGCGTAATTGAGCGCCCAGTTGTTGCGGAACAAGATGATCGGCAGATCATCACGATCGCGCAGCACCATCGCATAGTCTGCGCGCTCGAACGCCGCCTCATCATAGCCCTCGCCCTCGACCCAGCGCGCGTGCTGTGAGTTGAGCGCGCGCAAGTGCACGTCGACCTTGTACTCATGCTCCAGACGAAACTTCAGCACCTCGAACTGGAGCATGCCGACCGCGCCCACCACCGCGTCTTTGTCGCCGTAGCCCGGCTGGCGGAACACTTGGATCGTGCCCTCCTCCGAGAGCTGATCGAGCCCCTTCACCAGCTGCTTGCGCTTGAGCGCGTTCTTGATCTCCACGATCGAGAAGAACTCCGGGCTAAAGCGCGGGATGTTCGGCTCGCTGATCTCCGCGCCGTTGGAGAACACATCACCGATGCGAAACTGACCAGGATCATACAGGCCGATGATGTCGCCCGCGAACGCCTCCTCCAGCGTGGCGCGCTCATTGGCCATAAACCCCTGCGGGTGCGCGAGCTTGACGGCGCGCCCATGGCGCGTCAAGGTCGCCTGCATGTCGCGCTCATAGCGCCCGCTGGTCACGCGCAAGAACGCGATCCGGTCGCGGTGCGCCGGGTTCATGTTCGCCTGGATCTTGAAGATGAACCCCGAGAAGTCCACCCCATAAGGATCGGTGATGGCCGTCTGGGCCTGCGCTGGCGAGGGTGCCATCTCCAAGAAGACGTCGAGGAAGGGCTCAATGCCGAAGTTGGTCATGGCGCTGCCAAAGAACACGGGCGTCACCTCGCCAGCGCGGATCCTGTCCACGTCGATCGGGTCGCCCGCGATCTCCAACAGCTCGATCTCCTCGCGCAGCGCCTCAAACGCGGCGTCACCGACGACGCGCCGCACCTTGGGATGATCCAGAGCAAGCTCCTCCACGTCCACCACCGACTCGCCGTGCGAGCCATCGGCGTCGAAGATGAGCGCCTTGCGCTTGAGGCGATCGTAGACGCCGCGAAACTCCTTGCCCATGCCGATGGGCCAGTTCACGGGCGCGCAGCGGATCTTGAGCAGCGCCTCGATCTCCTCCATCAGCTCCAAGGGGTTGCGCCCCTGGCGGTCCATCTTGTTGATGAAGGTGAAGATCGGCATGCGTCGCATGCGGCAGACCTTGAACAGCTTCTCCGTCTGCGGCTCCACGCCCTTGGCGACGTCGATGAGCATGACGGCGCTGTCGGCTGCGGCGAGGGTGCGGTAAGTGTCCTCGGAGAAGTCGGCGTGGCCGGGCGTGTCCAAGAGGTTGACCGCGTGGTCGCTGTACTGAAACTGGAGCACCGAGGAGGTGATGGAGATGCCGCGCTGCTTCTCCAGCTCCATCCAGTCGCTGACCGCGTGGCGCGCCGCGCGGCGCGACTTCACGCTGCCCGCCAGGTGGATCGCGCCGCCGTACAGCAGCAGCTTCTCGGTCAGCGTCGTCTTGCCCGCGTCAGGGTGCGAGATGATCGCGAAGGTGCGGCGACGGTTGACCTCATCGGCCAAGCGCTTGGCGCTGATAGGCTGCTCGCTCATGAGACTCTTTGGGGTTGGGAGACGATCGGTCGAAGGGGCGCATCCTACATACGCCATCAGCAGCGCGCACCTTATCCCCTGCGCGCGCGTTGGACAAGGCCGCGCGCGCCGCGCGAGCAGGCCTCACCCTCACGCGGCCCGATCATTGTCGCGGCGCCACTTCGTCGCTATGATACTCTCGCAACGCGACTGATCGGAGGGTCCGTGAATCCTAATGCCAAGCGCGCCTGTTCTCTGCTAGAAGGTGCGACCTCTAGGACCACTGTGCGCTGACTCACGGTGCTCGGCTCCAAGCTGCGGTGAGGCTCATGAGCGATGGACAAGACAAGCGAACAGATGACCAGACCGTGAAGGTCTCAAATGAGGCCTTGCGCGATCTGCGCGCGTCAGCCACGACCCTTGCGCCCGACGCCCCTCACGACGAGTCCACCCGCTCGCTCGATCGACGCAACCTCGACGCGCTCATCAAGCAGGAGCGCGACGCCACCCAAGCTGAGCCCTCCCCTGGCGAGGCTAGGCGAGTCAAGCGCCCCAGCGAGCCTGCTCATGAGGTGCTCACGCGCGAGGTCACCCCCGTGCTCAACCCCACCCTCACCTCCGAAGCGCAAGAACGCAGCTACAGCCAAGAGGTCACGGCGGCGGTCCCCAGCGAGGTCCTCGCTAAGCTGCGCGAGGGCGCACCCGCTATCCGGCTCAAGGCCCCCACGCAGCACAACACGCCCGACCCTGCGCCCGCGCCAAAGCCTCCCGCCTCCGACGCCTGGGACGACTTCGATGACTCCTTCTTGGAGTCCTCGCTCGGCACGGAGTCCAGCCTCAGCGCGCTGGAGCTGACCACCAGCGCGCTGCCCCAAGCCCTCATCTGCGACCAAGACGAGCTCGCCACCACCCGCAAGGCGCGCGGTGAGCGCGCGAGCGCGCCTGAGGCAACGCCACAGCCCGAGCCTGCAGCGCGCGCGCCTCACGCCGCTGACGCGCCGCGCGCCATGCCTAGGGCTGACGTCGCTGAACAAGCGCGCGATGCGTCTCCTCCGCAGGCGGCGGCACAAGAAAAGACACCTGAAGACGCACAGCGCGTGCGCAGCGCGCCGATAACACCACAGCCCCAAGTCGAGGCGCCCCTGGCGGCGCATGACGGGGGCCATGTCGTGGGCAGTGACCAAGAACCCGCTCAACCTCCAGCGCCTGCGCCTCAAGCCCAGCCCGCTGAGGCGCAGGCGGCGCCGCTGCTCATCCCAGCGCCTGCGAGCCAACCAGCGCCCGCGCCTGAGGCTGGCATCTCTCGGCTGAGCTTGGGGCTTGGCGCCTTGCTCATCATCGCGCTCCTGCTGTTAGGAGCGTTGGCGCTCAGCGGTAAGATCGGCTAGCGTGTGCGCCTGAGTGTGTGGAATGACGGGCCAAGGCCCACCGGTTACTGATCTTTAGACCTGATACGCGCGCGTGCGCGCTGCGCCCGGACCGCAGCATGAGGCGCGTTGGCGCCAAGGAGCTGTTCATGGCCGAGCAAAATCCAACCAAGCTAGCCCCCGTGGAAGAGCTGGAGAGCGCCGATCCTGAGGCCCTCATCGGTCAGAACCTCGCGGGGCGTTATGCCGTCGAGCGACGCATCGGCAAGGGCGGCATGGGCGTGGTCTACCTCGCCAGCCAGAGCGCGCTCAACCGCAAGGTCGTCGTCAAGGTCCTGTCACGCACCCTCAACGATGAGGATGAGGCCAGCACCCGCTTTGAGCGCGAGGCGCTCGGCTTAAGCCAGCTCCAGCACCCCAACATCGTCACCATCTTCGACTTTGGCCGCGATCGCGATCTGGCCTACATCGTCATGGAGTACGTCGAGGGTGACACGCTCAGCCAGTTCTTGCGCCGCGCGGGGCGCCTGCCCTTTGAAGACTTCGCCGTCATCAGCGCCCAGATCCTCGACGCGCTCGCCGAAGCGCACAGCCGCGGCATCATCCACCGTGACATCAAGCCCAGCAACATCATGCTGTGCGAGCGCCACGGCCAGGTGAACTTTGTCAAGGTCCTCGACTTTGGCCTCGCCAAGCTCGTCAATGACTCGGTCGAGGTCACCAAGAAGCAGAACCTCGTCGGCTCCGTCGCCTTCCTCGCCCCCGAGCAGATCCTCGGCCTGGAGTTTGACCAGCGCGTCGACGTCTACGCGCTCGGCGTGCTGTTCTATTATATGCTCTCAGGCCAGAAGCCCTTCTCCGGTGAGGATGATCTGGCCATCCTCTATCAGCACATTCATAAGGCGCCCACGCCGCTTGATGAGGTCTTGGGGCCGCAGCACAACATCCCCCCCGAGGTGATCCGCCTCGTGCATCAGTGCTTGGCCAAAGATCCCAACGAGCGACCCGCCAACGCGCGCGAGCTGCTCAATCAGCTCCAGCTCGACCTGTCGCGCTCCGTGTTTCAGCTGCCCTGGTCCACCGGTGAGATGCCCGCCATGGACCCGAGCATGGCGGGGATGTCGCGCTCGCGCTCGCTCACGCCGCACTCAGGGCTCGTCTCCGTCTCCCCCAACACCGACCTGTCTGGCCAGATCATCTCCGGCGTCTACAACACCCCCTCGGGTGAGTTCATCATCCAGACGCAGCCTGCTCGTCAGCGCAGCAGCACCGTCATCATCGCCTCGCTCCTCGCGCTGTTGATCGGCGGCGGCGTCGTCGCCGCGATCTTGCTCACAGGTCCGCGTGAGGAGCAAACAGCGGCGGCGGCCATCCCGCAAACGGCCGCCCTGGCGAGCGCGCTGGATGAGGTCGAGGCGCAGCTCAAGCAGCAGCGCTGGGGTCAAGCTGATGCCATGCTGCAAGCGCTCCAGCCCCAGCTCTCAAGCCACCCCGCCCTGCTCGCGCGCGCCGCCGGTCAAAGCGATCAGCTCGCCACAGGCAAGCTCATGGCCACAGCCCAGGCGGCCGAGGCGCGCCAAGACCTCGACGCCGCGCGCGACGCCTACCTCAAGGTGCTAGAGCGCCAGCCCGAGCACGCGCAGGCGCGCGAGGCGCTCAGCGCTCTCGCGCCTGAGGCGCCCCCAGAGGCTGTCGAGGCGCGCGCCTCGCTCAAGGTCGACGCGCGCGTCAAAGCCCGCGTCAGCGTCGACGGGGACTTCTTCGGCTACACCCCCGTCACCGCGAGCTTGCCTCCGGGCGCGCACGAGGTCCTCGTCGAAGCCCCCGGCTATCACAGCTGGAGCCAGTCGCTCATCCTTGAGGGCGATGAGTCGCGCGTCCTCGACGCGCAGCTCAACCCCATGGGACCTGGGAAGGTCGCCAAGGCGCGCGCCAGCGGCAAGAAGCCTGCCGCCCATGACGCTGCCGATGCGACTGCGCCCGCTGAGGAGGCCATGAAGCCCGCCGACGCGAAGCTCTTTGAGGCCGATCAACGCCTCAAGCGCAACAACGACCTGTTGCCCGTCGGCAACTGACTCACACGCGGCGCCCTACGCACAAGCCCACCGCATCGAACCGAAGTAAGCGAGGGCGCAGCGCACGGCTGCGCCCCGTTCACGCGCGCGTGAACGTCCACGTGATCTCATCATCGCGATAATCCAAGCGCTGCTCATAGACGAGCTGCGCTTGGCCCGCGTCCACCGCGACGCGCCACACCTGCACGTCGCCCTCATGCTCCCCCGTCAGCAGCTCCAGCATCAGCTCGGGCGCCTCGTACACATAGCGGCCCTGCGCGCTGACCAAGACCGGGTGCGCGCTCTCCAGCGCGAACGCGCCTGCGGCGTCCAAGGTGAGCGTGACCTGCTCGCCATCCTCCAGCCGCTCGCCATCGTCATCGCCCATGAGCGCGTCGTAGTCGCCATCATCCGACTGGCACAGCGCCATCGTCGCGACCCAGCGCCCCAAAACCTCGACCTCGTGGGCCTGGGGCGCGCCTGCGAGCGAGTCCACCCAGCTGGCCAGTGAGACGCCGCGCGCGGCGGCGAGCTGCTCCCATCGCGCGCGCAACGCCGCGTCGCTGTCAAACAGCGTGCGCTCCCAGTCAAGCGACTCATCAAGCAGCCGCTGCGGTGTGATGCCGCGCGGCTTGGGCGTATCCTCAGGATACCATGTCTCGCGGGTGGGGGTGTCGAGCGAGGCGCCGCTGGCGAGCAGCGCGCTGAGCAGGTCCGCGTTGGTCCAATAGGCCGCATAGTGCGCGGGCGTCTCACCGCTGGGGCCGCGCGCCTTAGGATCAGCGCCAGCCTCAACCAGCGCGCGCAGCGCCTCGACGGTGCTGGGGCGCAGGCTGTCGCGGGCGCACAGCCGAAGCAGCGCCTCATCCAGCTCAAGCTTCGCGCCAAAGCGCGCGATGAACAGCGGGATCGCCGCGTGCGCGTCATGCGCGATCGCCGTGGCCAGCCATTCAGGCTTGAGGCGCGCGCCCGCCTCAAGCAGCCGATCGAGCAGCGCGGGAGTGCCAGACTCAATCGCCACATGTGCTGGCGCGTAGCGATCATTGGGCGGGCTCAGGTTAGGATCTGCGCCGCCGCGCAGCAGCGCGTCGACGGTGGCTAAATAGCGCGCCTCGTGACGGTGCGCCTCGTTGAGGCGCAGCTGCTTGATCATGCGAAAGGCGCAGGCCACGCTCAGCGGCGCGCGCGTGTAATGGATCGGATCAGGTGAGGCACCTCTGGCGAGCAGCAGCGCGACGACCTCCGCGTGGCCCTCGCGCGCGGCGACATGCAGCGCGCACCCGCGCTGTGGATCGGGGAGGTTCACATCGGCGCCGCCATCAAGCGCGGCCATCGCCGCGTTGAGCTCGCCAGCTTCGGCGGCGCGCATGAGCTTTTCTTGCATTTTTATCCTCTGCGAGTGTCTTCGGCCGCTAACTTGGTCGTAGCGCGCTTAGTCTCGCATGAAGTCTCACGACGATCACAGCGGCTGTTTGATCGCTATGGCATCATCTTCATCAAAGCGCGCCTGCCAAGGCAGGCGCAGCCCTCACGGAGGCCCTATGCTCCCACGCACGCTCCCCGCCCTGCTCATCCTCCTTGGCGCCTGCGCCTCGACGCCCCCCGAGCCGCAAGCCACGCCCGACATCACACCTGCTACGCGCGCTGAGACGACGCCTCAGGGCGAGGCGCTCGCGCAGCCGGACGACGCCCCCTCTGGCTGTGATTGGCGCGTCCAAGAGGGGCGCGCGATTGGCCCTGAGGTTGCTCCTGAGGATGATTATACGCAGCAGCTCAAAGCGGTCGATCTCGACGGCCAAGCGCCCGAGGAGCTGATCGTCAACGTGGGCGGCTGTGGCAACCACGGCGACTGCATGCATGTGCTCTTGCAAGCGTGCGACGCGACCACGTATCGCGCGCTGTGGGGGCCTGACTATGCCCAGGAGCTTTCGCTTGAGCCACGCTCACCCCAGCAGCCCTTCGCGACGCTGATGGTGGGCGGCCGAAGCGCTCAGGCCGGGTGTGCTCTGCCGCTGTGGCAGCGCTTCGCTTGGACGCAGGGGCCCTGGGAGGAGTTCGGGCCGGCGTGCGCAAACGCAAGCTCAGACAGCCTCTGGGATGACGCCGAGTGCGGCGCGCGCCCGCCTATCTGCCCCTCGCCCTGAGCCCCTTCGGACGCGCTAGAAGAGCGGCTCGCCCGGCATCGCGGCCGCCTGCGTGATCCAGTCAGTCAGGCGCGCTTCGTCGAGCGGCTCACCCTCATGGATGTGAAAGTAGCGCGTGTTCGGATCCTTGGAGCCGATGGGCGGCTGCGGGCTCAGCGATGCGCCGCGTAAAAAGCTCAGCTTCACATAGCGCGTGAAGCAGTGGACGCTCAAGAACCAGCCCTGCCCTTCGACGCCATAGAATGGTGAGTTCCATCGCACCGCCTTGCGCACCTGCGGCACAGCGCGCGTGATGAGCGCGTCGAGCTGTTGGCCGACCTCGCGCTTCCACCCAGGCATCGCGGCGATGTAAGCCTGCACAGGCGCGTCGCCATCCCCCTTGGCGATCTGCGGATTACCACCAGACAGCAGCTTCGGGCCGTCAGCGCTTTGATCTGTCATAGGACACCTCTCCTTGATGAGCTGGCGCGACGCGCACCACCTGATGTTGTCCTCACCGAGCCGCGCTGCGCGCTCATGCCATCCTCCCGAGCAGCGCGATGAGCTTGTCGCCCATCATCCGCCACCCGTAGCGCGCGCCGCCGAAGTTTTGCGCTTGGTCTTGCCTGAAGCCCGTGTGCGTCAGCGACAAGCGGGTGCCCGTCGCGGTTGGCGAGAGCGTGAAGGTCACGACCGTGTCCATGTCGCCGACGACCCAGCTGTAGCTGAGCGTCTTGTGGAGCTCTAGCGCCAGCACGCGCCCATGCACGAGGCCGTCCCAGCCAGGCTGTGGTGCAGCCTTGAAGGTGAAGGCGGCGCCTGGTTCGAGCTTGTGCGCGATGAGGGGCAAGAGCCACTCGGCCAGCAGCGCAGGATCGGTGAGGGCGCGCCACACGCGCTCGGGGGGATGGTTGAGCTCAAGCTCAAACGCGAGCGAGGTGGTCTGCCCCTTTTGGGTCTTGTCAGTGAGCGTCATGGGTCCATGTCCTCCAAGAGTTGCTCCAGACGCGCCAAGCGATCCGTCCAGAAGCCTTGGTAGTGGGCGAGCCAGTTGATGAGCGGCGCCAAGCCCTCGGGCCTCACCCGGTAGTAGACGCTGCGCCCCTGGCGGCGACCGCTCACCAGCCCCGCGCGCTTGAGCGCGGCCAAGTGTTGTGAGACGGCGGGCTGCGAGATGTCAAAGCGCGCGGTGATGTCCTTCACTGCGGCCTCACCGCGCGTGAGCGACTCGAAGATCGCGCGGCGGCTGGGGTCCGCGAGCGCCTGGAAGAGCTGATCTTCCGCTGAGGTGGCGATCTGCATAGCCTATTAATAACCTCACACTTATACATTTAACGCTCCCTGTGAGGCCAAACCTCGCGATGAGCCCATCGGATCACCTCATGAGGAGAGGCCTCGACGCCCCCGCATCGCGTCGATGCGAGCGCCTAGGGGAAAAAACAATAAGTCACCACTTATCTATTGTCAAGCGCTCAAGCCGCGCGCCCCCTGCCCTGCGGCACACGGCGCGCTGCGCTGAGGGGCGCCGCAGGCGCTGCGTTGGCGCGGTCGCGGGCGCGCTAGC
>CAYXWB010000196.1:0-9747 GCA_964468515.1 uncultured Bradymonadales bacterium | reverse complement strand
CGGTAGGGGTACTTCTACCGATCAGTGCATCCTGGAACAGCCTTCCCTGTGCGTACTGCATGGACAGATCACCCGGTCGGCGCAACGCCGACCTTGACGCTCGCGCGTCCGGCTAAAGACCTGGGATGCAGCACTGCCGCTTGATCAATTGAAGCGCGAGCGCTCCTCTCTCCTCAAGCTTGAATCTTCATAGCGAGGTCACTGGGTAGTTGTTTACAACAAGACCTGGGACATGGAAGGCTCACTGGATGCACCGGTAGAAGTACCCCTACCGCGCGCTGCATCACCGCGACTGGCGCGGTGGTCCCAGAATGCAGCGCGCGGTAGGGGTACTTCTACCGATCAGTGCATCCTGGAACAGCCTTCCCTGTGCGTATTGCATGGACAGATCGCCCGGTTGGCGCAACGCCAACCTTGACGCTTGCGCGTCCGGCTAAACCCATCCAGCGACCTCGCCAGAAGATGCTCTCGTTATAAAAACCTGCGCCTCATCGCGCAAGCCCTTTCTTCAAAAAACTACAACTTTGTTCACCTGCCCGCGCGCCATGCGCCTCACACCACCTCATCCCGCGCACCGCCCACATAGACAAACCCACCGCTGACCTCTACCATGCGCCTCGTCTTGACGCGCAACGCGGCACCTCGCCCATCACCGCGCCCTCGCCACTACGGACGCATAACGCATGCTCGACCTCGACCTGATGCGCTCCATCAAACTGTCCGATCCCCCGCAAGGCCAAATCCTCACGGGTTACATCCTCATCGGCATCTTTGAGCGCCCCTGGAGCCCCACTCAGATCATCGTCGAGGGCCTGGAGAACCTGCCGCGCCAAGGTCGCGTCTTCCTCGCCATCAATCACACCGATCGCTTCAACTACTGGCCCCTCCAGTATCACCTGTGGCGCACCCGCTCCGGCATCTACACCGCCACTTGGGTTAAGGGCAAATACTTCAACCACCGCCCCACCGCCAAGTTCCTCACCGCCACCAACAACATCCCCACCCCCTCGCGCGGCTACCTCATCACCACCGACGCCGTCTCCCTGCTGGGTCACGCGCCAGCGCAGTCGCTCTATCGCATCTTGCGCGATCAGCTCGATCTGCCCGATGACCAGCGCGACGTCGCCGCCGCCCGCGAGGCCGCGCGCGCCCAAGGCCAGCTCATCCCCCTGGAGCGCCTGCTCAAGACCCCGCGCAGCATGCTCGGCACCCCCTTTGATCCCGATCGCCACAGCTACTTCCAAGGCATCGACGCCGCCTGGCGCGCCCTCATGGAGCAGTTCGTCGCGCTCAATGAGCAGGCCTTCTCTTTGGGCCATCAGATCATCGTCTTCCCCGAGGGCACCCGCTCGCTCACCCTCGCCAAGGGGCGCCCTGGCCTCGCCCAGATGGCCCTGCGCATGAACGCCACCATCGTCCCGATCGGCTGCAGCGGCTGCGACAAGCTCTACCCTGGCTCAAGCCCCATCTCCGCCGGAGGCCGCGTCATCTATCGCATCGGTGAGCCGCTGACCCCGCAGGGTGAGCTGGCCCCGTTCCAGATCGATGCCCCGTATACGCCGTTCACCGCTTCAGCCTCGCGCCTGTATGGCGATCGCTTTGAGCAGGTCACAGACCTCGTCATGAACCGGATCAGCGACCTCATCGAGCCCCAGTATCGCGCCTGCGCTGGCGCCTCCACCGCCGTCACCGATATCAACCGCTTCCGCTGAGCTCGCCCCCTCGCTACCCTGAGCCCCCATGCGTCGCATCTGTCTAGCCACCCTCGCGCTCTTGTGCGCTTGTGACGCCTCGCCACAGCCCCCACACCCCCTCACAACCTCACCATCAGCCCCCAGCGCGGCGGACACCCAGGCGGCGACGCCGCCTCCCCAGGCCACCAATGCACGCGCGAAGCGCTCCAGCACCGACGCCCCCCATACACCGCGCGCGCCCTGGCGCGTGCAAGACGACGCCCCCCGCTACACCCTCACCGCGCGCCCCGATGAGGCCACCCTCAAGCCCCCGCGTGGTCCCGAGCTCGCCCTGTGGCCCGCCCTAGAGGTCGCGCTTCGCGCTGACACAGACGCCCCCACCCGCGCGAACCTCCTCACCTCGCGCGCGCTCGACTGGAGCCCGCTGCGCCTCACCAGCAGCCCCGGCGGCGCCTGGACCTTACGCGCCCAAGCGCGCGCCCCCGAGGCCACCTACACCCTCACCTTAGAGGGCGTCACCCACGCCCCGCTCATCACCGCCCGCGTGCGCGTCAACTACCACCGCGACGTGCTCGTGCAGCGCGAGGTCTTGCGCTGGCCGCTGCCTCGCCAGAGCCTGCCACAAGGGCTGAGCCGCGCCTACACGTGGTCCACCCTCACGCGCGATCATCACAGCGCTCAAGCCTCACCACGCCAGCTCGCCTGGCCCGCCCTCAGCCTCATCGCCCACGACGCCCCAGGCCTCTGGGTGCGCACAGGGTCAAAGCCCGCGCTTGAGGTCGAGCTGGATCACGTCGAGCTGCACCCCTTCAAGCGCTATGACGCCTGCCCCACCACCGCACAGTACCCCAGCCTCGCGCTCGATGAGACGCCCCGGCGCGCCGGTGAGTCCACCTCCTATACGCTGTCTTGGCTCTTGCGTGATGGCGCGCCGCTGCCGCTGCCCTCGCGCTTCCCCGCTGGCCACTTGGCCGCCATCGCCTTCACCGATCACGCTGATCAGGGCAGCGCAGCGCGCACTGAGGCGCTGACGTTCGGCCACACGGGCGCGCTGTCTGAGCCAAACCCCACGCGCGGCATGGTCAGCCACGGGCTGAGCCTCACCAAGACCATCTTCCTCAAGCGCAGCCCAGGCTATCAGCCTCAGCTTGATGATCCCGCCTTCGCCCACCTCGTCGACGCTATGCGCGCGCGCGGCGTCGCCATCGGCCTGCACTCCGTCAGCGGCGCCACTGACACGCGCCACTCCACCCGCGAGGCGCTGCGCGAGGCGCTGCCTCGCACTGGCCCCTTGCGCACCTGGATCGACCACCAGCCCAACACCAACTGCGAGGCGCTCTCCAACCAAGGCTGGGATCCCTCAAGCCCCTATTACATGCTCGACCTGCTCCAAGAACACGGCACGCGCACGCTGTGGGCGGTCCATGACGTGGTCGTCCCTGGCAATCACCTCAACATGCTCTCTGACCAAGGACCCGCGCGCAGGCCCGTGATCTACCCGCACGCGCGCCTGCGACATGGCCCCGAGGGGGCGCCGCCGCTGGTGTTCAACTCCGCGTGGTTCTTCATCGATCGCGAGGCGCTCAAGCGACGCTTCGCCGACGCGAACCTCGACCGCTTGCAGCGCGAGCGCGGCCTCTTGCTCGCGCACACTTACCTCGACAACGCGCGCGCCGAAGGCAAGCTGGCCAACCGCGCGCTGTTGGAGGCTGGCCCCGGCCGCACCATGCGCCTGCGCGATGATGCCGATGACCTGTTCGCGCGCCTGGGCCAGCGCCAAGCGCGCCGCGAGCTGCTCGTCGGCGACGTCGACCACATCGCCCATCACCTCTACCACGCCATGCGCGTGCGCCTGCTGCCCGCCCCCGACGGCCTCACGATCATCCACGCGGGCGCCGAGCCGCTGCGCGGCTTCACCCTGCGCCTGCCCACAAGCGCCGAGCAGGTCAGCCTCGACGGCCAGCCCGTGCGCGATCGCCTGCGCAGGGCTGAAGGCCTCGACGTCTGGTTTGACCTCGAACCCGGCCGCCCCCACACCCTGCGCGCGCTTGACGCCCAAGGCCGCGCCCTGCTCACAAGCTCCGCCATCCACCTCGACATCCGAGTGGAGACGCCCTGAGGTTCCCCCGATCTGATCGTTGCTCATCAGCGTCAATGGGAGCAGACTGCGACGAGCATCATCACATCGACATAGCTCCGGAGGGAGAGGTGGCTGAGGTCACGATCACGCTCGATTTTGAGCAGCATATTCAGCTCGCTGCGCAGCAGACACGTCAGCGCTTGCTCAGGAGCCTGAGCATTCAGAATCACACAGCGCGCCACTTTGATCGCTTGGAGCTGACGCTCCAGCTTGATCCTGAGATCGCGCAGCCCAAACGCCTCACCCTAGAGGCGCTCGCCCCCGGTGAGCTGCGCGCCATACGCCCTGAGCAGCTTGAGCTGCTGTTATCCGCCGATCGTCTGGCCCAGCAGGTTGAGAAGCAGCCAGGGCGAGTGGTCGCGACCTTGCGCGCTGGCGATGAGCTGTGCGCCAGCTACGAAGCGCCGCTGTGGATCTATGCCTATAATGAGTGGTTGGGGCTTGGCGCGCCGCGTGAGCAGATCGCCGCCTTCGTGATGCCCAATCATCCCGAGCTGCCCGTTTATTTAGACGCCGTACGCGCAGCCCTTGAGGCGCGCCAGCAAGACCCTCAGCTTGAGGGCTATCAGTCCCGCGATCCTCAGCGCGTGCTCGCGCTCGTCGAGGCGGTCTACGCTGCAGTGGGAGGGCTAAAGATTGGCTATGCGAACCCTCCCGCGAGCTTCGAGGGGCGAGGCCAGAAGATCCGAGGCACCGAGCAAGTGCTCAGCGATAAGATCGCCACCTGCTTGGACCTGAGCGTCCTCATGGCCTCAGCCCTAGAGCAGATTGGCGTCAACCCGCTGCTGATCTTCGAGCGCGGCCACGCGTTCGTCGGCGCGTGGCTCACAGATTTCTCCTCGCCAACGGCTCACAGTGATAACGCGCTGTTCTTGCGCAAGCGCGTCGATCTTGGCGAGTGTGTGGTCTTTGACTCGTCGTCTGCAGCGGACAAGCGTCCCTTCGCGGGCGCCACAAAGCTCGCCTATGACTCGCTCAGCAAGCCTGGACAAGTGGAGCTGTTCGTCGATGTGCGCGCAGCACGCCTTGAGGGGATCACCCCGATGCCCTCACGCAGCGCCATCGGCTGGCAGACACAGCCCGATCACGCCCGCGCGAGCGATACGACGAGCAGCCCGCTCACCTTGCCGCGTGCGCCGCTCGCGCCTCGCGCTCAAGCCGATGAGGCGCCAGCCGCCAAGATCGAGCGTTGGAAAAATCAGCTGCTCGACCTGACCTTGCGCAACAAGCTGCTCAATCACCGCGACACCAAACAGTCCCTCCCCTTCCTCACTCAGTCCCCAGCGACAGTCGAGGACGCGCTAGAGCTCAAGCAGCGCTTAGAGCTGCGCGCCCGTGAGCCGGGACAGGCCCAAGATCAGGGGGTTGACTGGTCACAGCGCGCGCTTGAGGAGGGGCGGCTCATCGTCAACCTCGCACCCGCCGAGTTCGAACGCCGCGTCTTAGAGATCTTCCGCCTCAACCAGAAGATGATGGACGAGAGCGGCGCGTCCGCGCTGTTCTTGTCGCTCGGCATGCTCCAGTGGATGGAGTCCGCGTCGTCGACCACCCCCCGCTACGCGCCGCTGCTGCTCATCCCCGTGACCATCACGCGCGCCCGCGTGGGTGGCCCCTATCACATCGTGCGCAGCGACGATGATGCCCTGCTCAACGCGACGCTGCTGCGCAAGCTGGAGCTGGATCGTGGCATCAACCTGAGCGCGCTACAAGGCGGCCTGCCTACCGATGAGTCTGGCCTTGATGTGGAGCTGATCTTGCGGACCTGCCTCGACGCGGTCAAAGACCTCGAAGGTTTCGACGTCATCCAGCGCGCTGACCTCTCCTTCTATCAGTTCCAGAAGTTCATGATGTGGATGGACTTAGAGGCCAACCGTGAGGCCCTGATGGCCAACCCGCTGGTGCGTCACCTCATCGAGGGTGAGTCCGGCGAGAAGATCCACGCTCAGGGCAGCTTCGTCCAGGCAGCCACGCTCGATGAGACGATCCGCGCCCATGATGATCTGTCGGTCGTTGACGCTGACTCCTCACAGCTCGCGGCCATCTTCAGCGCGCTTGACGGGCGCAGCTTCGTGCTCCAAGGGCCGCCAGGCACAGGCAAGTCACAGACCATCACCAACCTCATCGCGCAGTGCTTGGCGCAGAACAAGACCGTGCTGTTTGTCTCTGAGAAGCGTGCCGCGCTGGAGGTCGTGGAGCATCGGCTCAAGCAAGTCGGGCTTGGCCCCTTCACCTTAGAGCTGCACGCGGATCACGCCGCCAAGGCGAAGGTCATCGCGCAGCTTGAGGAGCCATTTCGCCATCAATGGGAGCGCAGCCCCGAGCGCTGGGAGGAGCTGGCGCGATCGCTCCAGCTCATACGTGGTCAGCTCAACGCCCACGCCAAGCGCATGCACGCCCCAGGCCCCTTTGGCGAGTCGCTCTACCAAGCTGTCTCACAGCTGATCAAGCTGACTCGGCCCGGCCATGAAGCCCCACAGCTCGCGCTCGGCTGGACCACGCTGCCTGACACCGCCACCTATCAAGCCAAGCGCGCATCCCTCGCCACGCTCGCCGCCCGCGCGCGGCCCCTAGAGCCGCTCGCCGATAACCCCTGGCGCTGGATTGACCAGACGGACTGGTCCATCGGCTGGCAAAACCAAGTCAGCGCGCAGGTGCGCGAGGCCATCCTCCACATGGAGGCTTGGCAGCGCGCCTGTGATGAGGCGGTCGAGGCCATCTTTCAAGGCCACGAGACGACCCCACAAGTGTTCCTCGCGCTGGAGCAGATGGCTACCACCCTCGCCACAGACCTCGCCCCCTCCCCTGGCCTCTTGCGCGAGCCGCTGGAGACGATCAACCAGCTCAGCCGCGAGGCGCAGCAGCTGCTCACCGCGCGCGCAGAGGCGCTCGCCAAAGCTGAGCAACACTTCAAGCCTGACATCTACACGCTTGAGCTTGAGCCGCTCCAACACAAGCTCGTCAAGTGGGCGCACGCCTTCTTCCTGCTGTCTTGGATCATGCTCTACACGCTGCGCAAGCAGCTGAGCAGCTACGCCTTAGGCGAGCTGCCTCCTAATCCACGCTTGCTCGAAGGCGTGAGCGCAGCGCAGGTGGCGAAGTCCAGCCAGGCGACCTTCGAGGCGCGCGCGCCAGCCCTCAGCGCGCTGTTTGGCCATCACTGGCATGGCGAGCAGACTGAGCCTGCGTCGATCGCGCAGATCGTCTCATGGAACAAACGCTTTCGTGAACAGCAGCTGCTCGTACGCGAGCAAGATCCGCGCGCTGCGGAGCTGATCGAGCAGCTCGCGCTCAGCGCCGAGCGGCGCTCCAGTCAGACGCGCGCGGGGCGCGCGCTCAGCGCGCTCAGCGAGGCTGCCGCGCCTTGGCAACGCTCCCAGCAAGCGCTGCGTGACACCCTAAGACTTGGCGACGCGTGGGACGCGCTGATCGCCCCAGAGCAGCTGCGCACCATGAAGCAGTGGCGCGAGCGCGTCGACGCGCTGCGTGACTGGTGCGATCTGTGTGACGCTGCGAGCGACGCGCAGGCGCAAGGCTTGAGCCCCCTCGTCAGCGCGCTGCGTCAAGGCGCGCTCACCTCAGCGTCGCTGCTCCCCACCTTCGAGCGCGCCCTACGCGAGCTGTGGTGGGAGCAGAGCACAAGTCAAGACCCAGCGCTGAGACGCTTCCGAGGGCTCACCCATGACACCCTCATCCAGAGCTTTCAAGCGCTCGATCAAGAAGCTCAGCAGATCGCGCGCCGTGAGATCCAAGCTCGCCTCGCCGCTCGTTTGCCTGATTATCAAGCCCCGGGCGAGATGGACGTGCTGCGTCGTGAGTTCAAGAAGAAGTCGCGTCACAAGTCGATCCGCAAGCTCTTCTCAGAGGCGCCTCAGGCGCTCATGCGCGCCAAGCCCTGCGTCTTGATGTCGCCGCTGTCAGTCGCGCGATTCTTAGATCCTAAGCTTACGCGCTTTGACCTCGTGATCTTTGATGAGGCGAGCCAGATCCCGCCGTGGGACGCCATCGGCGCCATCGCGCGTGGCAAGCAAGCGCTCATTGTGGGTGACGGCAAGCAGCTGCCGCCGACCTCCTTCTTCAGCTCCGATGGAGGGGATGACACACACGAGGATGAGGATGTCTTCGACATGGAGTCTATCCTTGATCAGGCCATCATGCGCGGCGTCCCTGAGCAGACGCTCAACTGGCATTATCGCAGCCGCCACCAAGAGCTGATCGCCTTCTCCAACGAGAAGTATTACCGCAACAGGCTCCACATCTTCCCCTCCCCCTCCCATGACTCCCCAAGCTTAGGCGTCAAATGGGTCGAGGTGCCCGAGGGCGTCTATGATCGTGGCGGCTCACGCACTAACCGCGCCGAAGCGCAGCGCGTCGTGGCGCTCTTGCTAGAGCGGCTGTCTGACCCAGTGTTGTGCCAGCGCTCTATCGGCATCGTCACCTTCTCCAGCGCCCAGCAGCGCCTCATCGAAGACCTGCTCGACGAGACGCGACGCGCTCACCCCGAGCTTGAGCGCTTCTTCGGAGCCGAGGTCAGCGAGCCTGTGTTCATCAAGAACCTGGAGAGCGTGCAGGGCGATGAGCGCGACGTGATGATCTTCTCCATCTGCTATGGCCCTGATCTTCAAGGCCGCCTCTCCATGTCCTTTGGCCCGCTCAACCGCCAAGGTGGCGAGCGCAGGCTCAACGTGGCCGTGACACGCGCGCGCGAGCTGCTGTTAGTCGTGAGCACCTTGCGCCCTGATCAGATCGATCTGTCGCGCTCCAGCGCTGTTGGCGTCGAGCACCTGAAGCTGTTCCTCGACTACGCCGCGCGCGGCACCCAGGCGCTGCGTGAGGCTGCCACCGTCTCCTCGGCGCGCGGCTTTGACTCCCCCTTTGAGGAGGAGGTCTATGATCGCCTCACGGATGCAGGCTGGAAGGTCCACCCCCAAGTCGGCGTCGGCGGCTTCTACATTGACCTCGCCGTGGTCGATCCTGAGCGACCAGGCGCTTATTTGCTCGGCGTGGAGTGTGATGGCGCGTCGTATCACAGCGCTAAGACCGCCCGCGATCGCGATCGCATCCGCCAGCGCGTCTTAGAGAGCCTGGGCTGGCAGATTCATCGCATCTGGTCCACCGAGTGGTGGTTCAACCGCGAGCGTGAGATGACACGCTTGCTCGACGCGCTACGCGAAGCTCAGCAGCGCAGCCTTGAGGCGCGCCTTCTCGACCAAGCCATCCCAACCACTGCGCCTGTTGAACCTCCCACGCCGCAGCTGCCGCCGCGCCGTGAGCTCGACGTCGAGCCTGCGACGGCTTGGCCCCCTGAGGCGCACCCTTGGCGCGCACCTCAAGAGCCCATCGGTGGCGACAAAGCCGACTTCTATAAGGTCACTGAGCGCGCCTCGCTCGCTCAGTGTGCAGAGGCGCTGCTCACGCAAGACGCGCCCCTCACCCTAGAGACGCTCACTCGCCTCATCAACCGCGCGTGGGGGTTCACCAACACCACGCAAAAGCAGCGCGCTTATCTCCAAGACCTCATCCAAGAGGCGCCTAACCTCTATCTCGAAGGTGACACCGTGTGGGCCTCCTTCGCGCAGCGGCAGGCGTGGCGAGGCTTCCGTTACACCGAGGGCGCGGAGGGTCGCAAGCTGGAAGAGCTGCCGGAGATCGAGCTGCGCGAGGCGACCCTCTGGGTCGTCTCGCGCTCACTCAGCCTGACGCGAGAGCAGCTCTATGGTGAGGTGGGGCGCATCTTCAGCTTCTCCCGCACCGCGCGCTTTACTGAGCTGATGGACCACATCCTCATCACGCTCGCCGCCCGCGATAAGTTGCGCCTCGACCAAGATAAAGTGCTCCATCTCGGCGATGGTGTGGGGTAAGCCCTGGAGGTTTTGCACGCTCAAGCTGAGCGCGCCAAAACAAAGCGGCGCTGGC
>CAYXWB010000195.1:0-9893 GCA_964468515.1 uncultured Bradymonadales bacterium | reverse complement strand
CGCCCTCATCCTCGCGCCTGAAGGTGATGTCATCCTCACCATCGGCGTGATCCCAGCCGAGCACCATGCCACGCTTGATCGCCTCCAGCGCGTGCGCGCCGGAGTGCGTCACCACCAGCTGCGTCAGGCGCTCCAGCTGATGCTCGGGCACCACGCAGCCGAGCTGGTGGGCGAAGCGCTCGATCATGTCACGGCGCGCGTGATCGCCTGGCTCGCGCACCTCCAAGATCTGATCGATGCGCCCAGGTCGTCGAAACGCCTCCGGGATCTGATCGATGTCATTGGAGGTGAACATCACGAACGGGATGACGCAGCGGCGCTCCTCGAACGTCTCAAGCTTCGACGCCAGCGTGCTTGAGCCCACGCGATCGATGTCATCTAAGATCAGCATCTCAGGCGCCAAGATGTCAGTCAGGATGGCCCACTCTCCATTGGTGGTCTGCTCATAGACACGGGCGCCGATGACGGCCGTGCGCGCGCTCAGCTCGCTGGCCGCGTGCAGGCACAGCGTGCTCTTGCCGCAGCCTGGCTTGCCTTGCAACAGCACGTTGCGCCGGATCTTGGCCGCCTTGAACTTGCGCCACTCCTCAATGCGCGCGCTCAGCTCCCCAATGTACTGCGTCTCGCCCATCGGCAGCGTCGAGACCACCACCTCCCCGCAGTAAGAGTTGGTCGGCTTCATGTCCAAGCGCAGCCCCTTGCGACCCGCCCACAGCTTGGCCGACAGGTGCGCGAAGATCGCCTCTTGGCTCACCTGCTCATCCAAGAACAGGTCCCACTCGACGTTGTCCTCGTAGTGCAGCGCGAAGAACGGCACGCCCGCGTCGGTCTCTCCCCGGATCGCGCGCGCGCTGCCCATCTCGAAGATCACATCCTCCTCGCGGCTGAGCCCGAAGTGGTGCAGCGCCAGGGGGATGTTCTCTGCCGCCAGCCGGCGCTTGCGCTCGCGCATGAACAGGTAGATGTCGTCGTGCAGGCCTTGGCCATCAAGCACCGCCCCCAAGACGCGCTCCGCGAACGCGGGCCACGACGCCTTGTCTTGAAATGAGACATCGCCCATCACGCGCGCGACGCGGCCCAGCGAGGTCTTCAGCTCGCGCAGGTCCTGCTTCTCGCGCTCTAGCATATCACGCAGCATGGTCTTAAACTCTGTCGCCATCACTCACACTCTGCATGGGGGGGGCGCGCCAAAACTCTGGCCTCACCACACCCTAGCGCCACGACGCTTGGTCATCCCCAACTGTCGCCTGGGCCTGGGTCCCCCCACAAACACAGCCTCGCGGCGAATTATGCCTCGCTCGCCAACATGAGCGGCGCCTGTCTTGTCATGGCGCGTCACCCTCAGGCCACAGCGACGGCGGCAGCGGCGCCTCAAAGCGCACGTTTGCGCCTGTGACGGGGTGGCGCATCCCCAGGCGCCACGCGTGCAGCGCGTGGCGCGCATAGGCGAGTTGGGCCAGCAGCGCAGGGTCATCCGGCGTGTCGCAGATCGCCATGAAGAAGTCATCCGTCTGGCCATAGAGCTTGTCGCCCGCGATGGGCGTCCCCTCCAGCGCCAGGTGCGCGCGGATCTGATGCTGACGCCCCGTCTCAATGCGCACCTCTAGGTCGCTCATCGGACCAAAGCGCTCATGCCAGCGCGCCGCCCGCGCCACCACATGCGTCGTACACGCCAAGTCCCCCTCGCCCATGCGCAGCGACAGGGTGGCACCCGTCATGAGCCCCAGCGGGCGCGTGATCGTCTCGCGCTGTCCCAGCGGCCAGCGTCCATCGGGATCGAGCACCAGCGCCCGGTAGACCTTCTGCGGATGATCCGACGCGAACAGCTGGCGAAGCTTGGCCACCAGCGCCTTGGTCTTCGCGCACACCAGCGCGCCGCTCGTCTCGCGATCGAGCCTGTGCACAGGCTCAGCCTCCATGTCGCCGCGCCGCTCTAAGTAAGCCTGGATGGTGTTCAAGCGGATGGTGGTGCTCTCGTGGACCAGCATCCCCGCAGGCTTGTTGAGGATCAACAGCGCGTCATCCTCATACAGGACCACCACCTCATCATCCTGCACCTGCTCTGGCGTCAGATGCTCGCGCACCACCACGATCTCGCCAGCCAGCAGCTTGAGCCCGGGCTTCACGCGCCGCTCAGGGATGATCGCGATGTCACCATAGCGGCTGATCTGCGCCGCCTTGCTGCGCGACATGCGCCCCAAGCGATTGGCCAAGAAATGATCGAGGCGCCACCCCACGAAGTTCTGATCGACCTCAAAGCGCCGCTCGCGCACGTTCGCCCCACCGCCCCGTCGACCACCGCCGCCAAGCTCCTCACTCATCACGCTCCTGCTCATGAAGCTCCTTGAGCAGCGGTCGCTCAAGACACCTCAGGAGGTTATTTTTCATGGTTATCGTATCGCTCAGCGCTCATGCGCTGCGGGTGATGTCAAGGACGTGCATCTGTCGCGGCAAGCTGCCTATGAGGCGATCGATAGAGGCGATTCTCACTCATAAGGGGCGAGCTTGAGCGAGCACTTTAGCCCGCACCTTCGAGGGTAGATCGGCGGGGGTGACGAGATCGACTGGCACATCAAGCAGCGCCTCTAGTTCGACCTGCAAGCCCCCTAGATCAAACAGCGTCGCCCCTGGCAGCGCATCAACCAGCAGATCAAGGTCGCTGCCTTCGCGATCCGTGCCGTGTAACACAGAGCCAAAGACGCGCAGGTTTGTCACGCGAGCGCGACTCACCGCTTCGTGGATGGCATGTCGTTTGAGGTTCAGCGCGAGGGAAGGTCGCATCAGCATATCCTCTAGCGGAGCAGATCCCATGATAAGCGATCGGTGCGCAAGTTTCACGGACCAAGCGCGTAGGTCCCTTTGATAACAAGCCTCGCGCTACGGGATCATCCTGAGGCATTCGTGCCAGCCAGCGCCTTCTCCTACCTGTGTTAACACGCCGCCTTCATGTTAGAAGGCGGCAAGCCAGATGCGCCACGCACCTTCGCGAGGGCGACGACCATTTATCTTCGCGCGTCGTGCATCGACCGCGCGTTCAAGCCCCTACGCCACAGGAGCCTCCATGTCTCGCACCGCCTTGCTCATCACCGCCTCCCTCGCGCTCGCCGCCTGTCAGTCCACGCCAAAACCCGCACAGGATGACTACGCCGACAAGATGGCGCACGAGCATCAGCACGACACCCCGACCCCGACGCCCGCCTCACTGGCCGAGCCTGAGCAGCCGGTGGTCACCAGCGAGGTGGTCTACGCGACGGTGGAGGGTGTCCCTTACACGGGCTACATGGCGCGCCCCGCCGAGGGCGCAGAAGACGCGCCCACCTTGATCGTGATCCACGAGTGGTGGGGCCTCAACGATGAGGTCAAGTCCATGACCCGACAGCTCGCGGGGCTTGGCTACGTCGCGCTCGCCGTGGACCTCTACGGCGCCCCGGCCGCCCAAGATCCGGACCAAGCCAAGGCCATGATGTCAGCCGCGATGGCCACGCCGCCCAAGCTCATGGAGAACCTGCGCCAAGGCTCGGTGTTCCTCAAGAGCCAGTCGGAGTCGAGCCGCCAAGGCGTCATCGGCTGGTGCTTTGGCGGCGCGTGGGCCTTGCAGACGGCCATCCAGCTCCCCACCCAGATTGACGCCGCCGTGATCTACTACGGTCGCTTGGAGACGGAGCCCGCCGCGCTTGAGCCGATCCAAGCGCCGCTGCTCGGCATCTTTGGCAGCGAGGACAAGGGCATCCCGCTGGAGAGCGTGCGCGCGTTCCAAGCGTCGCTCAAGCAGCTCGGCAAGACGAACACCATCAAGGTCTACGAGGGCGCAGACCACGCCTTTGCCAACCCCTCCGGCACCCGCTACGACGCCCGCGCCGCCACCGACGCCTGGGCCCTCACCCGCGCCTTCCTCGCCCAACACCTCGCCGAAGACGCCGACCTCGACACCACCGAGGAGTGAGCATCCTCACCAAGACGAGCGAGGGCGGCCGCTACCAGCGGCCGCCCTCGCTCGTTTTAATGTGTGCTTCGCACAGGATCAGGGGAAGGTCACGAGGGTGGGCGTGGCCCGGTTGGTCGTCGTGCCATCTCCGAGCTGGCCATGGCTGTTATAGCCCCAGCAATAAATTCCATTTGCTGTCATGGCGCAAGTATGATTGTAACCAGCAGCTAGATCTTTAACTGGTTCTGGTATGGTGATTACATTTTGATTTATATTGGATGAAAATGTGCCAGTTGCAGCTTGTCCATAGTCGTTGTGGCCTGAGCAAGTGACGCGGTTTTGGTGAGGTCCAGGTCTTCTGTCGAAGCTGTATGTGCAGGTATGTCTGTCTCCTGTTGCGATGATGCTAACCGAGTTTAGTTGTGGGCTGAATGGAGTTATAGTGGCGAAATTTCCTGATGCCGTGGTTTGGAGTTGGTTTGCGTTGTTAGAGCCCCAGCAGCCGGTCTCAGTACAGGTATGTTTACCTCCAAGTTCAAGATTTTGGGGTGGTGCGTTAAGCGTGGTGTTTACAGGTCTATTGGTATTGTTGAAGCTATTGTTTCCCAGTTGGCCATCAAGGCCTAATCCCCAGCACATGACCCCCGTTGATCTAATCGCACAACTATGATTTCCACCTGAGCGTACCGTCAATGCATCTGTGAGGTGTAAGCCATTTGGGCCTGAAACTTGTGTTGGTATAGATTTCGCTGATGTTGTTCCGTCGCCTAGTTGTCCATTCGTATTTAATCCCCAACATCTCACTCTAAAGTTAGAGAGTATGGCGCATGTGTGATTTTCTCCTAGTGCGACATGGTTGATTGTAGTTATGTTTTGAACGATTGTGGGTGATGGTCTGTTTTGGTTTGTTCCGTCGCCTATTTGTCCATGCGTGTTTTTGCCCCAACATCTGAGGGTGTTGTCTTGGAGTTTGGAGCACATGTGGTGTCCGCCAATACTAATGGTGTTTGTATTTTGATGGCTTGAAATTTGATAAGGTAAGATTTTTCTTGTTTGGAATGGAGATGAATCGGTAAGTTGGCCGTTATCATTGTTTCCCCAGCAATAAGGGGTGTCTTTGTAGAAGACGCAAGTGTGGTCTCCGCCCGCTGCTAATCTACTATACGGAGATTGTATTATGAGTGGGTTGCTTGTTGCGGGTAGCCCCTCGTTGACACTGTCTGAAGGCACTATTCGGCATTTTACTTCTGTGTCTGCCAATGGAGCTGTGAATGTTGAACCTGAGCTAGTATCCGTATCGTTGACTGTCCAAATGATCATAGAGTTGTCTGCGTCGGCGTCTAAATCTGTGTAGCTATAAGTGCAGGTGAGCGTTGTGCCAGGATAGACGGTGGTGGAGGGTGTGATGGTCACATCGCTCACGCTCGGCGCATTGTTCTCACACGAGATCGTCAGCGCCTCGCGCACAGCCTCCTCGCCGTCGCTCAGCTCAACCTCCACCTCGCAGGTCTCGACCGCAGCGGGGCAGGTCCAGCGCACGATCCCGGCGGCGTTGACGGTGGGGTTGAAGCTGCATGTGGTGCTGGCGCGGCTGAAGGTGAGGGATTGGGCGGGCACGTCTGGGTCGTCACCTTGCGCGGTGTATTGCCCTGCGCGCTGATGCAGCGTGCTCGCCGCAGCGGGCAGGTTCAAGAAGATGGGCGGCTGGTTCGTCTCCTCGACGTTGATCGTCGCTTGCTGACGCTCTGTGTTCTCGCCATTGCTACACAGCAGATCGAGCTGGCACGTGCCGCCGCCCTGAAGCTCCATGGGCGTCCACACATAGTCAACGCCCTGCATCCGCGCGCCGCATGTGTCATTGGGGCCAATGCGCAGCGTGACCTCGCCGCCGTCAGGATCTTCACAGTCCACCGTGTAGCGTGACTCCTCACCTTCGCGCGATGACGCGGGCGGGGTCGATAAGATCCGAGGCAGCCCGCGTGTGCACTGGATCGTGAGCACGCCCTCATCGCTCTGGTCTGCGACCGCGACGCGCAGCGTCGTGTCACACGTCTCACTGTCAATCCCACAGCTCCACAGCACCAGCCCCACACCTGACACGCTCACTGGGAATGAGCAGGTGGTCGAGACGACCGAGTAGACCGGCGCCCCCGCACCCTGCGCCACGCTCGCCGTGAGCTGGTACTGATCGTCCTGCAAGATCTCGCCATCTTCTTGCGCGGGCAGGTTCGTGAAGCTCGGTCCCACAATAAGCACACAGCTCAGCCCCTCAGGCCGATAGCCCGTGTTGCACCTGCAAGCGGGCGCCTGCTCCTGGATGACGCACATACCCTGCGGACCGCAGCTCACCCCCTCGCAAGCGTCGGGCGCCTCATCGCGCTGTTCATCCGACGCATCAAGATCCAGCGGGTGGTCTGTGGGCTGCTCATCTGGTCTGAGGTCCCGGGGCGCGTCAAGGTCTGTGTCCGCGTCGCTCACGAGGTCCATGTCTGCGTCTTGCTCTAGCAAGCGCAGATCGTAACGGGGCGCGTTACAGCCACACAAGGCGAAGCAAAACAGGGCGATCAGCGAGGCTGCGCCTCGGTTTATGAGCGGTTGGTGCATCTCTCGTCTCCTCAGGGGTAGGGGCCGCTAGGGCGTGCGCTGTCCCTGTTTTCGGCCCTCTGGCTCAGGATCGTGTGTCATGAAGAAAAAATTACAAAAAAGTGCGCGGGTCTGCTTAGCAGACCCGCGCACTTTTAACGCCTTGCTAGTCTCCTAGAACGTTTGCTCAAGGCTCAACAGTGATGCGGAAGGCATAGTCACTGGACTGGCCTGGACCTGCGACTTGGGTTGCGGGATAGTACTCTGCACGTACCCAATAATCACCAGGAAGCGCACTGTTAGTCATGATTTTAGGAAAAGTGTACGCATCGTCGTAAATAGAGAAGAAGTCGTCGGGGTCAGGAAGGATTTGATCGTACAACCACGCATCAATACCCAACACATTTTGTCCGATATTGAAGAGATCGATGGTCAGGTTGACAGGTGCGCCAGCGTTAAGGTCAGGCACTGTGAACTTAAAGAAGTCATTGACGTCTGTGGTGCCTACATTGCCATAGATGGTTGTAGTTCCTTGACTAAGAAGCCCTAAGTCTTCAGCTGTAGCGAATCCATCATTATCAGTTGCAGGGTTAGTCGCCTCTTCCTCTACATTGTAAGGATAGATCCCTGCGACAAGACGCCATGCCGTATTATCTGCAGCAATAACACGGGCTGTATAAGTGCCCGCCAAGAGTGTGGTGCTATTAAAAGCACCTTCCCTGATGCGCGTACCAGCAGCGGTAAAGATGACATTGCCTTGAGGATCAGAGACCTCCAGGGCATAGTTAGACCAAATGGTCAGTGCTTCAGAACCATCCGATGCCAGATCCTCATCAAGCGTGAACTCGAAGGACTGCGCGCCAGCGGCTTGGATCGTGCCCGTCTCATCAACGTAGACGCCCGGAGTAAGCACGCCGAGGTTGCGTGCGGTGATGGCAGTGCCACGCACAACGTAGTTGTTGCTGAAGTTTGTGGCAGTGCCGCCCTCGACCTTAACCACCTTCTTGCCGCTGGTCAGCGTGACGGGACCATCGGTCGCGACCTCGGTGAGGTTGCCTGCGCCGTCATCGTCGAATAGCGTGAACTTGATCGTGGCTGCGCGTGCGGGGATGCCTGGGATGTCCTCAAGGCCGACCTGGTACAGACCCTCGGCGGGCACGTTGAACGTGAACCAGTCCTCATCGGCGTCGCCCACGAGCGTGCCCGCAGTGGCGAAGGAGAAGGAGGGCATCAGCTGCGGGGCGACCAAGGTCGCGTCCATCGCTGTGTTGTTCGGCTCTTGCTCAGGCGTGAAGTCGACGATGTCCGCAGAGTCCAGGAGGATCGCGTAGGGCAGGGCGGTGAAGCCTTGCGTGCGATAGACCTCGACGAAGTACTCCTCACCGCCAGGGACCACGGCGCCCAGGTTGAACGTCGCGGTGCCGTTGTTGCGGCTGTAGACCGTGCCTTGGCTGTCACGAATCACTGCCCAGATCTGGCCGCTGTCTGCCTCAAGCCCGATGGTCGCGCTGACCAGCGAGGGGTCAGTGGGGCTGACCGCCAGCTTGTACACATCCAGGTCGCGGCGCGGACCGCCGCCGAGTGTCGCGGTCGCGATCTCGCCTGCGGGGACCACGGTCGCGGTGCTGGTTGTACTATTGGGCTCGACCTCTTCGATGATCGTCAGGGGAGAGGCGCTAATCGTCACACGAGGGTTGACGATCTCTTCTGCGGGATAGAACGGAGGCTCGGGCAGCGGCAACAGAATACCGAAGTACCGATTGGGCTCAGCGAGAGGGCTGTTGGCGAGCGTAATGTTAGCTGCATAATCCTCAACGCCATCCAAGACCGTCATGTTCTCAGAGAGGATATAGAATGCGGCGTAGGTGGGACCTGTTTGAGCGAAGACGGCGGAGAAGCTCAGCGCCTCACTTGTCTCAAACGTGAAGAAGCCAATGCCGTCAGCGGGAACATTGCTCATCGTGAGCTCACGATTGTTCGTGCCGGCGCTCACGCTGCCGCCATCGGCGGGCACGTAGGTCTCGATCGACCAGTCAGTGACGGTGATGGGGCGCAGCGTGTCGGTGTTGATCACCTCAATGATGTACTTGCCACCGACGCGCGCGTAGAAGCCTGCGAGCGCTTGGAACGTCGTGACGAGCTTGCCGTCGGGGCCATAAGTGCGCACCGCGACGCCTGGGGCGTTGAGCAGGACGATGAGCCCTTGGGGTGCGGCGGCGCCCGTGCTGGTCAGCAGCTCAAGGTCCACCTCGAACAGCGTCGACGCGCCAGGGGCGAGGGTGGTGCTGGGCAGCTCCTCCAAGGTCGCGCCGCCTGCGACGGGGCCAGGGATGGTGGCGGGTGCTTGTGCGCGCGCTTGCACGGTGAAGTCCGCGCGATCACCCAACACTTGCACCGGATCGACCACCACGATCACCTCGCCGCTCGCGCCGAGGTTGCGGGTGCGACCTTGCGGGCCGACGACGCCGGAGACGTCGATGACGGCGCCCGTCTCATCCAAGAAGATGAGGGCGGCGGAGCCATCGGTGGCGAGCGTGGGCAGGGCGAGCTGGGCGTAGCTGTCGGCGTCGCCTTGGATCTTGTAGGTGCTGGCGAGCAGGTCGCCGAGCGTGCCAGTGGCGCTGGCGTTCGTGGTGGCGTCGAGCGCGGTGGCGTTCGTGGTGTCGAACGGGCCGAGGTTCTCGATCACCAGCGCGTAGTCTTGGCCGTCGCCGCCCTGAGGGCCAAAGTTGGTGTCAAACAACAGCTGCTGCTTGGGGCCGATCTGGACCGTGTAGGTGCCGGTGTAGGGCAACAGGAGCTGGCGCGCGGGCTCGACGGTGTCGAGCGGCGAGGTGCGGGCGTAGTTCTCGGGGCCCTCGATGACGAAGGCGAGCGAGCCTGCGCCTGCGTTGAGCGCCTTGAGGTTGAGGTAGGTGCCGGCCTCGGCCTCGAAGGTGTAGAAGTCGAAGTCTTGGTTGGTCTGCCCGTCGCCGTCGAGATCCTGCGCGGTCTCAATGCTGCCGGAGATGATGAGCGAGCTGCTGGCGGCGGGCAGCGTGATGCTCTGCGGGGTGCCGCCGAACAGGGCGTCATCGGGCTCAACGCTTGTGACGTCGGCGTCGAGCTTGAGGAGCTCGTCTGCGGTGAGGCAGGCGCCATCGCGGGGGCTTGTGGCGGGGCCACAGATCACGTCCGCGACGCAGCGGCCCTCGGTGAGGGTGGTGCCCTCAGCGCAGGTCGCGGGATCGAGCACGCAGGTGCCGTCTTGGAGGGTGGTGCCAGCGGCGCAGGTGATGGGCGCGTCGGTGGGCACACAAGCGCCCGTGGCATCCGCGCTGGTGCCCTCGCCGCACGCGACGGTCGGCACGCAGGTGTTGCCTTCTTGGCGGGTGCCATCGGCGCA
>CAYXWB010000194.1:0-9997 GCA_964468515.1 uncultured Bradymonadales bacterium | reverse complement strand
ACCTCTGGGGGTCCCCACCGCTTCCCTCCCGCCCCCCCCCCGCTCGTTTGGGTGCAGCTCGCTCACGCGCTTCGCGCGCTCACTCTCCCGTCGCGGGCTCGCTCACTGGCGAGGCCGGGGCGAGCTTGGCGATCGTGGCCAAGTGCAGATCCTTGAGCTGGCCCGCGTCCACGGCGCTCGGCGCCTGACACATCACGTCGCTGGCGCTCTGCGTCTTGGGGAACGCGATCACGTCGCGGATGCTCGCCGAGCGGGTGAGCATCATGATGAGGCGGTCCATGCCAAACGCGATGCCGCCGTGGGGTGGGGTGCCAAAGGTCAGCGCGTCGAGCAAGAAGCCGAACTTCTCGCGCGCCTCCTCGGCCTCAATGCCCAGCGAGCGGAACACGTCGCTCTGCACGTCCTCGCGGTGGATACGGATCGAGCCGCCCGCCACCTCATGACCATTGAGCACCAGGTCGTACGCCTGCGCGCGCACCGGCTCCAAATCGCCGCTCTGGAGCAGGTCGAAGTGCTCCGCCTTGGGCGACGTGAAGGGGTGGTGCATCGCGTAGAAGCGGTCGTCCTCGGGGACGTACTCGAACATCGGGAAGTCCACGACCCAGCAGAAGTTGAACGCCTCCTCGTCCACCAGCCCCAGGCTGTGGCCGAGCTTCTTGCGAAGCTGGCCGAGGCTTGGGCAGACCACGCGCGCTTGATCTGCGACGAACAACAGCAGGTCGCCCGCTTGGGCGCCCATCGCCTCATTGATCGCCTGCTGATGCGACGCGTCGATCGCCTTGCTCACGCCGCCGCTCCAACCCTCCGCCGTGACCTTGGCCCAGGCCAAGCCCTTGGCGCCGTAGATCTTGGCGAACTCTTGAAGGTCGTCGATGTTCTTGCGGCTGAACTGGTCAGCGGCGCCCTCTACGCGCAAGCCGCGCACCACGCCGCCTGCCTCGACCGCTTGGGCGAAGACCTGGAAGCCGCTGGCGGCCGCCTGCGTCGTGATGTCGTGGATGGGCATGCCAAAGCGCAGCTCGGGCTTGTCCACGCCGTAGCGCAGCATCGCGTCATCGTAAGACATGCGCGGGAACGGCGTCGGCAGCTGCATCCCCATGACACCCTCGAACACGCGACGCATCAGCCCCTCACAGACGGCGATGATGTCCTCCATCGTGATGAAGGACATCTCCATGTCGATCTGCGTGAACTCGGGCTGACGGTCGGCGCGCAGATCCTCATCGCGGAAGCAGCGCACGATCTGGAAGTAGCGGTCATAGCCGGAGACCATGAGCAGCTGCTTGAAGATCTGGGGCGACTGCGGCAGCGCATAGAACTTGCCGGGGTTGACGCGACTTGGCACCAAGTAATCGCGCGCGCCCTCAGGGGTGGACTTGGTCAAAAAGGGCGTCTCAAGCTCCAAGAAGCCGTGCTCATCGAGGAAGTTGCGCACGGCCATGTTGACCTTGCTGCGCATGATGAGCGCGCGCTGCAAGGGGGCGCGGCGAAGATCCAGGTAGCGATACTGCAAGCGCAGGTTCTCGCTGGCGTTGGTCTCATCGCGGATGGGGAACGGCGTCGTCTTGGCCTGGGAGAAGATCTCCAGGTGCTTGACGCCGATCTCGACCTCCCCGGTGGGGTTGGTGGTGTTGGCGTTCTCACCGCGATCGAGCACCTCCCCGATGATGGCCACACACCACTCGCTGCGCAGCGCGCTGCCTTGGGCGTAGGCGTCTGCGTCGATGTGCGGATCCAAGCGAAGCTGCACGGTGCCGGTGCGATCTCGCAGATCGACGAAGATCATCGCGCCCATATCTCGCGCGCTTGAGACCCAGCCGAACAGGATCACCTGCTGGCCGATATGCTCGGCGCGCAGCTCACCGCAACGATGCGTCCGCTTGTGCTCATCCAGAAAGGTCGCCACGATCTCTACCTCCCACTGTGCTGACCGCGCGCGTGATCGTGCAAACGCGCGGCTTGCGCCGCTGATGTCCGGGCGCTCGGGTCGCGACGCGCCATGCGCCGCTGGGCGCACTGCAACATAAAGGCATCGCAAAAGCAACTGGTCGCGTGCTCCTCCCCACACGCGCCTCATCCCCCTACAAGCGGGGTCCAGGGGCGACAGCCCCTGGTGGGTGCAGGGCGAAGCCCGCAAAGCGCATCACCACCGACGCGCGCTCATACGCCAGCCCCAGCTGCCTCAACCTCCTCCCAGCGCGCCCTTCGCTACCTGCGCGCGCCACGCTGTGCTACATTCATCCCCCCACAGCCGCAGCGCCTACGCCCACACCCTCCCCAAACTCGCCGAAAAACCGCCATGATCACCCTGACCCTCGTGCGCCACGCTGAGAGCGAGCTGAACCTGGATCGCAGCCGCGTGGGCGGCCAAAGCCCCTGGTGCGAGCTGTCATCGCGCGGGCGCGCCCAAGCCACCGCGCTCGGCGAACACTGGCGCGCCACCGGCTTCGACGCTGACCGCATCTGCTGCTCCAGCGCCGTGCGCGCCATGCAGACCGCGCGCCTCACCCTCGACGCCATGCACACCTCCCCTTGGCGCATTGAGCCGCACCATGACCTCGTCGAGGCGTCCATGGGCCAGTGGGAGGGCCAGCCTCGCCACGAGGTCATCCCCCCGGAGGTCGCCTCACGCATGGTGCACGATGGCTGGGGCTTCACCCCACCTGGCGGCGAGTCGCCGGCCGCCGTCGCCGCCCGCATGATGGACTGGCTGGCGCGCGAGGTGCTCGCTGATCCTGCCCCGCGTCACGTCCTCGTCTTCTCACATGGGATCGCCATCCGCGCGCTGCTCGTGGCGCTGCTGGAGCTGCCGCACGACGCGTGGGCGTCGCTGCCCATTGAGAACACCTCGGTGTCCACCTTGCGCTTTACCCAAGGCGCGCTGAGCGCGCACACGCTCAATGACACCACGCACCTGCGCGAGCGCGGCATCGCGCGCCTTCGCGGCGCCACTGATCCGGCGCAGGTCAGCGCGCATGAGGCGCCCGCCTGAGCCACCTTGCCCGCGCAGCGGGCGCGCCTAAGCTCAGCGCGAGCTTCGCGCTGCCTCGAAGAAACACCTCCCCAGGATCACACCGCCTATGATGCGCCTCATCCTCATCTGCCTCGCTAGCCTAGCGAGCGCCTGCGCCAGCGTGTACACGCTGCCGCCTCCCGCCGCGCAGCCGGAGACGGTCAGCCTCATCCCCGGCGAGGATGAGCGCGCGAAGGAGCGCCTGTACTTGGAGGCGCGCGCGGCGATCTTGCGCCTCAACCAGCTCCTCGCCTCCAAGCGCTACCGTGAGGCGCTGGGCCAGATGAGCCAAGAAACGCGCGACTTCCTCACCTTCACCAGCCCCGATCCCAAGGCGCAAGTCCCCGCCGAGATCACGCTGGCCCAAGGCAAGCTCATGCTCAAAGGTGGTCAAGAAATCGTCATCGAGCCCGGCGCCTTCTTGCTCGCCGCAGACCTCTCTAACCTCAAGGACAGCGTTGAAGGGCAAGCTGAGCAAGAGACGCCGCGCCGCAAAGAGATCTTCGCCGTGCAGCCTGATGGTAAGGCGCGCCGCATCGTCATGATCCGAGAGGGCGCCCAGTGGGTGCTGCATCGCGTCTCCGCTGAGGTGCGTTAAGATGCGCGTTGAACCTGAGCCCCCTGAGGATGGCGTGATCCTTGGCGAGCGCGCGCCCGCTGTGCAGGCGCCGTCGATCACGTCTGAGGAGATGATCTATAAGCCGCAGCTGCGCCCCGCAGGTCGTGACGTGATGGTCATCACGGGCGCGCGTGAGACGCGCCAGCTGCCGTGGGGCTTCTGGGGCGGCGTGCTGATGGTGGTGCTGGCGATCGGCCTGCTGCTCACGCGCGGTGGCAACGGCCTGTTCTCACTGCGCGATCTGTTGATCACCGCGGGTCTTGGCGGGCTGGGGCTTGTGATGTGGCGTTGGGGACCGCGCGACAGCCTGCGTATCCAACAACTCGCGCGCCTCGACATGGGGCGCGGGCTGCTGTCTTGGTCAGGCGCCGATGCTCGCCAGGGCGGCCAGCTCGTCGTGCCGCTGGACCAGCTCACGGAGATCGTCTTTGCGATGATCTATGTGCCCATCTCGGCCAAGCGCACAGACACGCGCATCCACGCGTTCACGCTGCTGGTGCGCGGTCCTCATGAGGAGCTGCTGCCGCTTATCGAGGCGTCGCCCCACAAGCAAGAAACCTTCGCGCTGGCCCAGGCGCTCGCGCAGCTCACGGGCTTGCCCATCAGTCAAGTGGGGGAGGGCGTGCGTTAGCGCGCCCAGCACCCAGCCCGCGTCGTGCGCGCGGGCGCCGCGCGCAGCGCGGCAGGTGACCCGCACTTCGTCAGGTCAACAGGAACATCTTGGAGGTCGCGAAGTCCTGCTCCTCGGTGCGCACCGAGCGGTTGATCTCAATGTGGGCGTGGCGCGGATCGCTCAGGTCGATGACCGTCTGGCCGCCGCCACCGACGAGCTTCACCACAGGGCGGCGTGGATCGGCCGACGCCGAGGGCGTGCGGATCACGATGCCGCGCTCGCCAGTGGTCAGCTCCACCGTGGTGCCGATCGGGAAGATGCCCATCGTGGCGATGAACAGCTCCACCAGATCAGGATCAAACGCCTCGCCAGCGCGGCTCTCAATGTACTGGATCGCCAGATCGGGGCGGCGCGCCTTGTAGCCCTCCAGGCCTTGGATGAGCAGGTCGTAGGTGCGGCAGACGTCGATGAGGCGCGTGATGAGGTGGAGCTGGCGCCCGGAGCGATAGAAGGGCCGCTGCAAGGGGGTGTCAAACGGGCAGCCGCGCTCATAGGTCATCAGCACGCGCAGCGTGGAGACGACGTCGCCGTTGAGGCGCTGGAGCATCTTGGCCACGTCGCGCAGGTTCGCGTTGAACTGGTGATCGAGGTTGAGGATCGTCTCGCGGTCACGATGCCCCACGGCGATGCCGACCAAACGATCGATGTCTTGATAGAGCACCGCCATGCCCACATGGGTGACCGTGCGTGAGGCGAGCCCTAAGCGATCGGCCAAGAGCATGCTGTAGATGGCGGCGTTGAACGAGTGCGCGCTGAGAGAGGGGGCGACCAGACGCAGCGGTAAGAGGCCTAAGATGGTGAGGTCATTGTCACCGAGCAGATCGGTGACGGTCTGCAAGATGCGCTTGATGACGCCCATCGGGATGTTGGGATCTTGGCGCTCGCGCACCTGATCGTGCATGTTCTGCACTTTGACCATGCCGCGAATGTAGACGTGGGCGACGTACATCGCCTTGTTCACCTTGGAGATGGCCTCCAAGATGGAGCGGATGGGCTCGCCATGCGCGATGACGATGTTGGGGATCTCCACATGCTCCATGCCTCGTCCGCTGCGGCCCGCATCGTTGAGCGCGCTCAAGAAGGTGACGAAGTCATCGGCGCGCATCGCGCGATCGAGCGCGATGCCGCGGATCTTGGCGGCGGTGAACAGGTCGCGCAGCTCGTTGTGACGCTTCTGCGCGGCGCGATCGAGGCGCAGCGTGGTGCCGTTGACGATCGCCAGCTCATCACGGATCACGATGCCGAACTCATCATCCTCGCTGAGGCGCATGGCCTGTGCGAAGAAGCTCAAGAACTCCTCAATCGCCAGGCGCGTCTGGTTGTGCTCGACATGGTAGATGGCGCCGACCTTGAGGATGCGAAAGACGTTGTCAAAGAACAACTTCCCCAGCACCTGCGGATCGCGCAGATCGAGCCCCGAGTCTTGGAGTGTCAGATCAATGCTCATAGCGTCCTAGTGAGGTTGGCGAGGGTCAGCTGCCCACGCGCAGCATGTCGGCGATCTCTTTGCAGGTCGAGCGGATGCGCTGCGGCACGAGCCAGTCTTTGGCCACGGCGTCAAGCAGCGCGACGACCTTCGAGTCAGGGGTGCGCATCAGCGCGCGGGCGATGGTCACGGCCAGCTCGCGCTCGGCCTCAGTGGTGGTCAGGCCGCGTCGATGCACCAGCTCCTCCAGCTTGGTCAGCGCCTGGGGGCCGCCATGCTTGACGAACAGCTGCGCCAGCTCGCGCACCTCCTCCTCGCTGCGCTTGGCGAGGTCTTGGTTGAACAGCGGCTCCAGCACCCGGTAGGCGTGCTGCGGGGTGGCGTCCACGAGGCTGCGGATCGCTTGCAAGCGCAAGGCGGAGCTGCTCACGCGCGTCAGCGGCACCAGCAGATCGCGCACCTCGCTCGGGTTGCTCCAGGTGCCGTGCAAGATCCGCAGCGCCTGCGCCTTGAGCGGCGGCTCCACGTCGTGGCCCACCAGCTTGATGAGGATCGCCCGTGAGTGCGGCATCCCCTGCTCCAAGATCTCCATCACGGGCGCGCTGTGCTCAAAGGGCAGCTCCAGGATCGACTCCTCGAAGAACTCAAAGCCGTAACGCGAGCGCTCGCGCAAATAGCGCAGCACGTCCTCGCGCGTCTCATCATCAAGCGTGCTCCAGCCCACCACGCGGGCCAGCGCGCTCGACGCCTCCTCCATGTGCAGCGCGTTGAACATCTGCAAGATCATGCGACGGTTCTGTCGGTCTTGCTGGGTGACCTGACGCACAAGCTCCTGCACGCGGCGCTTGTTGAAGGCCTGCTGCACGACATCCTTGAGCTCATGCGTCACCTCAGGCGCGAACTTGTCACGCCAGTGGTGGATGATCTTCATGAAGGTGAGCGCCTCCCAAGGCTGCTCGGTGCCCACCAGCGCGCCCATCACCTCACCGATCTGCTCCACGGCCTGCAAGCGCAGCGCCTCGCGCGGCTGCGCGCCCAAGATGGCGGATAAGAGCTCACCCTCGCGATGCTCCAGCTCGCGGTGCTCGATGAAGCCCTGGCGAAGCCCCAGCAGGCGCTGCTGGACCTCATCTTCGAGCGTCAAAAACTCGCGCGAGCCGACCTCGATCTTGCGCATGCGCTCGATGGGGTTCTTGATGCGGATCTCGTAATCACCCTCCACGGGAGAGTCGTCTTGCTCGGCCTCCTCGCCCTTCATGGCCTTCTGGAACAGCTCATCGATCTGGTCCTGCTCCTCGCGGGTGTCGCGGTTGCGCATGTCCATATCAATGCCCGCCAGCGCGGCCAGCGACTCATCCAGCGCGTCATAGGAGATGTAGCGGAAGTTGGCGTCGAACAGCGCGTCGATGCAGCTGAAGTTGGGATCATAGCGACGCTCCACGATGTGCTCCAAGACCTCGGCCAAGCGGCGCAGCTCGGGCAGATCGATGCCCGCCAGGATGTGCAATAAGAATAGCCCGTCGCGGCTCAGATAGAAGCAGTAATCCTTGGGCTCCTCGGTCTCCCAGACCTCCTCGCCGTTATCGAGCATCGCCAGCGAGTGCGGCAAGACCTTGACGGAGAGCCGATCGGTCAGCTCAAAGAAGGCCATGAACGACTCATGCGTCGTCTGCAGGGCCTGCTCAATGGCGGGGTGACCGGGCGGATAGCCCATGAGCTGGCTGACCAAGCGCTCCAGGCTGTTGAAGCTGCGCCGCGCCAAGCGGGCCGCCTGCTGCATGTCATGGGTGGGCGGGTTCGCGGCGATGTTGGCCAGCGAGGTTTCTGAGAGATCCATAGCGTCGAAACTCCGAGGGACATCCTTGGCGCGTGAACGTTCTTGGGCTACACCCTAACCCAATGGCGACAGGCGCGCCAGATTCAAGCCACCTCGTCAAGACGCGAGCTTTGGCCAAAGCGGAGGTCGCGTGGAGCGGTTAACGCGCAAGATCTTATGGGGCGCGGTGCTGGGCGTGATCTTGTACGCGCTCATCGGGCTGTGGTCGGACGCGCGCGCGGTGGGCGACGCGCTGGCGCGCTTTCCTTGGTGGGTGTTCGCGGGGGCTTTGGGCTTAAGCGTGGTGAACTATGGGCTGCGCTTCGCCAAGTGGCAGCTCTTCTTGCGCACGCTCGCCATTGAGGTGCCGTGGCGCCTGAGCCTCAACGTGTTCTTGGCGGGGTTCGTGATGAGCGTGACGCCGGGCAAGCTCGGCGAGGTGCTCAAGAGCGCGCTGTTGCGCGACGCGGCGGGGGTGGCGGTGGCGCGCACGGCGCCTATTGTGGTGGCCGAGCGGCTGACCGACCTGATGGGGCTGGTGGCGCTGGCGTGCTTGGGGCTCGCGCGCTTTGACTATGGGCGCTGGGGCGTGGTGGCCTGCGTGCTGATCATCGTCGGGGGCGTGGCCGTGCTGAGCCAGCCGCGCCTGATGGGCTGGATGATCGGGTTGAGCGCCAAGGGCCCAGGCCCGCTGCCGGGGCTGCAGCCTAAGCTGGAGGAGGCGTACGCGTCGATGCGCGCGCTGCTGGGCGTGCGGGTGCTGGGCTTGGCCGCGCTGATGAGCGTGGCGAGCTGGGGCATGGAGGGGCTGGCGTTCGCCTGGATCCTCGACGCCATGGGCGCCACCAGCGGCCCGCTCATCGCCATCTTCTTGTTCTCCGTGACCACGATCCTGGGCGCGATAAGCTTTTTGCCGGGGGGCTTGGGCGTCACCGAGGGCACGCTCATCGGCGGCTTGCTCGCGCTAGGGGTCTTGGCATCAAGGCCCGACGCGGTGGTGGCGACCACCTTGGTGCGCTTGGCCACGCTGTGGTTTGGGGTGGGCTTGGGCGTGGTGGCGCTGGCTTACTTTAAGCGCCGCCAGCGCGCGCGCTGACGCCATGTGCGTCACCCTTGCAAATCACGAGAGGTTGAGGTAGATTTCACGCTTGTATGCTGGGCGTCACCGCCGCCTCGCATGACAGGTCACCAGGCGCACGGAGGCGCGCGGTGTGCGGCAGCGAGCGGGTGCTCGCTTAGCTCGCAACTTAAAGACATCACCTCAAGCGTGCTGTCTCCCTCGCTGCCCCATCACGGGGCGCGCGGTCGACATGGAGAGTCGTAGGATGGCCATGGCGCTCAAGACATGCAGCGTGTGCGAGAAGCAGTTTCTGGTCAAATTCCGCTTTCAAATCGAGCAGCGGGAAGGCCAGACCATCCACTATTGCAGCCAGACCTGCCGCCAAGCCGAGTCTCACGCCCGCGGTGAGGCCGAGTGCGCCACCTGTGGTAAGGTCTTTGAGCCGCGCTTCGCCTTCCAACAGGCCACGCAGCAGGGCCGTCAGGTCCACTTCTGCAGCATGGAGTGTCGCACCCCCGTCGAGGAGGACGTGCGTCGGCGCGTCGTCAAGCGCGAGCATGGCCCCATGCGCATCGCCATCCTCAACCAGAAGGGCGGCACCGGCAAGACCACCACCGCCGTCACCCTGGGCGCGGGCCTGCGCGATGAGGGCTACAAGGTCCTCATCATCGACGTGGACTCCCAGGGCCACGTCGCCATCAGCTTAGGTGTTGAGGGCGACAAGACCCTGTTCCACGTCTTGGTCGAGAAGCAGGATCTTGGCGAGTGTGTCGTCAACGCGCGGCCTAACCTCGACATCCTGTGCGGCAATGAGACGCTGGCCTCCACCGAGATCTACCTCGCCAGGCTCAACGAGGGCCGCGACCGCGTGCTGAGGCGCGTGCTGGAGGCGGAGGACCGCTACGACTTCATCTTGCTCGACTGCGGCCCCAGCCTCTCCTTGCTCAACATGAACGCGCTCACCTTCGCAGATTACCTGCTGGTGCCCGTGTCCTGCGACTTCTTGAGCCTGGTCGGCGTCAAGCAGCTGCTCAAGACCCTCAAAAACGTGAACCAGGTGCTCATGCACCCGATCAGCATCTTGGGGATCTTGCCCACCTTCTATGATATGCGTAACAACATCAGCGATGAGTCGGTGAAGACGCTGCGCGGCTACTTCCACGACAAGGTGCTGCCGCCGATCCGCGTCAACACGCGCCTCAAGGAGGCGCCGCGCCATCGCAAGACCATCTTCGAGTATGCGCCCGAGAGCCGTGGCGCGTCCGACTATGAGAAGCTCATCCGCTGGGTGGTCGATCATCAGGAGCAGCGCCTGCGCGCGAGCGGCTAACGCCGCGTCGTGATGAGGCCGCCCCAGACGCGCCAGGGGCGCGCCTAGCCGTTAACGGCT
>CAYXWB010000193.1:0-10000 GCA_964468515.1 uncultured Bradymonadales bacterium | reverse complement strand
GGCTCAGGCTGGGGTTGTGTGGGGAAGCGGCCCTCCAGATAGGCGAGGATCTCCTCACAGCCGCGCACCGCGTCGGCGCGGGCCTTGCCGACGAGGCCGTCGGAGGCGCGCCGCGCCCAGCCCACCACGAAGGTGTCCCAGATGGGCTGCGCCGTCTGCGGATCGTAGCACATGTAGCGCGCGGCGTCGGGCTGCTCGGCCCACGGCTCGGGCACCACCGCGAAGGTCGCGCCGCGCTTGGGCTCAAGCGGCAGGCCGATGCCAGGCTCGATGCTGTCACCGATGGCGAACACCACCGCGTCACACTTGACGACCTCCTGCGCTCCGGTGCCTTGCACGCCCGCGGCATCGCCCTCAGCGCGCGGCGGTGTGAGGCGCGTGCGCTCGCAGATGAGGCCTGTGACGTGGCCATCCTCGTCGCGCTCGACGCCCAGGGGGCTGAGCAAGAAGCGCATCTGGAGCTTGGTATCACTGGGCGACTCCAGCGGCTCGTCTTTGTAAGCGGTCAGCTCAGCGAGCGCGGCGTCAGGATCTTGGCCGACCTCGCGCAAATTCTCACTGATGCTTGTGACCTCAGCGCCGATCTGCTCAAGGTCCATGGCGCCGCTGACGAGCTTCAGCTCCTTGGAGGTGCAAGCGCGCTCCACGGGGCCGCGCCTGGCCACAAGCGTCGCGCGCGCGACCTGTCGCTCACCGACGAGCCAGTGCACGATGTCGAGCGCCACGTTGCCAAAGCCGACCACCGCGACATGATCGCCCATCGGGAAGGGGCGCTCCGAGAACGGCGGCAAGCTGTTGTAATGAAACACGACGTCCTTGGCGTGGTAGACCTGCGCGCCGCGCTCACCGGGCAGCCCCAGCCACTTGGTGCCCTGCGCGCCGACGGCGACGACGATGGCGTCAAAGCCCAGCTCGCGCAGCTGCTCCAAGCTGATGTGCCCTTGAGCGCCGACCACCACGTTGCCAAAGTAGTGGACGTTGTCGCGCGCCAGGATGCGGGTGAACACCTTGCGCAGCCCGCTCTTCATCTTGTACTTGTTCAGGTAGATGCCATACTCCACGAGGCCGCCAGGCTTGACGTCTCGGTTGAGGATGACCACATGATGCCCGGCCTGGGCCAGCACCTCCGCGCCGTAGAGGCTGGCGGGTCCGGCGCCGATGATGGCGATATTGCGCGCTTGCTGTGTCATGCTCTCCTCGCTCACGTGGGGTCCAAATGACGCGGCGCATCATGGCGCGCTCCCCGCTGATTTTCAAGCCTCCAACCGGGCCGCTCATGCACCGCATCATCTTCGCGTTCTTCTTGCTGTCGGGCTTCACGAGCCTGGTCTTCGAGGTGATCTGGGAGCGCCTGCTGATGCAGGTGTTCGGGGCCACCACGTTCGCGATCAGCACCTTGCTGACGGCCTTTATGGCGGGCTTGGCGCTGGGCAGCGCGCTGGGCGGGCGAGTGGCCTCAAGGCTCAAGCGGCCCTTGCGGGTGTATGGCCTCCTGGAGGGCTGCATCGGGCTCTACGCGCTCACGATCCCGTGGCAGCTCGACCTGCTGCCAGCGCTCTACGGCGCCATGTTCGATCATTACCTCGACGAGCTGTGGCTGTTCAGCCTGATGCGCTTTGTGGCCGTGTTCGCCATCTTGCTCATCCCCACGACCTTGATGGGCGCGACCTTGCCGATCGTGAGCCAGTGGGTGTCACAGCGCGAGCGGATGTTCCAGGGCAGCGTCGGGCTGCTCTATGGCACAAACACCCTGGGCGCATGCCTGGGATGCGCGCTGGCGGGCTTCGTGGCGCTGCCCGCGCTGGGGCTCGCGCGCACGAACCTCATCTTCGCGCTCACCAACTTCGCCCTGTGCGCCATCGTCCTGAGCTATGACGCGCTGACGCACCGCCGCAGCGCCACGCAGGCGCCACCACAAACGACCGACGCAGACGCCGAGGCGCTCGACGCGCTCGACGCCCTGCGCGGCGCGCGCGCCACCCTGGACGCGCCGCCGCCGTGGCTGCGCCGCGCGCTGGCGGGGGCATTTGCGCTGAGCGGCGCCTTGTCGATGAGCTACCAGATCCTCTGGACGCGCGCCTATGTCATCGTGCTCGGCAGCTCCACCTACTCGTTCACTGTGATCCTCGTCTCCTTCTTGGTCGGCCTGTCGCTTGGCAGCGCCGTGATGTCGGCGTGGCTGGGGCGGCTGCGCCAGCCCGTGTTCTGGCTCGCCATGGTGCAGCTCGGCGTCTGCCTGAGCGCGTCGATCGCGTTCTTCGCGCTCGATCAGCTGCCGGAGCTGCTGTTTCACAGGCTACGCCAGCAGATCGGCAACCCCAACGAGGTCTACCTCTATCACTTCGGGCTCGTCTCGCTGGTGGTGTTCATCCCCACCTTCTTGCAAGGCATGACCTTCCCGCTCATCGTGCGCGCGCTGCTGGGCACACCGCGCGACGCGGGCCGCGAGGTGGGCAAGCTGTACGCGTTCAACACGGCGGGCAGCATCGCGGGCAGCTTCCTCGCGGGGTTCGCGCTGCTGCCGTGGCTCGGCTTGTCGCGCGCCATCGCGCTGATCATCGCCGTCAACCTCGCGCTTGGCGCAATCCTCGCTGCGGTGAGCCTGACGCGCGTGCGCTCGCGCCCACGCGTCCTCGCGCTCGGCCTCGCCGTGATCGCTGCGGCCGCCACCATCACGCTGGCCCCACCCATCGATCGCGTGCGCTTAACGCGCGGCCTGTTTCGCGCGTACTGGGCGCGCGAGCTGTTCGACGAGCGCGCGCTCGCGCGCGACAGCCCCGCCCTGCTCTACTACCGCGACGGCGTCTCCATCACGACCTCCGTGGAGCGGCGCGGCGGCTTCGTCACGCTCAAGGGCAACGGCAAAGCCGAGGCCAGCGACGGCGCCGACATGGCCACGCAGATCCTCGTCGGGCTGTTGCCGTTCGTCTTTCGCAGCGGTGATCCGGCGCGCCCCATCGGTGAGGAGCAGGCCGTCATGATCGGCTTTGGCAGCGGCGTCACCGCAGGCGGCAGCTTGCAGTGGCCGCTGCGATCGTTGGAGGTCATTGAGATCGAGGCCGCCATGTCTGAGGCCTCGCGCTTCTTCGACCACGTCAACCATCGCCCCCTTGAGGATAAACGCACCAAGCTCATCGTCAGCGATGGGCGCAACTACCTCGAATACACCTCCAAGCGCCACGACGTGATCGTGTCCGAGCCGTCGAACCCGTGGATCGCGGGCGTGGCGGCGATGTTCACCGTGGAGCACTTTGAGCGCGCGCGCCGCCACCTCAAGCCCGGCGGCGTGTTCAGCCAGTGGGTCCAGCTCTACGAATTGCACCCCGACTCCGTGCGCACCATCCTGGCCACGTTCGCCACCGTCTTCCCCCACGTCCAAGCCTTCAGCTCCATGCCCAAGGGCACCGATCTGATCCTCATCGGCAGCGACTCGCCCATCCCGCTGCCCGCCGACGGCTTTGAGCGCGCGTGGGCCATCCCCTCGGTGCGCGCTGAGCTTGAGCGCGCGGGGATTCGCGATCCCTACGACATCTACGGCTTGGCCTTTATGAGCCAGCAAGAGCTGCGCGCCTTCGCAAAAGGCGCAGCGCTCAACACCGATGATAACGGCCTCTTGGAGTTCCAAGCGCCGCGCGACATGATCCTCTATCGCCAAGGAGAGCAGTTCTTCACGGAGCGCTATCACAAGCAGGAGCGCTACGGTGATCTGCGCGATCACCTGCAAGGTTGGGGCGATCGCGCGCTCTGGAGCGACGAGCGCGTCGCGCGCTTGGCGCGCGGCGCGTGGCGCGCGGGCAAGTTCGCTATGGCCGATGAGCTGCTCAAAGACGCCGGCCTCGACGACCTCAACGCCCTGCCCTCCGGCCCCATCAGCGCGCCGTTTGACACCCTCGAACAGCTCCACCTGATCCGCCACGCGCAACAGCTCGACCCGCTGGAGGCCATCATTCACCTGTGGCCCGATCGCCAAGATCCGCTCTACCCGGCCGTCATCGACGCCGCGCGCCACGGCAAGCAGACCCAAGCGATGAACTACTTAGAGGGCAGCGAGGCGCCCGAGGCCGACGGCTACAGCGGCCTGCGCGGCCTGTTCTACGCTTTCTTGTTGCTCGATCGCGGCTACGTCAAGCAAGCCCTGCGCCAGCTCGATCGCCTCATCCGCGAGGACGACCCGCAGCTGCGCGACAGCCCCGCGCTGCACCTGCTGCGCGGCCAAGCCCTCGCCAGGCGCCTGCGCTATCACGACGCCTCACAGGCTTACCTGCGCGCGGGCGAGCTGCTGCTGGACTGACCTCACCGCGCGGCACACCTAACCTGTTAAAATTACTCACAGAACACCCACCACCCTGCTAAGATGCACCCCTCGACATGTCTATGCTCCGCGATACGTGAGAAGACGCACGTTCAAATCGCGGTGCGTGATCCTCAATGCATCCTCGGCTACTTCCTCCCCACATGATCAGAGGGCTCAATCATGGCTGAACACATTCCAGAACCTAGGAAGCGACCTCCCCACTACGAGAGCTACACGACCGCGCAAAAGCTCAGCTGGGCCAAGCACGAGGAGGCCATGCTGCGCTTTGACGCGATGACGCCCGAGGAGGCGCGCCAGTTCTTCATCCAGGTCGGCGTCCTCGACGAGGATGGCCAGCTCGCTGAGTGTTATCGCCCCGAGCCGGGCTGACGCGCGACCGCGCATCCAGCGCGTCACATCGTCCAAGCGAGCGAGTCGCCGCGCTAACGCGCTCCAAGCGCGCGCCGCATCAGCCGCGACTGCGGATCATAGCTCGCGCGCCCGACCTCCTCGAACCCATGACGCGCCCAGAACGTGTGCGCCCCCGCCACCGCCACGAGCGTCGCCACCTCCAGGCCCAACGCCCTGCCCGCCATAAGCGCCGCGTCGATGAGCATCGGCCCGATCCCGCGCCCGCCATAGGCGAGCTCCAGCGCCAGATCATGAATGTGCAGCGCCTCAGGGCGCTCGGGCAGCGCGGTGAGCGTCACGCCTAGGCCTGGGCTCGTGTGCGCGTCCCAGGGGTGGGCGATGATGTAGCCCACGATGGCGCCGCCGCTCACATCGCGGGCGATAAAGCAGCATGAGGGTGCGAGCTTGAGGCGCGCGGTGTGGGTGTCGATGGGCTCGACCAGCGGCGCAGGATAAGCCTGCGCTTGCAGACGCTCCACGCTGTCGAGCGCAGCGGCGCTCATCGGCTCAATCGTGATGGTGCTCGTGTCACGCTCGCGCATGGTCCTCACCTCGTTTGGCTGACATGACGACGCCCGCGCAGACCGCATGCGGTCTGCGCGGGCGTCGTCTGTCGCGAGCGCGCTGGGCGCGCTCAGATCGACTCAATCGTGGTGACCGTGGAGCGAAGATAATCACGCTTCATCAGCGCGATGCTCTCCAGCGGGATCCGCTTAGGACACGCGGCCACACACTCCCCGATGTTAGAGCAGTGACCAAAGCCCTCAATGTCCATCTGCTCGACCATGCGCCGCACGCGCCGATTGCGCTCAGGCTTGCCCTGGGGCAAGAGCGCCAAGTGAGAGACCTTGGCGGCGGTGAACAGCGAAGCGGAGGCGTTGGGGCATGCGGCGACGCACGCGCCACAGCCAATGCAAGCGGCCATATCAAAGGCGCGCTCGGAGGTCTCCTTGGGGACCTTGACCGAGTTGGCATCAGCGTGCGGGCCGCTGCCCACCGAGACGTAACCGCCCGCCGAGATGATGCGATCGAACGCGGCGCGATCGACCACAAGATCACGGATCACCGGGAAGGACGCCGCGCGCCAAGGCTCAATGGTGATGGTCGAGCCATCCTCAAAGTCGCGCATGTAGACCTGGCAGGTCGCCACGCCCAGGCGAGGACCATGAGGCTGGCCATTGATGACCAAGCCGCAGGTGCCGCAGATGCCCTCGCGACAGTCGCTGTCGAACTCGACGGGGCGCTCCTTGCCCTCCAAGGTGATCTGCTCGTTGAGCAGGTCCATCATCTCCAAGAAGGAGGCGTCGGAGCTGACGCCATCGATCTGATAGTCGGTCATGCGGCCCGCCGTGTCGGGGCCGTCTTGACGCCAGATGCGAATTGTAAGCTTCATATCGGATCATCTCCAGGGGCGCGACGCGTGGTGCGGCCGCGCCAAAGGGCAGCTCATTTGTAGCTGCGCTGCGTGAGCTTGACGTTCTCGAACTCCAGCGGCTCCTTGTGGAGGGTGGGGGTTTGACCCGCCCCATTCCACTGCCACGCGGCGACGTAGCTGAACTCATCATCGCGCCGCATCGCCTCGCCCTCGGGCGACTGCCACTCCTCGCGGAAGTGACCGCCGCACGACTCATCACGCTCCAGCGCGTCGCGCGCCATGAGGTGCCCCAGCTCGAAGAAGTCCGACACGCGTAGGCCAAGCTCCAGCGTCTTGTTAAAGGAGCTGCTATCGCCAGGCATGATCACGCCATCCCAGAAGCGCTCCTCGATCTGCGGGATCGTGGCCATGGCGTGCTTGAGGCCCTCGGCGTTGCGCGCCATGCCGACGTGATCCCACATCGTGAGGCCCAGCTCGCGGTAGAGCTGCAGCACGGTCTTGCGCTCCTTGCCCTTGCGCGCCTCATTGTTCATCAAGCGATCGATCTGACCCTTGACGCTGGCGTGCGCCTCTTTGAAGGCGTCATGGTCGGTCGTGATGTCGCGGCGCAGCTCCGCGCGGCCCAGATACTCGCCCAGCGTGTAAGGCAGCACGAAGTAGCCATCACACAGACCTTGCATCAGGGCGCTCGCGCCCAGGCGATTGGCGCCGTGGTCCGAGAAGTTCGCCTCGCCGAGCACGAACAGCCCCTCGACGTTGCTCATGAGGTTGTAGTCCACCCACAAGCCGCCCATCGTGTAGTGGACCGCCGGGTAGATCTTCATGGGAACCTGGTAAGGGTTCTCATCGGTGATCTCATGATAGATGTCGAACAGGTTGCCGTAGCGCTCGCGGATGGTCTGCTCCCCGTCACGCTTGATGGCGTCGCGGAAGTCCAGATACACGGCGAGTCGGTGCGGCTCGGGGCCCACACCGAGGCCCTTGTCAGCCATCGCCTTGGCGTTACGCGAGGCCACATCGCGCGGCACGAGGTTGCCGAACGAGGGGTAGCGACGCTCCAAGAAGTAGTCGCGCTTGGAGACGTCGATGTTAGGCGCGGCCTTGAGGTCGCTGACCTTCTCATTAGGCACCCAGACGCGCCCATCGTTGCGCAGCGACTCGCTCATCAGGGTGAGCTTGGACTGCTGATCGCCGCTCACGGGGATGCAGGTCGGGTGGATCTGCACATAGCAAGGGTTGGCGAACAACGCGCCGCGCTTGTGACAGCGCCACGCGGCCGACGCGTTGGAGTTCCACGCGTTGGTGGACAGGAAGTAGACGCGGCCGTAGCCACCGGTCGCGAGCACGACCGCGTCACCCATGTGACGCTCCAGCTCGCCCGTGACGAGGTTGCGCACGATAATACCGCGCGCCTTGCCATCAATCAGCACCAGGTCGAGCATCTCGCGGCGCGCCATCAGGGTGACGCGCTTCTCGTCGACCTGACGCATCAGCGCGCTGTAGGCGCCGAGCAAGAGCTGCTGACCGGTCTGACCGCGCGCATAGAATGTGCGTGACACCAGCGCGCCGCCGAACGAGCGGTTGGCAAGCTCGCCGCCATACTCACGCGCGAACGGCACGCCCTGGGCGACCGCCTGGTCGATGATGTTCGCGCTCAGCTGCGCCAAGCGATAGACATTGGCCTCGCGCGCGCGGAAGTCACCGCCCTTGACCGTGTCATGGAACAGGCGCCAGACGCTGTCACCATCGTTGGGGTAGTTCTTAGACGCGTTGATGCCGCCCTGGGCCGCGATGGAGTGCGCGCGCCGAGGGGAGTCGTTGATGCAGAAGGACTTGACGTTGTAGCCCATCTCCGCGAGCGAGGCCGCCGCCGCGCCGCCGCCAAGGCCCGTGCCCACCACCAAGACGGTGAACTTGCGCTTGTTGGCGGGTGACACCACCTTGATGTTCTGCTTGTGATAGTCCCACTTCTGCTCAATAGGACCAGGGGGGATCTTGGCGTCGAGTTTGATGGTCATGTTCACGCTCCCATGCCGTGCCGGATGTACAGAATCAGCGGGATGAAGAAGAAGCCAAGCGCGAGCAAGATGGCGATGATGCTGGTCACCACGACCACGGGGCGCTCGAGCCTACGATTGAGCGCGCCGAGCGACTGAAACGCGCTCCAGAAGCCGTGACGCAGGTGCACCCCTAAGGCGACCATCGCCGCCATATACACCACCACCCACACCGGGTTCTTGAAGGCGTACACGACGCGCGCGTGCAGGTTTGTGGCCTCCTCGCCGCCGATCATCACCTTCGCGTTGGCGATCTCAGGCGGCGAGAACAGGCCATACTTCATGTGCAGCACATGGAGCGGGATGAACACGAGCAGCACCAGCCCGCCCACGATCATGCCGCGCGTCAACATGGTGTTGTGGCTTGGGCCGCCCTTGGACTTCAGACCCGCCTCATAACGCGAGCCGCGCGCCTGGCGCGCGCGCAAGCTCAGCCGCACGCCTAGCCAGACGTGCAGCAAGAAGATGCCGATCAGCGCGATCTCCGCGACCCAGATCAGCGGACCCAAGTCGTGGAGCGCCTTGGCATACTCGTTGAACGAGACATCTTCTGGGAAGAACAGCTGCAGGTTGCCCAGCAAGTGCGTGATGACGAAGCCGACCATCGCGAGGCCAGACACCGACATCAGATACTTCTTGCCGACAGATGAGGTCAGCGCTTGCTTTAGCGGGATCATCAGACCAATCTCCTCATAGACAGCGCGGGGCAGCAAAGCCCCGCTGCAAGATAGATGCGCCCTCGCGCCTCCAGATACACCTCAGCGCGCGCGCGCCGCTCGATTGCGGCTGCCAAACAATGACGCGCTGCGCGTGTTTGATGAGGGGGATCAAGTAGCATGACTCGTGGGCGTTCGGGCGACGCTTCACACGCGCGACCTCATATCACGCGGGTGCAAAAAAGCCAAGCCCTCCCCGTCACGCCATCGCCACACTCACGCGCGCCGACCTCGCCATGAACACCTCCCCGCGCTGGCTCATCGGCGCCTACACCCTCGCCATGATCGCGCACCTCGATCTGGCCGACGCCTGGCAGTGGAGCTGGCTTTTAGGCGATGTGCTGTGTGTGGCCAGCGTGCTGACGCTGTGGGCGCGCCCCCATCGCAGCGTGGGCTGGTGGCTTGGCGTCTTGGGCACCGCGCAGCCGCTCTTGTTCGCCCGCGATCACCTCACCCAGTCGCTGCTCTTGCTCGCCCTGTGCTTGGCCCAGGCGCTCGGCGCACACCATGACACGCGCCACGGCGGCGCATCGGGCGCGCATTATGCGCGCGTGGTGTGGCTACGCATCACAGGCATCACCTACGCGCTGGCCGCGCTGCACAAGCTCAACCGTGACTTCTTCAACCCCACCGTCAGCTGCGCGGGCTACGGCTGGGACAAGATCGCCGCTTGGTGGCCACCGCTCCAACACCTCGACCTGAGCCAGCCTCAGTGGCTGCTGCCCATGCTGGTCATCGCCACTGAGGCCACGCTCGCGCTGCTGGTGCTGACGCGCCTGCGGCGCGCCGCGTGGGCGCTCGCCATCATGTTCCACCTGCCGCTGACGCTCACCATGGCCCCGGCGTTCGGCTTCGTCATGCTCGCGGGCTTGGCCGCGCTGGCCACCGCTGACGATCATGCGCGCTGGCGCGCGCTGTGGCGAGCGCCAGCGCGGCCCGCCGCGCTGGCGCTCGGCCTGACTGGCTTAAGCGTCGCGCTGCACGGGCGCTGGCCTCAGCTCGGCGCGCTGGTGCGCGAGGTGGTGCTGTGGGCCGCGCTAGTGAGCGCGTGTGCGACTTGGCGCGTGCGCCAAGTCGCACACGCGGGCGCGCCTGACGGCGCGCTCGCCACCACGGCCGAGGCGGCGGCGCGTGGCGTCAGGCAGCG
>CAYXWB010000192.1:0-10088 GCA_964468515.1 uncultured Bradymonadales bacterium | reverse complement strand
GAACGACGTTCACACCCGCGCCACGTCCGTTCACACCCGCGCGCTCAAGCCTGTCTAATCGAAGCAGCCATCTTCAGCTGGATCGAGCAGCTCGTTGAGATCGGGCTGGGGCTCCGTGCGCTGATCATCGCGGCTGAAGGCGGGCAGATCGGGCACGGTGCGCTCGGGCAAGCGGGCGTTGATGCGAGGCGCGTGGCGCGGCGTGAGATCGAGGCGCGCGATGTCCTCATCTTCGCTGACCTCATCAAGCTCGGCCACGGAGAGCACGGCGGTGCCAGCGCTCAGGCTGGCCAAGAAGTCGAGGTCTTGTTGATGCGCGCGCGCGAGCAGCGCCTGCACATGCGAGCTGAACAGCTGGGCGCTGTAGCCGGGTGCGAAGCGCTGGAGCAGGGCGCCGAGCTTGATGGCGGCCTCGGCGGCGCTGCTCAGGCGCAGGCGCGGATCGGGGTGGAGCAGCTGCATCACCAGCTGAGACAGCTCACGCGGCACGTCGCAGACCTGATGCAGCGGCGCGATCTGGGGCTGGCGCGCCTGAGCTAAGGCGGTGAGCAGGTCGCCCGCGATGGGCTCATGGCCGGAGAGCATCCAGTAGAGCATCATCCCGGTCGCGTAGAGGTCGGCGCGATGATCGATCACCTCACCGCGCGCTTGCTCGGGGCTAATATAGGGGAGCTTGCCCTTGACCTTGTGGGTCTGGGTGTGGCGCGCGGCGAGGTTGGACAGGGCGATGCCGAAGTCGAGGATGTGGACGTGGCCCTCGTAGGTGATCTGGATGTTCTCGGGGGAGATGTCGCGATGCACGACCCGCAGGGGTGCGCCCTGGGCGTCGCGCAGCGCGTGCGCATACGCCAAGCCTGAGAGCACCTGGGCGCCGATCCAAAGCGCCTCGGGGGGGCCAAAGTGCGGCGACTGCGCGCCGCGCTCCACCAGCGTGGTGAGCGAGCGCCCGCTCAAGTACGGCATCGCGTAATAGAGCGTGTCGCTGCTCAGATCGTGGCCAAAGGTGTAGAGCGAGATGAGGTTTGGGTGGTGCAGCTGCGCGATGAGGCGCGCCTCGGCCACCAGCGCGCGGCGCGCCTCCACGTCGCTCACAAAGTCAGGCTTGAGCAGCTTCACCGCGCAGCGGCGCGAGAAGCCCATCGGCCCCTCTTGATGCGCCAGCCACAGCTCACAGTAGCCGCCGACGGCGAGCTTCGCCTTGAGCTGATAGGCGTCCAGTTGACGCGGCGGTGTGTGCATGAAACAGTCCTGGACCTTGGTGGGATGGCGCGCGCGCGTGACGCGATCCGGCCACGAGGTGGTATGCTCAGCGCGTAAGTTTAGGTGCCATCCTCGCGTCGAGCATCGCAAAGAACTCGCCCCCCGACAACCGTCGATGTCAGGTATAAAGCCCATGTCCTCTCCCACCGTGCTCTCCCCGCAGCTCTTACCCCCCCACGAGACGCGCCGCCTGGCGCGCGCGCTCACCACCGATTATGAGGCGTTCTTGCGCCCCGGCGAGCGCTTTGAGGTGCAGGTGGAGCTGGCCACGCAGTTTCGCCTCGTCCAGATCATCCTCGACACGCTCGATCGCTCGGAGCGCATCTTGCTTGAGGCCGCGCTGGTCGAGGAGGATCTGCCCGAGCACCTGAGCGCGCTGCCCGCGCCGCGCGAGTCAGCCACCTTGCTGCTCGCCTTTTTGCGCGTCCAGCTCTACGACCTGTTCCGCCAAGATCGTCAGCTGCGCTTGCATCATGACTGGAAGATCGTCTTGTACGAGGGCCAAGCCATCCGCTGGCGCGGTGAGCGCTCACAGCCGGAGCTTGAGCGTTTGGCCGACGCGCTCTTGGGCGAAGACGGCGCGCTCGACGCCTGAGCGTCGCAGGAGACTCCTATGCGCCTGTCCTTGCCCGCAGTGGCGATCTTCTATGGTGTGATGACGCTGCTGGGCTGGGGTGGCGCCCATCTGGCAGGTTTCAACCCCTGGGGCAGCCTCACCGGGCCGCTGTGGCGCGATGTGGCGCTGGGCAGCGCGGTGGCCGCCGTGGTGGTCGGCTTGAGCCAAGTCATGGAGGCGCAGTTTGACTGGGCCAAGCGCCTGTCTCGCGGCTTTGGCGCGATCGTCGGCCCCATCACCGTCGGCCAAGCGGCCGTCATCGCGCTGTGCAGCGCGGTCGGTGAGGAGGTCCTGTTTCGAGGCTTAATCCAGGGGTGGCTCTCGCGGCGCGTGTGGCCTGAGGATGAGCAGCAGCTCGGCGCCATCGTCATCACGGGCGTCATCTTTGGGCTGGTTCACATCGGCCCCGACTGGCGCACCTTCTGGCCCTGGACCCTCATGGCCATCCTCATGGGCTGGTGCTTTGGCTGGCTGGCCGCGTCCACCCACAACCTCGCAGCCCCCATCATCGCTCACCTGCTGATCAACCTGATCAACCTCGCGATCATCGGACGCCAGGCGTCGCGCGCGACCTGAGCGCGCGCACAACCTCTCAGCTCACGCCTCGAAGCACCTGATCCTAAGCGCCGATCGCGCAAGCGAGGTGGTGCTTTGCAAGAACACGCGCCGAGCGAGGCGCTAGGTGAGGGTGCAGATGGGGTCGAGCGCGCACGCCGCGCAGTGTGGCGCGCTGCGTCGATGAATGCAGCCGCCCGAGATGCCCAAGTGGCAGATGGCGAAGTCATACTTGAGCGGATCCTCGGGATCGAGCAGGCGCAGGCTGGCCGTGACCTCCTCGACCGCGCGCCCGTCGACGGCCTGACGCTCAGACAGGCCAATGTAACGACAGATGCGGCTGGTGTGCGTGTCCAGCGGCATGCGCAAGACCGCAGGCGACAGCCCGCGCCACAGGCCAGGATCAACCGCGTCGGGGCCGCGCCCCACCCAGCGAAAGAACAGGTGCAGCCGCTTCGACGCGGAGCCATCGCCAGGGTCTGGCAACAGGTAGCGCAGCCCGCGCGTGAGCTGAGGTCGCAGCCGCCCCTGGCGCAGCGCCCTCACCCACGCGCTCGTCTTCTCCAGGTGGTCTGCGCCGGGGGCGGCCAAGTAAGCGGCCTCCAAGCTGCCATGCGCGATGAGCTGCGCCCGCACACCAGCCAGCAGGTCCGCGATGTCCGCGCCTTGCGTCATGCGGTAGACGAACCCGTCATAGAGCGCGCTCAGGTCGGCGTCGCTCAAAGTGAGCAAGGTTTGGGTGGGGCAGGGGCCGAGCCGCCGCATCGCCTCCTCGCCAGCGCGCTTCACCAAGGCGACGCGCCCATAAGCGAGGCCGCTGGCGATGAGCGCGGCCAGCGCCTGATCGTCGGGGTTGTCATAGCGCCACACCAGCGCCACGGGGTCTTGCTCGCGACGCGCGCCAGCGTCGAGCGTCTGGAGCAGCGCGTCGAGGTGTTCGCGCAGGCGCGGCGCGCGGGCTGGAGACAGTGACATGATGAGCCTTGACGTCGTAGAGGAGCGCACCTCAGCGAGGGTGCGCTTAGGAACGCGCGAGGCGCGTGAGATAATCTCGCCACGGCGCCATGACAAGGCGCAAGTCCTGTGGCATGACGTCGCCCCCGTGTGGCTGCAAGCTGCGCTTCGGCTAGGGGTGTACGAGCTGCATCACCAGAGGACGCTCACCGATGGAGCGCATCTTAATCGTCGGCGCCACAGGCTCGGGCAAGACCACGCTCGGTGAGGTGTTAGCCAAGCGGCTGGGCTTAGACGCGATCGATCTCGACGCGCTGCACTGGCTGCCCGATTGGCACGAGCGCCCGACCGAGGAGAGCGCGGCGCTGCTCATCCAGCGCCTTGAGGCGTCGCAGGGGCGATGGGTCGTGATGGGCAATTACACCAAGCTTCAGCACATCTTGTGGCCAAAAGCTCAAGCGTTGGTTCACCTCGACTACGCCTTCCCTCAAGTGCTCTCACAGCTCCTGCGTCGCACGATCAAGCGCGTCATCATGCGCGAGGAGCTGTTCTACGAGGGGAGCGGCATCCGAGAGACCTTGACCAAGACGCTCTCACGCGACTCGATCTTAGTGTGGCTCTTAAAGAGCTGGCACAGCCGCAAGCTCAAGCTCGCCCAAGCCCTCGCCCAGCCCGAGCACGCGCATCTCAGCGTGATCCACCTGCGCAGCCCTGATGAGCTGCGCGCGTGGCTCGACACGCTCCCTACGCGCGTCACCCCGTGAGCGCGCTCAGGTGAACATCAGCGCGATGCGGTCGCAACAGGCCGCGCGCTTGTGCTACCTTGGCAGCGTGGATGCAAACTAAGCGTGCAGGGGGAGAAGATGAGCGAGACGAGCAGAGGCGGTTACGATGCGTTCGCACCCATCTATGATAGGCATTGGTGCGCGCCCGCCGCCAAACGATTCTTCTTCAGCATGAGGCCGCTGCTTCCACCACCGCCTGCGACCGTGCTTGATCTGTGCTGCGGCACCGGCCGCTTGGCCGAGCGCTTGCTTCAAGCGGGCTATCAGGTCTGGGGCGTGGACCTCTCCAGTGAGATGATCCGCCTCGCGCGCCAAAACGCGCCCACAGGCACCTTCATTGTCGCCGACGCCCGCGACTTCTCGCTTGAGGTGTGTTTTGACGCCGTCCTGTGCACCTTCGACAGCCTCAATCACATGCTCACCGACGCGGCGCTCGCTGAGGTCTTCGCCTGCGTACACCGCCACATGGCACCCCACGCGGTCTTCGCCTTTGATGTGAACACGCCCCACAAATATGAGCGCGCGTGGGAGGGGACGTTTGAGGTCGAGCAGGAGCTGTCCGTCTGCGCGACCTATGATGCGCAGACGCAGCGCGCCACGTTTGTCGGCCTCTTACCTGGAGGCCAGCGCTTCGAGCTCATCCAACGCCCCCTCACCAGGGAGGTGATTAGGGCGGCGCTGAGCGCAACTGGGCTTGAGATCAAGGCGGTCGAGGTCATCACCACAGACGCCACACAAGCCCCGCTCAGAGAGCGCTACGTGGTTCATTATTCGGGCTTTGGAGCGTGATCGGCGGAGATGGGGGCGGGGTAGGGCCGGTGTATGAGCGTGGCTCAGGGGTGGCGCGCTCTGCGGGCTTCGCCCTGCACCCACCAGGGACTATCGTCCCTGGACCCTATGTGTAGGGTGGCTGGGCATACATCGGCGCGGCGAGTTGCTTCCCTTGCGCGCTGGCATGGGCTAGGGTTGCGCCCTCGCGTGGCCATCGCTTTGCGGCGCGCGGCTGATGCAGCATTTGCCCAGACGAGCGAGATGATGAGTGACCCTCAGCCCAAGCCCTCCAAAGACCTCACGCGCTCCGTGCATGATCCGCAAGAAGGGGATCCTGAGCTGGACCCGGTCTACAAGCGCACGCGCAAGCGCGTGATGCGCTTTGGGACGCTGGCCTTCACCGTGATCTCGCTGGCGCTGTTCGTGCCCATGCTCGTCGGCGTCGGCCTCGGGATCTCGCGCGATCGCATCTGGGATCCTCACTCCGGCCACCCCGTCAGCGCCGACAGCGAGGGCCATGTCGACTGCCTCGCTCAAGGCCAGCGCCTGATGCTTGAGGCCGGTCAGCTCAAGAAGCTCACCGCCGCGTGGCAAGACCCTTACCGAGAGTGGCGTCAGGTCTGCAAGGTGGAGCACCCCGACCTCTATGAGATCCTGGCACGCACGCGCGAGGAGCTGCGCAAGAAGACCATCCCCGAGCCACCCCCTGAGGATCAGGAGCCTTGACCCCCCTAAGCCAGGGGCTTGGTGGCGTGTGCATCTATCACGCACGCTTGCGCATCATCGACGCTCAACGCGCCACCTGATCCGATCGATCGTAGCGCTAGCTCAACGTGCTCACCCAGCCGCTCAGGCACTGCTGGAGCACGTCACGGCACGCGCGAAAGGCCTGTCTGTCGCGCCCCACAGGATCGACGATCTCGCTGAGCGGCGCCTCAGGCGCGTCCTCGGGATAATACTCCCACAGCTTGACCACGCGGGGCATCACGTCGCGCGCGTGCTGCTGAATAAACGCGACGTGCTCCGGTGACATCACGATGATGGCGTCGGCCAGTCGCATGAACTGCGGGCTCAAGCCTTGCGAGCGGTGCTCGGTGAGGTCGACGCCGATCTCAGTCATAGCGTCTTGCGCGTGGGCGGCCGCCGACTGACCCAACAGGTTCAAGGTGCCCGCTGAGATGACCACGGCGGGCAGCTGCGCCTGCGCGAGCATCGGCTTGAGCATGGCGGCGGCCATCGGTGAGCGGCAGATGTTGCCGCTGCACGCGACGATGATTCGGCGCGTCTTCATGCGCTGACCTCTTGGTCAAAGAAGGGGTGATAGGCAGGCGGCAGGTCGCGCTGGATGTTGGCGCTTGTGGTGAGCGGGCCAAGGTCGACGCCGCTGAGAGTGTGCCAGTAGAGCACGACCTTGGCGCGCAGCGCGTCGCGGTGCGTCATGATGCCGCTAAAGGTCTTGCCCGTGTAAGTGCCATCCAGGCGCAGCCCATGACCGTCGGCCATCATCGCGATCGCGGCGCGCGCCTCATCGGTGGGCTCACCGTAGGCCTCTCCAAAGGTGTCCTGCCAGATCGTGACGTCGCCGCGACGCAGCTTGGGCATCCCACGCGCGCCGTGGCGCGCCAGCAGCGCGGCGCTCTGGTTGGCTAAGTGCGCGGTGGTGGCGCTGTTGGTGACCACCCGATCGACCACGCGCGCGCCGATGATCTGGGCCTTGAGGCCCGCCAAGCGCGCGCCTAACAGCAGTCCGGCGAGCGTGCCGCAGGTGCCTGCGGTGACGATGATGACGTCGGGCTCGGGCAGCTCGCCGCGATCGATCTGCGCGCGCAGCTCAAAGGCGGCCTCGACGTAGCCGAGCGCGCCAAGCGCCGAGGATCCTCCGGCGGGGATGTAATACGCCTCGGGGTGATGAGTCATCCAAGCGCGCAGCCGGTCTTGAAACAGCCGAAACGGCGCCTCGACGGGGTGGGCCAAGAGCCGCAGCGTGGGCTGCGTGGTCGAGAGCGCGCGCAGGTTGTCGAGGACGTGCGCGTTGAGCGGCTGCGGGTACTGCTGCGCCATCGGCTCAAAGCCGTGGGCGCGCGCGTAGAGGCTGGTGGCGAGGACGTGGTTGCTGCCGATGGCGCCGAGCGTGATGACCGCCTGCTTGCCCAAGGCGCGCGCCTCACCGAGCAAGAAGTCGAGCTTGCGCACCTTGTTGCCGCCATACAGCGCGCCGCTCTGATCATCGCGCTTGATGTAGAGCTGGTCGATGCCCAGCGCGTCGCCCGCGCGCGTGAGCCGCTCCACTGGGGTGGGCAGGCTCGACAGCGGCAGATAAGGCAGCGGCTGCGTGAGCGCGAGCGCGCTGGCGAGCGTGGTGGCGAGTCGCTCAGGCATCGAAGACCTCTGGCTGGGTGGGGTCGGTGCGTTTGACGCGTTGCGCGTGGCGCGCTGGTGCGCATAATGGATCGACAGGCGCGCACACCCTGCTGGTTTAGTGAGCGATGGCGCGCCTGACAACCCCATTCTGAGGCCGCTGGCCCAGGATGCACACCTGATAGGGGCTCGCTTATGGCTCAAGATCAACGCTACGATCGCACCACGAAGACGCAGTGGCTGTTTCGTCGCTATGACGATCCCGACACCTTGGTCCCGGAGGACGAGGTGCGTCAGTGGAGCAAGGCGCTGCGTGATGGTCAAGGCGCAGACGGCCAGTCGCTCTCCAAGGTGAACTACATCTTCGCCGATGAAGACACCGCTGAGTACAATCATCACGCGCTGGCCTTCGCGCGCTTGGGCACGTATGTGGGCAGCCTCGATCGTCATCGTCGCTATGGTGAGGATGAGACGCCGAGCTTTGACACCAAAGATGACTTTGGCATCTGAGCGCCGCAGCGCGCCTTGAGGTCACGGATCAGACGCGCGCCCGCTGGGCTGAGCTTCGCTGACAAGGCGCGGCTTGCCCAGCGGGCGCGCGCGTTGTAGGACTGCCTCAAGCGCGCTGGCGAGCCTGTGGCCTATGAGCCCCTCCCGTCACGACGCCCGGCCCCTCCGCGCGCAGCGTCTACGGCGCGCGCGCGGTGCGTTGAGAACCATGACCCAAGCGAGGGTGAACGATGAGCGCTGCCGCTACGCCAGACCACTCGAACCAGCCGCTGAGCCTCAAGCACGCCGTGCGCTTTGTCACCGCTGCGAGCCTCTTTGATGGCCACGACGCCGCCATCAACGTCATGCGTCGCATCTTGCAGTCGTCCGGCGCTGAGGTCATCCACCTGGGTCACAACCGCGCCGTCTCTGAGATCGTCGACGCCGCCATCCAAGAGGACGCGCAGGGCATCGCCATCTCCAGCTACCAGGGCGGCCACGTCGAGTATTTTAAGTATATGGTGGACCTCTTGCGTGAGCGCGGCGCGGGCCACGTCAAGGTGTTCGGCGGCGGCGGCGGCGTGATCGTGGCGCGCGAGATTGAGGAGCTGCACGCGCACGGCGTGGGCAAGATCTTCAGCCCCGAGGATGGGCGCCAGCTCGGCCTCCAGGGCATGATCAACCACATGCTCTCTGAGTCAGACTTCGACACCACCGCGCTCGGCGTCCCCCACGACGACGCCATCGCCGCGCGTGACCACGGCGCGCTCGCCCGCGCGCTGACGCTCGCTCAGCAAGGGCGCGTGGAGGAGCTTGGCCTTCAAGCGCCCGCGCGTCAGGCCCCCGTGCTGGGTATCACCGGGACTGGCGGCGCGGGCAAGTCGAGCCTCACTGATGAGCTGGTGCGTCGCTTCTTGTTGGATTTTCCCCAAGGTCACGTCGGGATCATCTCGATCGATCCGTCGCGCCGTCGCTCGGGCGGCGCGCTGTTAGGCGATCGCATCCGCATGAACAGCGTCAGCACCGATCGCGCGTTCATGCGCTCGCTCGCCACGCGCGGCGCCAAGGGGGAGCTGGCGCCGCATCTGGATGACTGCCTGCGCGTGATGCAGCGCGCGGGGTTTGACCTGATCATCGTCGAGACCAGCGGCATCGGCCAGGGCGACACCGCCATCACCGCCCACTGTGACACCTCGCTCTATGTGATGACCAGTGAGTTTGGCGCCTGGAGTCAGCTGGAGAAGATCGACATGCTCGACTTCGCAGACCTCGTGGCGGTCAACAAGTTCGAGAAGGCGTCGAGCCTCGACGCGCTGCGCGCGGTGCGCAAGCAGGTGCGGCGCAATCGCCAGATCAGCTACGACATCCCCGATGAGCAGCTGCCCGTGTTTGGCACCATCGCCAGCCAGTTCAACGACGAGGGCGTCAACGCGCTGTTCGCCGCGCTGACAGATCGGCTGGGGCTTGAGCGCGACGCGGCCGCCCTCGCGCGCTGGCGCTTTGAGGGGCCAGTGACGCGCAAGCGCGACGTGATCATCCCTGCGGATCGGGCGCGCTACTTGGCGGAGATCGCGGCGAGCTGTCGCGGCTACCGCGAGCGCGCCGAGCGTCAGGCGCAGCTCGCAAGCGATCTGTATCGTGTCGAGGGGGCGCTGGCACAAATTGAAGGCGCGCCCGACGCTGCGCGTCAGGCGCTAGAGGCGCGGGCGCAGTCGCTGCGCGACGCGCTCGACGGTGAGACGGCCAAGCTGCTGCGTGGGTGGGATGGGCTTGTGGCGAGCTACGCGGGCGACACGTTCGTGACCAAGATCCGCGACCGCGAGCTGCACATCCCGCTGACGACGACCTCGCTCTCAGGCACGCCGATCCGAAAGGTCGCGCTGCCGCGCTACCGTGACTGGGGCGATCAGGTGCTCTGGCAGCGCTTGGAGAACGTGCCGGGCAGCTTCCCGTTCACGGCGGGCGTGTTCGCGTTCAAGCGTGAGGACGAAGACCCGAAGCGGATGTTCGCGGGGGAGGGGACGCCGCAACGCACCAACCAGCGGTTTCACTATCTGTGTGAGGGCGAGCCTGCGAAGCGGCTCTCCACGGCGTTCGACTCGGTGACGCTGTATGGTGAGGACCCGCATGTGCGGCCTGACATCTACGGCAAGGTGGGCAACTCGGGCGTGAGCGTCTGCACGCTGGACGACATGAAGCGGCTGTATAGCGGCTTTGATCTGACCTCCCCGAACACCAGCGTCTCGATGACCATCAACGGCCCCGCGCCGATCATCCTGGCGATGTATCTGAACACGGCG
>CAYXWB010000191.1:0-10107 GCA_964468515.1 uncultured Bradymonadales bacterium | reverse complement strand
GCCCGCTAGCGTCCACGCCCGTGTTTATGCTAAGGTGCGCCAATGTGAGAGCTTCAGGCGCCAGACGCGCCGCAGGCGCGTCGCCTGCGGCTTAGCAGCAGCAGGACAAGATCCATGAGGGACACGCGCAAGACGCTGTGGTTCAGCTTCGCCGCCATGATCATGCTCGGGGCGTGCTCCGACCCCGACGACACCCCACCCCCTAACCAACCCGCCGACATGGTGGCGGACGCAGACGCCACGAGCGACGCGCCCGATGAGGCCCCGGATGAGCTCCCCGATGGGCCGCCGCCCCTGGTGCCAGGCGATCCATGCACCTATCAGCGCGACTGCGCGGCGAGTGAGGTGTGCGTCGCGGGCGCTTGCTATGAGCCGCCCGCGTGCGAGCGCGCGCGCAGCTGGGGGGTCTGTGGCGCGCGCTTTGAGGCCATTGAGCCAGGCATCAGCACGCGCATGGCCTGCGTGGACCAGCGCTGCCGCGTCAACTGTCGGCTCGACGCTGAGTGTGACAGCGGGCAAGTCTGCGGCGATGACGGGGCGTGCCTCGACTACGACGAGGACGTGACCCGCGCGCCGATCGACAGCGACGCGCCTGGCCCACTCCAGGCGGGCGTGGGCAACGTGCTGCTGCAGACGCCGATCGGCCTGCCCGCCGCAGGCTATGGCGGCGGCTCGGGCCGTCGCGGGCGCTACACCGAGTCCATGGACCCCACCGCGGGCCAGCTCCACGGCCTCTACGTGCGCGCGCTCGCGCTCGACAGCGGCGGCCGCCCGCTGATGCTGATCCGCTTGCCATCGGTGTTCCCCACCATGCCCATGCACGAGGCCGTGGCCCAGCGGCTGCAGACGCTCACGGGTGAGAACTGGCGCGACAGCTTGGTCATCTCCGGCACGCACACGCACTCGGGTCCAGGGCGCTTCTTGCACCTGCCGCGCGAGGCGCTGCTTGATCTGGGCCTGCTCGGCGTGGACGCCTTCCACCAGCAGGCCTTCGACTGGTATGTGGACTCCATCGTCGAGGCCGCGCAGGCCGCCCTTGATGACATGAAGCCCGCGCGCATGGGCTGGACCGTGGCCGAGGCCTTTGACACCGATGATCGCGTCGCCAGCGATCGCTGGAGCGCCACGCCCCCCTTTGATGACAACCGCGCGCTGCTGCTGCGCGTCGACGACTTAGAGGGCAACCCACGCGCGGTGCTCACCAGCTTCGGCATGCACGGCACGTTCAACACGTCTCGCGAGTATCACTCCACCGACGCGCCCGGCGCCATTGAGAGCATGCTGGAGCGCAAGCTGGCCGCGCGCTACGAGCGCCACGTGCCGGTCATGTTCTTCAGCTCCAACGGCGGCTCTATGTCGCCGCGCGGCGATCGCACGGGCCATCGCGAGTCGCACAAGTTCGATCACATCGGCCAGCTCTTCGCCGATCAGGTCTGGGATGCGCTGGAGGGGATCACCACCAAGGCGCAAGTCTCCTTGGGCGGCGTCACCATGCGCTTCCCGATGACCAGCGACCTGTTAGGCTATGAGGCTGGCGAGTTCATCAGCACGCTGGCGCCGTTTGATGACCTGCGCTACGGCGGCTTGCAATGCTCCGTCGCGAAGGCTGAAGACAATGACTACGCCACCCACGCGCCCCTTGGCACCGTGCGCTGCTTTGGCGTCCATCAGGTCCTCTTCAACATCGCCCCCTCGCTGTTCTTGCGCAGCCAGATCAGCGCGCTCAACCTCGACGGCATGACCATCGTCACGATGCCCGGCGAGGTGACCATGGAGCTGGGGTGGGAGGTGCTGCGCGCGATGCGTGATGCGTATGGGATCGATCCGCTGGCCTCGTTCGTGTTCGGCTACGCCCAAGATCACAAGTTCTACCTCACGCCGCGCAACCTGCGCGGTGACAGCCCCCCCTTCCCAGGGCAGTCCACGCCGATGCCCATCGACGACTACCCTGACTACGCCTTCAGCTACTTCCAGGGCGGCTATGAGGCGGGCTTCAGCCCGTGGGGGCCGCGCGGCGGTGACTATCTGCGCGAGCGCGCCGTCGAGGCCGTGGGCATGCTGCTCGGTGAGCCCATTCAGCCTGCGGTGCCTAGCGCGCTGCCGATGGTCTACTCGCGACGCGACAGCCCTGAGTTTGCCATTGATGACACCGATCCTGCGCGCCTGGGCCAGATCGTGCAAGACATGCCCGCGCAGCTGGAGCGTTTGACCCAGCACAACTTCAGCTGGGTCGGCGGCGATCCTGGCGCGGAGCGCCCACAGGCCCCCCATGTCACGCTGGAGCGTCAGACCCAAGGCGGTCAGTGGGAGCCCGTGCTCGGCCCCAGCGCGCGCCCCTATGATAACCGCGACCCGCTCATGGTCACGCGCACTTGGCAGGCCGAGTCAGGCGATCACCTGTGGGCCGTCTACTGGGAGGAGCTCAAGCACTTCCCCACTGGCACCTACCGCTTTCAGGTCAGCGGCCACAGCTCCCAAGCGGGCGTGCGCACCCCTTACAGCCTGACCTCAGGCGCCTTCGAGGTGCGACCCTCCAGCGCCATCGCCATCACGCTGAGCGACGACGCGCGAGGCGTGCGGGGCCAGCTCGGCTACCCGGCCGCCCCTGCCCTACGCGTCGTCGGGGGTGATGGCGACTGGGGTCGCGTTGAGGGCACCTACCGCATGCGTCACATGGCGGTCCCCACCAACGTCTCCGATCCTGTCGAGGTCGGTGAGGATCTGGTCGATCTGACGCAGTTTAGCGTCATCGTGCGCGATGAGGCCATGGCCGAGGTCGCGCGCTACGATGGCGCGCTGCTCTCCACCGCCCCTGAGACGGTCGATGGGCGCGCTGATGTGCCCGTCACCCGCTTCACCCTCCCCACCACGGGGCTGACCGCAGGGCAGCGCTACGAGGCGGTGGTGAGCGTCACCGATCGCTACGGCAACACGGGCAGCGCCACCCACACCTTCACCGCCCCTCAGTGAGGTGACAGGCGCGCCGACAGCAGCGCGTCCTCGCACATCGCGCGAAGACGCTCTCGGCGCGCCCCCGGCGCGATGGCGCTGGCGAACAGCCGGCGCAGCGCCACGAGCCCAAACAGCGCCTCATCCGCCTCCATCCCTCGCAGCGCCTGCGTCGCGTAGAGCTGGGCGCGGCCAAGCTCCCCGGCGCGCTGCGCCAGCTGCGACAGCTCGAACGCGGCGAGCCAGTGATTAGGCTGCAAAAACAACGCCTTGCGCATCGCGTCGGCGGCGCGCGCGGGCGCCCCAAGCTTGCGCAGCAGCACCCCCATCAAGAAGAACCCCTCGGGGATGAACGGGTCGTAACACAGCGCCGCCTCACAGCTCGCCAGCGACGTCTCAGGATCGCGCTGGCGCAGGTGATCCACCGCCGCGCTCAGCAGCGCGTGGACCGTCGCGTTAGGATCAAACTCGGCGGTCTGCTCCTCCAGCGTCTCAGCGCTTGAGCCCTCTTCCCCCATTGACAGCAGCGGCGCGTCCAGCGGCGCCAGCGGCAGGTTCATCGCGGTGCGCCCCGGCGCCGTCGCGCTGAGGCGATAGACAAACCCCGCGCCCTGGCGCGCGGCGCGAAACAGCGACGCCCCTGGCACCGTGCTCACCAGCGGCTCGCTGCTGCCGAGCATCAGGTAGCCCAGCGGCGACATCGCGCTCGCCAGGTGCGTGAGCGCCTGCGAGGCGGCCTCCTGTCGAAAGTAGATCAGCACGTTGCGGCACAAGATCACATCCCAGCCGTCGGGATGCGGCGCGCGCGGCGCGCGCTCTAGCAGGTTGTGCTGGCGAAAGCTCACGTGGCGACGCAGCGACTCGCGCAAGGTCCACTGCCCAGGCTCAACCTCATCGAACCAGCGCTGCCTGCGCGCGACATCGAGCCTGCGCAAGCTCCACGCGCTGTAGCTGCCTGAGCGCGCTTGTGCCAGCGCCTCCGTGTTCACATCCGTGCCCACCACCACACACCCCAAGCTCGCCTCTTGCGCGATCATCGCCGCCGTATACGCCTCCTCGCCAGTGGAGCACGCGGCGCACCAGATGCGCAGCGGATCGCGCGTGAGGTCGCGCCCCTGGGAGAGCTGACGCAGCGCGAGCTCCAGCGCGTTGAGCTGCGGCGCGTCGCGCCAGAATGAGGTCAGGCCGTTGCTCACGAGGTTGATGAGCTGCGTCGGCTCCGGATCGCGCGGGCGCTGGCCCTCCAGCGCGTCGAGATAGGCGCGCGGTGAGTCATAGCCGAGCGCGCGCGCGCGCCGCTGCAAGAACTCAAGCAAGCGGCTCGGCGCCGAGTTGGTGAGCGTGATCCCAGTCCACGACTCGATCAGCGCGCTCGCGCGCGCCACCAGCAGATGCTCGCCACCGCCCCCCATCAGCTCCCCCCAGCGTGAAGGATGCGCGCCACGCGCGCCAAGGCCACGCGCGCGAGCTGATCCAGCGCTACGACCTCATCCACCGCGCCCATCGCGAGCGCCGCCCCTGGCATGCCGTAGACCACAGCGCTGGCGCGATCTTGCGCCAGCGTGAAGCCGCCCGCCTCGCGCACGCTCATCAGCCCGCGCGCCCCATCCTCGCCCATGCCGCTCAAGATCATCCCCACCGTGCGCCTGCCCGCGTGGCGGGCCATGCTCTCTAATAAGGCGTCGCCGCTTGGGCAGTGCCCCTCGGCGTGATCGCCCGGATGCATGGCGAGCGTGCCCGCGCTGGTCAAGACCATGTGGCGCGACGACGGCGCCAGATACACATGCCCCGCGCGCGGTCGCTCCCCGGCCTTGGCCTCCACCACCGTGAGCGCGCTGTGCTCGTTGAGCCAGCGCGCCAAGTGCGCGGTGAAGCCGCGCGTGATGTGCTGCACCACCAAGAGCGCGGCGGGCGTCTGCGCCGGCAGCTGCTCCAACAGCCGCCCCAGCGCGCGCGGGCCTCCCGTCGAGGCCACCACCCCGATGAGCGGCGTCTGCGACGGCTCCGGCGCGCGCCCAAGCTGGGAGACGGGCGCCGTAGGTTGTCTCGCACGATGCGCGCGGCCGCCCCGCACATGCCGGATCACTGGGATCTGCGCCAGCAGCCTCACCTTGCGCAAGAACTCCTGCGCGTAGCGCGCGTCGCCCAAGGTCGTCGGCTTCGGGATCAGATCCAGCGCCCCCGCCTGCAACGCCTGAAACGACAGCGCCTCACCGCCTGCGCGCGGATCGCTCGTGACCACCAAGATCGGCGTGGGCGTCGTCGCCATGATCTGCGCCGTGGCCTCCAGGCCGCTCATGCGCGGCATCTGGATGTCCATCACGATCAGGTCGGGGCGCAGCGCCTCGCACTGACGCACAGCCTGCTCGCCATCGCTGGCCACCGCCAAGAGCGACAGATCGGGCTGAGACTCGATCAGATCGGCCAAGGCGCGCGCGAACAGGACGCTGTCCTCGGCCATCAAGATGCGGGTGCGGCTCATCAAAGCGTCGTCGTGTATGACCCAAGCGTGCAGCGCTTGGATCCATCGTCATGAGCTTGCCTTGGGCGCGTGATGGCGCGACACTGCGCGCCATCACGCGCCCGCAGGCGCGTCTACACGCAGAAGTTATACACCCTGAGGTGATGCGATGAGTCAGAAAGTCACGTTCTTGGTCGAGGGGATGAGCTGCCAGGGCTGCGCGCGCAGCGTGGCGGGGGTGCTGAGCAAGGCGCTTGAGGTCGAGCGCGAGGCGGTCGTGGTCGAGCTTGACGCCAAGCGCGCCACGGTCGAGGCGCCTGAAGGCGCCGATCTGGAGCAGGCCTGCGCGCGCCTGAGCGCGCAGGGCTTCCCCGCGCGCGTGATCGCCTGAGGCCACACTTTAAGCTTGTGCGAGGGGGGCTTTTCCTCTAGCTTCGCGACCCTTGTCCGGGCGCTCGCGCCTAGACCAGCGGTGGGCGCAAAGCGCCACCCGACACACCATCATGATTGGCGCCGCGCCTCCATTTAGAGGGGTGCGCCGCCTCCACGGAGGCTGACCATGCGCAACGACAAGAAGATCAAGCTCGTCTCCTCAGCGGGGACTGGCTTCTTTTACACGACCACCAAGAACAAGAAGAAGACGCCCGATAAGCTGCGGCTGCGCAAGTATGACCCGAAGATCCGACAGCACGTCGAGTTCGTCGAGGCCAAGATCAAGTGATCCGCTCGCCAGCGGCTCACGTTAAGCTCAACCCGCGCTCACCGCACCTTTAGAAGCTAAGGATTATAGCATCATGGCGAAGTACTCTCGCATCAACTGGCGCCGCCGTCGCAAGGTCGATCCCTTTGACCAGAACCCCAACTGGAAGATCGACTACAAGAACCCCGAGCTGCTCAAGCTGTTCGTGACCTCGACGGGCAAGATCCTGCCTCGCCGCATCACCGGCGTCAGCGCCCGCAACCAGCGCAAGCTGCGTCGCGCCGTGCTGCGCGCTCGCCAGATCGCGCTGCTGCCCTACACCACGCACATCTCCTGATCGCCGCCAAGGCGTGAAGGATGAGCCGTGACAGACCAAGCGCGCGGCCCCCACGAGGGGCCGCGCGCTTCGTCTTTTCTTGTGTCTGATAGACACGCTCGCGCGCTTACGCTACGCTCGGGGCCGTGAGAGCAGGCCGCGCCGCGCGCGCGCCCATGTCGCCCATCTGGGCGCGCCTCGACGCGCCACACTGAGGAGAGTTGGAACATGACACAGCGCAAGCCAAGCACGCGTCAGCGCGTCGGCCGCATCGCCTCGCTGAGCACGATGCTCACGATCAGCGCCTCAGCCCTGACCATCGCCGCCTGCAATGATCACCCCGTGCAGTTCATCAGCACCTCGGGCGCCATCCAGAAGACCATCCCCACCAGCGCCACCAAGCAGGTCGACATCGACATCCTCTGGATGATCGATAACTCCGGCTCCATGTGCGAAGAGCAGAAGGTCTTGCGCGAGAACTTCCAGACCTTTATCCAGCAGCTCACCCGCACCACCATCAACTTCCACATCGGCGTCACCACGACCCACGTCCCGCCCTCAAACTTCCCAGGCAGCGTCGAGCCCGTCTCGATCCCCTTCCAGCTGCAGTCCACCCCCCAGCCTGTCCCCGGCTCCGCACCAGAGTGCACGGGCACGTTGGACAATGGCTTCGGCCCCATACGCGACACCATCACCGTCGCCTTGAGCTGCCTCGCCGATCCCGCCGACAGCGCCCCGTTTGAGAGCTGGACCGATGTGCAGATCAACTGCGCGCTGCGTCGTCAGACCGCGGGCTGCCCCACCGTTGACGCGAACCCTGAGATTGACACCAACGGCGATGGCGCCTTCGACGTCTTCGACCTGTTCCCTCAGTCGAACCAATATCGCGCCATCCCCAAGGTGCTGCGCGCTAACGACTATCGCCTCGAGAATGGCACCATTGATGAGGCGCGCCTTGACGCTGACTTTGGCTGCATGAGCCTCGTGGGCACGCGCGGCTTCGGCATTGAGAAGGGCATCCAGGCCGTCGTCAACGCCCTCGACCCTGCCCTCACCGGTGGCGCGTTCGAGGATGTTGAGAATATGGCCTACGACCCCGCTGCCCCCAACCACGGCCTCATCCGCAAAGACTCCGGCCTCGCCGTCATCTTCGTCACCGATGAGAATGACTGCTCCTCCGATACGCTCGACATCTTCGCTGACGCCTGCGGCGAGCGCAGCTGTGACTATTACAACTCCAGCGCTATCCCTGATGAGCAGTCACCGCTTTGGAGCATCTCCTTCAGCAAGGAGAGGATGCTTGAGCACCTCAACGCCACCAAGGGCCGCGTCGTGTCTGATGGCGAGCTGCTGATGGCGTCTATTCATGGCCAAGCCAACCGCCCCACCGGACCCCTCCCTGAATGCCCAGCTGGGATGGAGCAACCTCTGGCCTCGCCCACCTGCTCTAGCCCCACGCTCGGCTCCGCGTACTCGGGTGATCGTTATGAGCGCTTCATCCGCAGCTTCACCAACTTCTATCCCAACGCCAACACCCTCGCCGCCCTCGCCTCAGGTCAGATCACCGACCCGCAAGACCTCTCCGTGACCGAGCTTGGCCTGCTCTGCGGTGATGACTTCTCCGAGGCGCTCTCCGCCATCGGCCAGTTCATCGCCGAGACGCAGTCCTCCTGCATCTTGGACACGGTGATGCCGTGTGAGGAGAGCTCGGAGTGCCCCAACTACATCTTCTCCGAGAACCCCTCCGAGTGTAAGCCGTTCCCTGGGCGTGCTGATCAAAAGTACTGTGACTCCGGCCTCATCCTCAAGCTTGAGCTTGAGCAGGGCAGCGGCGCCCAGTTCCCCGAGATCGCGAACCACCCATTCTGCCAAGCGGACAGCTTCGACCGCTTGGGTGGCAGCCTGCCCAGCTGCGTCATCTCGCCAGAGTTCTATTCTTGGGTCCCTTGCGACGCAGGCGTCGGCCTGACCTTCCAGTGGTCAGCCGCCGCTGGCGCCAACGACAATGAGGTCGCCCAGAAGCTCACCGGCTACCGCATGGAGCAGATCTACAACACCGCCGTGGGCGCCATCGAGTGAGCGACGCTTGAGCGATTGAACCGCTACACGCGTCAAGAAGGGCCGCGCCTCCTGCACAGGAGGCGCGGCCCTTCTCGCTGTCGGCCAATCCTCACAGCGCGCTTGCATCGCGCGCTCAAGCGAGGTTAGAACACCGTCTTCGCAGGATGCGCCCTCCACACCGCGGGCGCGCTCATCGTCAGGAGCGTGTGATGTTGTTTCGCCAGAGTCAGCCCCAGATCAAGCTCAAATCCACCGAGGAGATCGAGGGCATGCGCCGCGCTGGCCGCGTCGCCGCGCGCGGCCTCGCTCACCTGCTGGAGCACGTCAAGCCCGGCATCTCTACCCAGGAGCTTGACGACCTGATCGTCGCCTTCGCCCAGGCCAACGACGCCCGCTCCGCCACGCTCAACTATCGCGGCTACCCGCGCAGCGTCTGCACCTCGATCAACGAGGAGATCTGCCACGGCATCCCCAGCACCTCGCGCATCCTGCGCGAGGGCGACATCGTCGGCATCGACGTCACCCTCATCGTGGACGGCTTCTACGGCGACAACGCCTCCACCGTGCCCGTCGGGCAGGTCAGCCCCGAGGCCCAGCGCCTCATGTGGACCACGCTTGAGTCGCTGCGCCGCGCCATCGCGGTGGTGCAGCCCGGCAAGCGCCTGGGCGACGTGGGCCACGCCATCCAGAGCTTCGCCGAGCGGCGCGGCTACGGCGTCGTGCGTGACTTCGTGGGGCATGGCATCGGGCGCAAGTTCCACGAGGAGCCGCAGGTCCCGCACACCGGCAAGATGCGCACTGGCGTGCGCCTTCGACCCTGGATGACCTTCACCATTGAGCCCATGATCAATGAGGGCACCTGGGCCATGAAGGTGCTCGACGACAAGTGGACCGCCGTCACCCAAGACGGCAAGCGCTCCGCACAGTATGAGCACACCATCGCCGTCACCGATCGCGGCGTCGAGATCATGACCGCGCTCGACGCCGATGGCGCCTGGGAGCCGCCCGGCGGCTTCGCCATCGCCGATCCAGACGCCTGAGGGCGCGGACGCCCTCAGGCGCCCTGCCGGATCGGGCGCGCGCTTCGCGCGCGCCAAGCCTGACCTGTGCGCGCTTCGCGCGCACACGCGAGCGCGAAGCGCGCCAAGCGTAACTTGAGCGATGCAGCGCGCTCGCGTTGAGGGAGGTCTTCAGCACAACCTCCCGAGCGGTGCGTCGCTCAACTAGATGTTATGCGGGGATCGTCCAAGTCACGCCAGCGCTCGCAGCCGCTGTCGCGGCTGCACGCCTGTAGTTCAGCGCGCTGACGCGCCCAGCGCGAGCGCCCAAAACGCAGCGGCTCAGCGCAGCCGCGCCTCGATCGTGTCGATCTGCGCGCGCAGCGTCACGTCGCCGCCCTTGTCGAGCGCTTCGAGCTTGCGACAAGCGGCCATCACGGTCGTGTGGTCTTTGCCGCCGAACATGCGACCCAGCTCGGGGAACGAGTGATCGGTGTGCTTTCTGGCGAGGAACATGGCCAGCTGGCGCGGCTCGCTGATGTGGCGCGTGCGACGCGCGCCGCAGATGTCGGCCGCGCTGATGCCGAAGTGATCGGCGGTCACGCGGATGATGCGCTCCACC
>CAYXWB010000190.1:0-10114 GCA_964468515.1 uncultured Bradymonadales bacterium | reverse complement strand
ATCAGGGGTTGAGGGCATCACGGCGACAGGTGTTGTCGTGGGTGAGTCGCCTGGGGGCGCCACAATGGCCGCCGCTTGGGAGGGTGCGGGCTGCGCGACCGCGTCGGTGTTGAGGGTCTTGTAGAGGATGAACGCGCTGCCCGCGCCGATCATCACGAGCAGGGCGATGGCGCCGAGGATGAGGGGGGCGCTGCTGCGCTTGACGGGGATGTCCTCGTCGTCATCAAGCGCGTCTAAGGTTGGCGTGCGCTGCGGCGTCACCGCGCCGGCGATGTGCTCAGGGGTGGTCACGCGTGAGGGCGCGGTGAGCGGGGGAGGGGTGAGGGCGGTCATCTCGGCGGTGCCCGCGAGCGCGATGCTGTGGGCGGAGCCCATGGCTTGCGAGCGACGCAGCGCGCTCTGGCCCTCCAGCTCCGACTGAAGCTCGCGCAGGGCATGACCGAGCGCGGCGGCGTTGGCGTAGCGCTCGCCGGGCTGCTTGGCGAGCAGCCGCATGACGACGGCCTCTAGGCCTGGGGAGACTTGCACCCCACGCTCGGCCATGGGCGTGACGGGCGTGCCCATGTGAGCGAGCAGGATGGCCATGGGGGTGTTGGCCTGAAAGGGGGGCGCGCCGGTGAGCAGCTCGTACAGGATGCAGCCTACGGCGTAGAGGTCGCTGCGCCCATCCAGCTCGACGCCGCTGGCCTGCTCGGGGCTCATATAATCGGGCGTCCCAAAGATCTGGCCAGTGCGGGTGTACTGCGTGGAGCCATCGGAGACTTTGGCGATGCCGAAGTCGAGGACCTTGATGAAGACCTCGTTGGCGCTCATATCGAGCAGGAAGATGTTATCGGGCTTGAGGTCACGGTGGACGATGTTCTGCTCATGAGCGGCGGCGAGCGCGGAGGCGATCTGACCGGCGATCTGGACGATCTGAAGCTCGCTCAGTGGCTCACCGCCGAGGCGCCCTGACAGCGGAGCGCCGTCCAAGAACTCCATGGCGAGGAACAAGATGTCATCAGCGGTCTGCCCGAAGTCGAGCACGGTGACGACGTGGGGGTGATTGATGGTCGTGGCGATCTTGGCCTCACGAAAGAAGCGATCGACGAACTCATCATTATCGGTGAGGGCGGGGCGCAGGGTCTTGATGGCGACCTGTCGGTTGACGCTGCGCTGGCTGCCGCGATAGACCGCGCCCATGCCACCCTCACCGATCTTGGCCTCAATGATCCAGCGGCCATCGAGGGCGACGCCGATCAGCGGATCATCGGCCTGCGTGCGCACGGGGCGCAGCTTCATGCCGTCACGCTCACAGAAGTCGGTGGTGTCGGCATACTGGGTCTGACATTCGGGACAAATCTTCATGGCACCTGGAGGTGGCGAGGTCAAGGCAGCCGCCCGATGCCGCTGTGATCGTTGGGCTTATCTTCGAGCAGCTCAATGAGCGGCTGCTTGGGCTTGAGGGGCTCCACGGCAGGCGTGGGCTGTGTGGGCGTCGGCTCCACGGGGGGAGGCGAGGGCTTGCGTGGGGGCTTGCGGCTGATCGGATCGCGCTTGGTGATGACCTTGGCGGGGGCGGCGGGCTCCTCTTCGCGGATCAGATCAATGGTGAAGAAGTTCTCATCGGGCACCGCAGGATCGAGCGTGATCTGAGCCTCTTGGTAGCCTTGGCGCGAGAGCACATAGCTTGTCGGGGGGGCATCTGCTGCGAGGCTGAGCGTGTGAGGCGTGGTCGTGATGAACTTGCGCGCGGGCAGCGTGAGCAGCGAGGCCCCCTCAGGCGATGACTCGATGCGAAACAGCACCTCGGCGGGCGCGCTGTCTTGTGGCGCGACGACACCTGCGGTGTCACGCGGTGGCGCGATGACCTCGCCAGGCGTGCGCTTGTCGTTTGGATTGGGCTTGAACACCAGCAGCGCGATGAGGCCGAGGACGACGACGAGCATGACGCCGACCGCGATCAGCGGCTTCTTGCTGCGCGTGGGCGCTGGCAGCGGCGTCTGATTGCCCGCGAAGCTGCCCGTGAAGCCTCCCGGGGCGACGGGCAGATCGCCGGTCTGGCGCGCGAAGTCGCCGGTGTGGCGCTCAAAGCTGCCGGTGGGGCTAGGCGCGTGCTGCCCTGTGGGCATGGGGGCGTGCTGACCCGAGGGGGTGGCCCCGAGCGAGGGCGGGGAGCCGTGCGGCCCGGTGTGTTGGCCGGTATGATAGGAGGGCAGCGGCTGCTGAGGGCCGGTGTAGTGACCGCTTGGCGCGCCGCTGTAGGCTTGGTTGATGCGCAGCGCCTGCTCCAGCTCCTCGCGCAGCGCCTCGGTGTTAGGCTGACGCGCGGCAGGGTTCTTGGCCATCGCCCGCAAGACCACGCTCTCAAGGCCTGGGGGCAGGCGCATGACGCTGGCTGAGTCGAGGCGCTCCAAGAAGGAGGGCGGCTGCTGCTGGGCGTGACTGATCATGAGCGAGGCGGTGTTGGTGCCTGTGAACGGCGGCCCAGCGCAGATCATCTCAAAGATGATGCAGCCCAAGCTGTAGATGTCGGCGCGATGATCCATGGGTTGGGCGAGGATCTGCTCGGGGCTCATGTAGCGCGGCGTGCCGACGATGCGGCCCTCTGCGGTGAGGTTGACGTCCTCATCGTGGTGGCCGTGCACCGCCTTGGCGATGCCAAAGTCGAGCACCTTGACATAGTCAGGATCGCGATCGACCTGGATCAAGAAGATGTTGTCGGGCTTGATGTCGCGGTGGATGATCCCGATGCGGTGCGCCTCGTTGAGGCTGCGACAGATCTGAGCGGCGATGTGCACCACGCGGCGCGGCTCAAGCGGCCCTTGCGCGCGGACCAGATCGGTCAAGGTGTAGCCGGTCAAGTGCTCCATCGCCAGGTACAGGTGGCCATCATCGGTCTGGCCATAGTCAAAGACGGTGACGGTGTTGGGGTGGGTGAGCTTGCTGACGGTGGTGGCCTCGCGCTCAAAGCGCGTGGCGGCGGTGGTGTCATAGGTGGGGATGAGCTTGAGCGCGACCTTGCGCTCCATGGGGCTCTGCACCGCCTCATACACCGCGCCCATGCCGCCGAAGCCCAGCAGGCCCGTGATCCGGTACTTACCGGCCACGACCTTGCCGAGCATCCGCTCAAAGACCATGCGCTTTTGTTCACGAGTGGCGTTCGTCATCAGTCAGCCTCATGCGCCGAGCGCTCGCTGGCCTCGCACCCTTTAGAAGCTCCAATTGAGCTGCACGCCGCCGCCCTCGCCGGGCATCACCCAGGGTTGCACAGCGGCGCCCGTGCGCGCCTTATCGTCGCCCTGCGGCGACGCGACCTGCGCCTCTGCCTCGCCGCCGGTCAACCATAACACCAAGCCGATGCCTGCGGCGACCACGCCCACCCCATAGCCGATATCGGCGATGAGCGCGTAGGTTTGACCGCTGTCCCGTGCCGCGCGACGATCGTTCAGCGTGGTGGCGCTGTCAAACGTCGATTGCTGCCCCATCGCGAGCAGGCCAAACACCGCGCCCCCGATCACCAGCGCGCCGCCCGTACCCATGAGCGTGTAAGCGAGGGTGTGATTTGGGCCTTCGGGGGCAGGCTCCGCGGGCGGCTTCACCACGTCCTGCTGGCCGTCGCTGGCGCCGCTCGCCGCATCGCGCTCCGCCAGCTCAATGCGCTGCACCTCGCGCAGCTGCTTGATCTGCTGTAACACCGTCTGGCGCGTCTCGCTGTCGACCTCGGGCGCGACGATGAACTGCTCATAGTAGGAGATGGCCTCCTCCCATTGTCGCATCTTCTCGTGGCACTTGGCGATGTTGAACAGCAGGTTGGGCACGGGCTCCAGCGCGTAGGCCTCTTGAAACAGCGCGATGGCGCCCTCGTAGTCGGCCGCTTTGTAGCGATCGCGCGCCCGCTCGTTGAGCTGCTTGAGCTGCTCAGCGACATCATCCTTGGACTGCGCGGCGGCGGGCAGCGCCGCGCCCGTCATCGCGATCAGGCTCATCATGGCCAAGTGCCGGTGCATCGCGCCTCTCCTCAATCGTTAATCGCGCGCTGTGGAGACCTCCACAGCGCGTCGCATTTGCGCAGCATCATACTCGCCGCGACGTGAGGCGTCCAGCGCGCGCGCCGCGCGCGCTGTCATCCTCTTGACGACGCGCGCAGGCGCTTGGCTCTTGTGGTCGCGCGCTCTATCCACGCGACGCCCTCGCATGGCGTGGCGCGCTTGGCAAGAAAGGTGGCCCTCGCCCTCAAGTTTTGATCGTGCACGCATAGAGTTGCGTGTCAAACGAAGCTGGCGGTTGAGCATGTTCTTGTATAATAGCTTCGCCCTAGGAATCTGCTCGTTGCGTCAACCTCCTGTCAACGCCCTCTCATCGCGCTGAGGTCTTCATGGACTCTTGCTCATCACGCTGGCCCGCCCGTTGGGGCTTGCTCTGCCTGCTCCTGTTAGTCGCCTGTGACCCGGATGAGCCGAGCGCGCCGCAGCAGCCTGACGTGCCCGTCGATCTGCCTGGGGTCGACATAGTGCCCGATGCGAATGAGGAGATGACGCCTGATCCTGACATGACGCCCGACGCGGACATGAGGCCCGATGAGCCCTGCGTTGACGCGTGCGCCCAGGGCGAGCAGCGCTGTGATGGGGGTGGCGGCTATCAGGTGTGCGGGCAGTATGATGATGACGCTTGCTTGGAGCTGTCTGAGACGATCGCGTGCGCGCAGGGCAGCACCTGCGACGCGGGCCGCTGCGCGAGCGGGTGTCGCGACACCTGCGTGATCGGCGCCACCTTGTGCGCCGATGAGCAGACCGTGCAGGTCTGCGCGAACTTCGATCAAGACGCCTGCTTGGAGCCTGGCGGCGATGTCGCCTGCGGCGCTGGTGAGCGCTGTGAGCAGGGCGCGTGCGTCGCTCAAGCCGCGCCCTGCTCGGATGAGTGCGCCGCTGACGGCGCCGCCGCGTGCTTTGGTGACAGCGTGCGCGCGTGCGGTCAGTTTGACTCCGACAGCTGCCTCGACCTTGGGCCTCCCGTGGCGTGCGCTGATGGCGAGTCATGCAGCGGTGGCGTCTGCGCGCAGGGCTGTCAAGACAGCTGCCCTGCGCTCGGCGCCACCGAGTGCTTGAATGATGGCGTGCGCACCTGTGTGGCGAGCGGCGCGTGCCGCGCTTGGAGCGCGCCTGTGGCCTGCGGTGGCGGTGAGTCGTGCAGCGCGGGCGCGTGTCAGGACACCTGCGCCGATGAGTGCCCCCAGCCCGGTCAGTCGCTGTGTAGCCCCGATAACATGGGCGTGAGCGTGTGCGGTGAGTTTGACTCCGACAGCTGCCTCGATCGCTCCACGCCCACGCCTTGTCCTGGCGGCTTCGCCTGCGATAGCGGCGTGTGCGTCCCGTCTTGCACCGACGCCTGCGCGCTCGGCTCCTCGCGCTGCGCGCCCGATGGTCGTTTGGAGACGTGCGGTGACTTTGACGCCGATCCTTGCTTGGAGTTTGGCGGTGCGGTGAGCTGCCCAGGCGGCGCGAGCTGCAATAATAACGCCTGTGATCTGCCCTGCACTGACGCTTGCCCCACCGCAGGCGCGACCGAGTGCACGGCAGGCGGCGTGCGCACCTGCGGTCAGTATGATCTGGACGCTTGCTTGGAGTGGAGCACCTCACAGGCCTGTGCGAGCTTCGAGGTCTGCCAAGCGGGCGCTTGCGAGCTTGGCGCGACCCCTGCCGCGCTGATCATCAATGAGCTGCTCTATGACGCGGTGGGCTCGGATACTGTCGCGGGGAACACGCTGTTCATCGAGCTGTGGGGGCCGCCCGGTCAGGCTTTGGACGGCTGGGAGATCGTGGGGATCAACGGCGACGGTGGCGCGCTGACGCACCGCGTGCCGCTGAGCGGTGAGACGATCGCGCAGGATGGCTACTTCGTGATCGCGCATCCGCAAGGTGATCCTGCATTGCGCGCGCTGGCGGATATCACCCACCCCCTGATCGACTTTCAGAACGGCCCTGACAGCGTGCAGCTCGTGTGGCGCGGGCGCGTGGTCGACGCGCTCGGTTATGGCACCTTCAGCGCCTCGAACGTCTTCGCGGGGGAGGGCTCGCCAGCGCCCGCCACGGGCGCTGGCAAGAGCCTGAGCCGCGACGCGCAGCGTGCTGACACCGACGACAACGCCGCCGACTTTGTAGTGCTCGATAACCCCACGCCGCGCGGCATGTCCCAGGGCTGCATGGACAGCTGCCCCAGCGCTGGCGCGACGCAGTGCTCAGGCCAGCAGCTCCAAACCTGCGGCCTGTTCAACGGCCAAGCCTGCTTGAGCTGGAGCGCGCCGAGCGCGTGCCCGCAAGGCGGCCAAGTGTGTCAAGCGGGCGCGTGCGCCGCGCCGTGCTCAGATGAGTGTCCCAGCGCGGGCGCCACCCAGTGCTTGGGCACGCAGATCATCACCTGCGGCAATTACGACGCGGACGCCTGCTTGGAGTGGTCGCAGGCTGCGGCCTGCGCTTCGGGCTCGCTGTGCGCGGGCGTCGCCTGTCAGTCGCTGTCTGCCCCCGAGGTCGTGCTCATCTCGCCGCAAGGCACCGTGCAGACCACCCAAGGCAACACGCAGCGCATCTTGGTGGACCCGACGCCTGCGGGCGGGCGCACCATCGCGCGCGTGGACTTCTTCGCCAATAACATGCTCATCGGCTCGACCACGGTGGCGCCGCACGCGGTGGACTATGTGGTGCCGATGAACACGCCCACCAACAGCACCATCACCATCCGCGCCAGCGCCGTGGACTCGCTCGGTGAGGTCGGCTCCTCGCCGCTCGCTTACTTGAGCGTGCGCAATGATGGGCCTGTGGCGTCGTTCACGGCGACCATCACCAACGCGACGACCGTGACGGTTGACGCGTCCGCGTCGACTGACACGGAGACCGCGCCCGGCGCGTTGGAGGTGTGCTGGGACTGGGACGACGATGGCACCTGTGAGACGCCCTGGTCGACGACCAAGATCCAAAATCACAACTTCATGGCCTCGGGCGTCTACACGATCCGCATGAAGGTGCGCGATGCGCAGGGCCAGATCGCGGAGACGACCCGCCAGATCAGCTTCTCTGACATCCAGTATATCGGCGGCACGAACATCAGCACGACGCTGTGGTATGGCACGATCATCATCACGGGCGACGTGGTGGTGCCCGCAGGGCAGACGCTGACCATCGCGCCTGGTACGCAGGTCTTGTTCGTGTACGCTGACATCGCCGCGCCGATCGGGGCGGGCGACTACACGATCACGGTGCAAGGCCAGCTCATCGTCAACGGGACGGCGGCTGAGCCGGTGATCTTCTCGGGTCAAGACGCTGCGGCCAAGGTGCGCGGTGGTTGGGACAGGGTCGTGATCTCGGGCAACACGCCGTCCACGATCAAGCACGCGATCTTCGAGTACGGCGATGTGAACCTAGAACTGCGCAACGCGACCACGCTGGAGGATGTCGTGGCGCGTCAGTCGCGCGGCGCGTGCGTGCTGCTCAACAACGCGGACAATGCGACGCTGACGCGCCTCACCGTGACACAGTGTGGCACCGATGGCCTGTCGCTCATCGCGGGGAGCGCGGGCGTGGTCGCGACGCAGCTCACCGCGACCGACAACGGCGCTGCGGGCGTAGCGCTCAACGCGTCCTCTGTGATGACCGCGACCGGCGCGCGTTTGGCTGAGAATGGTGAGGATGGCGCCCGCATCACCGCCTCGACCCTCAACCTCTCGGAGTCGGTGGTCGAGGACAACACCGCGCGCGGCTTGCACTTCATTGGCAACGCGCAAGGTCAGATCACGCGCAATCAGCTGCGCCTCAACGGCGCCGAGGGCCTCGGCCTCTACGTCTCAACGGCCGGTTCTCCTAACCCCGTCGTGAACACGAACAACATTTATAGTAACGCAGTGTTAGGCGCGACCCGACTGCAATCCGGTGACACCACAGGGCTGACGCTTTCGAAGACGAACTCAGTGAGTCAGGTGACGATGTCGCCAGGATACACAGCGCCAGCGGGGTGGAAGATCCGGCGTGTGCTCGTGACTTATTCGGCCACCGGGACGAACACGGGCGCCTCAGGCCAGCTGATGGGGCCTGGCAACACCAGCCTCATCTCGTACTCTGGCTCCGCGGGCGGGGGCTGGTTCTACACCGACCCCATCGACTTCGTCACCCTTCGCCTCAGCAACTCCAGCACTGGTAATCGCAATCACACCATCTCTATCACTAGCATTGAGCTTGTGCGCCAAGATGGGAGTGTCGAGATCACCTCAGGGGTGGACACAGGCACGGTAGATCTGCGCTATAATTACCTGGGCACTTTCCCCGATGTGCTGTCACGCGTCAGCTCCTCAAGCCTGTCGCGGCTCAACCTGCAAGGCTTTACTGGCGTGCTCTACGATCCGATGAGCTGGGACTCTGGCCCTTACTTTGGCGGCCGCGCGCTCAATCAGGTGAGCTGGAGCGGCACTGTCTATGTGACGGGTGATCTGACGATCGCGTCGGGCGCGTCGATGAGCGTGGCGCCTGGGACGCAGATCCTGTTCGTGGCGCATGATCAGAACGATGATGGCGAGGGTGACTTCTCGATCACCGCGCAGGGCGCGATGGATCTCAACGGCGCGCTCAACAATGAGGTGCTGATCCGACCCTTCGGCGCGCCCGCAGGCGTCGCCTTCCAGACGATCACGCTACAAGGTGTGGCTGCTAACGCGAGCGCTTGGCAGGACGTGATCCTCACGGGCGCCAAGATCGGCCTCACCTTGCACGGCGGCGCGCAGCTCACCCGCGTGGAGATCAAAGACAGCGCCCAAGACAACGTGGCCATCTTGGCTGGCACCGCCGCGTCACTCTCTCGTCTGCGCTCTACAGGCGCGATGCGTCATGGCGTCTATGTCACAGGTAATGCGACGCCGCTCATTGAGGACAGCACGATCCGCGACAACCAGGGCCACGGCGTCTATGTCACGGGCGCCGCCCCCTCGCTCAATCACAACATCATCACCTATAATGGTGGCGCGGGTGTGATGTTTGAAGGGGCGAGCAGCGGGACCAGCGCGAACAACGTGCTCAAGTTTAATGATGATGTGGGCATCCTCGCGCTCGTCACCACCTCCGGCTCGCCGACGCCCACGTTTCAGTACAGCAACATCTATGGCAACGCGGTGTTAGGCGCGACTCGGTTGCAGCGCGAGAGTCCAGCGAACTTGACGCTGATGAAGACGAACTCAGTGAGTCAGGTGACGATGTCGCCAGGATACACAGCGCCAGCGGGGTGGAAGATCCGGCGTGTGCTCGTGACTTATTCGGCCACCGGGACGAACACGGGCGCCTCAGGCCAGCTGATGGGGCCTGGCAACACCAGCCTCATCTCGTACTCTGGCTCCGCGGGCGGGGGCTGGTTCTACACCGACCCCATCGACTTCGTCACCCTTCGCCTCAGCAACTCCAGCACTGGTAATCGCAATCACACCATCTCTATCACTAGCATTGAGCTTGTGCGCCAAGATGGGAGTGTCGAGATCACCTCAGGGGTGGACACAGGCACGGTAGATCTGCGCTATAATTACCTGGGCACTTTCCCCGATGTGCTGTCACGCGTCAGCTCCTCAAGCCTGTCGCGGCTCAACCTGCAAGGCTTTACTGGCGTGCTCTACGATCCGATGAGCTGGGACTCTGGCCCTTACTTTGGCGGCCGCGCGCTCAATCAGGTGAGCTGGAGCGGCACTGTCTATGTGACGGGTGATCTGACGATCGCGTCGGGCGCGTCGATGAGCGTGGCGCCTGGGACGCAGATCCTGTTCGTGGCGCATGATCAGAACGATGATGGCGAGGGTGACTTCTCGATCACCGCGCAGGGCGCGATGGATCTCAACGGCGCGCTCAACAATGAGGTGCTGATCCGACCCTTCGGCGCGCCCGCAGGCGTCGCCTTCCAGACCATCACGCTGCAAGGCGCGGCTGCTAACGCGAGCGCGTGGCAGGACGTGATCGTCACCGGAGCGCGGGTTGGCCTCACCTTGCGCGGTGGCGCACAGCTCACGCGCGTGGAGATCAAAGACAGCACACAGGACAACGTCTCCATTCAGGCTGGGGCCACCTCGTCGCTCTCTCGCTTGCGCTCCACAGGCGCCATGCGTCACGGCGTC
>CAYXWB010000189.1:6866-10122 GCA_964468515.1 uncultured Bradymonadales bacterium | reverse complement strand
GCGTCGAGGCTGACCTTGGCAGGATCAAAGATGACGCGCACGACCTCGGTGTGACCGGTGGCGCCGGAGCAGACCTCGCGGTAGGTGGGGTTGGGGGTGGAGCCGCCCGCGTAGCCGACGGCGGTGGTGATGACGCCAGGCTTCTGCCAAAAGCGACGCTCCGCGCCCCAGAAGCAGCCCATGCCGAAGACGATCTCGCGGGCGTGCTCAGGGAACGGGGGCGCGATAGGCGCGCCGAGCGCGTGGTGACGGTTGGTGAAGGTCATGGGGGTGTCACGACCGGGGAGGGCGTCTTGAGGCTCAGGCACGCTGAGCTTCTTATGCAAGTTAAGCCACATGATGGATCTCACGCTCGTGGAGGGTGACGCGTCGTGGCATGCGAACATGCCGCTGTGCGGGGTGTACCTGACGCGCGCCGAGGATGGCGCTAGGCTAGGACATGGAGAAGATGCCCCCCCATGACGAAAGATCCAGCGCCCATGAGGTCATCTCTCCTTGACCTAGGGAGCTTAACGCTTCAACAAGTCCTCGCCAAGCGCACCACCTGCGACTAATCAGGAGCCCGCCTTCATGCTCGCTCATACCGCTCGCGCCAAGCGCCTCATGTTCGCCATCTTGATGATCGCGCTGATGTGGGGTTGTGGTGACGACTCGGCGCCTGTGCCGGGAGGTCCTGGGGGCAACACCACATCACCGCAGCTGCCGCCTCGGGACATGAACCTGCCTGGGCCTTGGGATATGGCCGATCTGGGAGTTCAACCAGATGCGGGTGGTGAAGATATGACGCCTGAGCTGCCCTCAGGGCGCGTGTACGACGCGACGTTGCAGGATCGCGGCGCGCCCGCGCCCTCGTGCCTGAGCCCGATCTTTGAGCAGGCAGACGCCGCGCCACCTGCGGCGCTGGCGTTCGCGATGAGCGTGCGCTTGGAGGTGGAGGCGCTGGTCGACGCGCAGGCGTGGCGTGAGGCGATCCACGCGCTGATCTTTGAGGCCGTGGTGCCTTGCGCGCGCGATGGGGTGGCGTCGCTGGTGCTGATGCCTGAGGGGTTGAGCTTGCCCTCGCTGCTGGTCGGTGAGAAGGCGGCACAGGCGCGCCAGGAGGCCAGCGCGCAGGGGGCGCTGGCGCAGCTGCTGCTGGGGCTTGACCGCGAGGTGTCTTATTATCGCGCGCATTATCCGCAGCGCCAGCCCGCGCAGCTGCTGCTGTTGGCGCTGACCGATCCTGTAGCGCGCCACATGTTGGACACCTACGGGCAGCTGGCGGCGCGCTATCAATTGCACATCTTGGTCACGGTCGATCTGCCGGAGCTGTCCGTGGTGGAGGCGCCTGGTGTGCGCGCCCAGCTGGCCGATCGCGACTATGAGGCGGGGCTTGGCGAGGTCTATGAGGCCGCCAGCGCCGAGGTGCGTCGCCAGACCTGGTACTTTGGACCATCGGGTGAGCTTGAGGCGCGCCTTGATCGCCCCCACCTGTCGGCGCGCGAGGCGTCCTCGCTGGGGCTCGCGTCGCGCGGCTTAGGGGCCGTGCGGTCGCTGGAGCTGCCTGGCGCAGCTGCGGTGGTCTTGGGCGGCGTCTCCGCGACGATGCCGGATGTGCAAGATCGTGTGGAGGATCTAGGCGCAGCGCTCATCCTCCAGCCTAGCGCGCTTGAGGGGGATTGGGCGGTGCGCGACGCGCTCGGGGCGTGGCAGCCCGACAGGCAGCTCTTGGGGGCTTGGGCGCTGGTGCAGCGCAGCCCACGCGCGCGCGCTGGGCTCGTCTCGCAGCTGACCGGGCAGCTGCTCGACCAGCGCTTTGACGGTCAGGCGCAGCTCATCGCACGCGCTAGCGCGACGACGCGCGCGGAGGCGCTCATCGGCCAAGCGGAGGGCGCGCCGGGCAGCGCGCTGGTCGGCGCCTGGGATGGGGCGCTTGAAGCGGACATCGACCCAGACGCTGACCTGTCAGCGCAGCGCGACGCGCTCTCAGCGCGCGCGATGACGCGCGCGCCCGAGGATTATACGCGCGGCGCGTGGGGCATGGCGCTGCCTGAGCCGCCCGCTGACGCCATCGTGCAGACGCAAGCGGCGGTGGTCACCCTCAGCCAAGGCGTCCCGCTCATCGCGAGCTCGCAGGGGCGCGTGGGGCAGCGCGGGATCATGCTCCAGCGCCAGGATGATCCGCGCCGCATGCCCGCGCCGCTTGTGATGACGATGCCCGGCCTCGATCTGGTGCGCCCCCACCTCATCGAGAGCGATGATGGGCGCGCGCTGGTGGTGGCGCAGGGGCTGGGAGATCCGGCCGATGAGCCGCTGGTCTACGCGATCTATGAGAGCGCCACGCACACGCTGAGCGCGCCCGCGCGCTTGAGCACGGGCCTGTCACATCACGCGCACCCGTGGCTCACACGCCAAGGCGGCGCGCTGTGGTTGAGCTTCACGGGGCGCGTGGGCGACGTCTCGCGCGCCTTTGTGATGCAGGGCACATGGAGCCCCAACGGCGCGAGCTTTGATCCTGCGACGCTCGCGCCGATCGTGACGCCCTCGCGCGTCACGCCGCGCGATCAGTGGGCGGTGAAGGTTGACGCGCGCGCGGGGCTCTTGGCCGCCGCTTGGCTTGAGCGTCGTGACGCTGGCTGGGAGGTGCGCGTCGCGATCAGCAAGGACGCGGGTCGCATGTGGTCCGCGCCGCTGCGCGTGGATGATGGCGTGGATGGCGAGCGTGTCGTGCACGCCGATCCTGCGATTCATGTCGAGGGCGCGGACGCGCTGCGGGTGGCGTGGACGCATCGCAGCGAGGCACACCTCACGAGTGAGGTGCGCGTGCGCCCCATCAAGCTCTACGCCAACAACGTCTTGGCGTTGCAGCCCGTCGCCAAGGAGGCAGCCACGGGCGCCGAAGCGAGCCCGCGCTGGGCGTGGCGCCCGCGCTTTGATCGCGAGGGGGCGCTGGTCTATGAGTCGCTGTCTCACGCGGGCTGGGCGGTGGTGCAGGTGCAGCTGGTCGGCGCGCGCTTGGCGCAGCTGCGCCGCCACGAGGTCGCGACGGGTCGCGCAGCCCACGGCCCTGTCAGCGCGCGGGGCTGGGTGTGGTATGAGGAGGTTGACGCGGCGCGACATGGCTCTCAGCTCGTCGCGCAGCCCTGGTGAGCGGATCGGGCGCGCTGCATCGCGCGCCGCTCACCCCGCCTTAGATCAGCAAGCCTAGCAGCCCTGCGGCGATGGCGGCGCTGACGGGGATGGCGAGGTTGTCATCCACGCGCTTGATCAGCAGCTC
>CAYXWB010000189.1:0-6766 GCA_964468515.1 uncultured Bradymonadales bacterium | reverse complement strand
GAGCACAGCATCGGGTCGCGGCTCAAGGACAGCAGCGCGAGCGCCGTGACATACCACGTCGCGGAGTTGACGCGGTGCGCCTCATGCGGGTGTGCGACGGGGCGAAACACCCACATCAGCAGGCGGTTGATCTGCACGCTGAAGCGGCGCCCAAGCTCCATGGACCAGCCGATGACGGCGGCGCCAATCGCGAGCGCCATGACGGGCTTAAACCCCCACGGGGTGAGGTGAGGGATGAGCTGGGCGGCGCCGATGCACAGGGCTGCGGCCAGGACATGAAAGGCGTTGCGACGGTAGTTGGTGGGGCGCAGGCTAGGGACGCGCACGTCGACGGCCTTGAGGCTCGCCGCTAAGCCCTCATAAGCGGGCATGGCGCTTGTGCGAAAGCGCATCCAGGCGTCGCGCAGCTCCTCAGCGCGCGTCAGCGCGTCGGGCGCGTGGGAGCGCAGGAGCGCCTCAAGCTCGTGGAGGCGCGCGCGCGTGACCTCAAGGCGCTGATCCGCGTGCTCGCTGTACTGGCTGGCGAGCGCGCTGAGCTGGGCTTGCAGCTGCGCGAGCTGGACGCGCAGCGTCGCCTCGCGCTCATCACGCCAACGCGCGGGATCCAGCTCGTGCAAGAGCGCGTGCAACGCCCTCGCGAAGCGCTCACTCTCTAGAGGCAGCGCAGGGCTCATGGTCGCAACAACGCTCATCGGGATCCTGTGGGGGCGAGTTGGGCGCGCGAGTGAGGAGAGATCGCGCGGGGATAGGTTAGATTTAATGCCGCGATGCGATGCGTCAAGGCCAGGCCCTTAGCGATACCGCCCCGTCGGTCAGGATGCAAGCGCCGAGCGCGGCGCAAGTCGAGCGTGAGGCGTGAGCAGCGGGTGAGGTGGTTGTCATTCCAGGCCGACCGTCTCCAGACCATAAGCTTTGATCTTATAGAGCAGCGCGCGGTGGCTGATCTCCAGCAGCTTAGCGGCGTTGGTGCGGTTGCCGTGCGTCTGCTCTAGGGCGCGCCTGATCAGCACGCGCTCCAGCATCGCGGACAGCTTCTTGATCGACAGCTCATCGCTGTGAAACAGCTGATGCAGCGCGTCGTTGCGCTCGCGGATGGCCTCAGGCAGCGCGTCAACCTGCAACAGCTCGCCGCGTGAGAGCACCACGCCGCGCTCCACGCAGTTCTGCAGCTCGCGGATGTTGCCCGGCCAGGTGTGCTGGCGCATCAGCGCGAGCGCGTCGGGGGCTACGCCGCGAAGGGCGGTTCCCAGGCGCTTGTTCTGGTGCGTGATGAAGTGCTGGATGAGCGCGGGCAGATCCTCGGTGCGCTCGCGAAGCGGTGGCAAGTGGAGGTGAATGACGTTGAGCCGATAGAACAGATCCTCGCGGAACAGCCCCGCCTTGACCTGCTCCGACAGCACATGATGGCTGGCCGCGATCACGCGCACGTCCACCTTCACGCTGCGCGAGTCCCCCAGCCTGCGCACCTCGCCCTCTTGCAGCACGCGCAAGAGCTTGACCTGCATGGTGAGCGGCAGCTCGGCGATCTCATCGAGGAAGATGGTGCCGGTGTGCGCTTGCTGAAACAGACCTTTCTTGTCTTGTGAGGCGTCAGTGAAGGCGCCCTTGACGTGGCCAAACAGCTCGCTCTCGATCAAGTGCTCGGGGATGGCGCCGCAGTTGATCGGCACCCACGGGCCCTTGCTGCGCCCCGAGCGGCGATGCAGCGCCTGCGCCACCAGCTCCTTGCCGGTGCCCGACTCACCGCTGATGAGGACAGTGGAGTCAAAGGGGGCGACGCGATCGATGGTGTGAAAGAGCGTCTGCATCGCCTCGCCAGCGCCGACCATGCCCTCAAAGGCGGCGTCGCGCTGCCCGACGGCTTGGCGCAGACGGTCGTTTTCTTGGCGCAGCTGGAGACGCTCTACGGCCTTCATGATGGCGAGCAAGACCTCGTCATTCTTGAAGGGCTTGTCGATGTAGTCGTAAGCGCCGCGCCGCATGGCCTCAAGCGCCATGGCCTTGTCACCGAAGGCGCTCATGACGATGACGGTGACGTGCAGGGCGCGCTGCTTGAGCGCGTCGAGCAGCTCCAGGCCGCCGAGCACGGGCATGCGCACGTCGCACAGCACGAGGTCACTGGGCTGCGCGAGCAGCGCCTTGAGCCCTTCTTGGCCGTCCTGCGCGCAGCGCACCTCGTAGCCCTCTTTCTTGAGCAGCATGGAGAGCATGTGACGGATGCTCTCCTCGTCATCAATGATCAGGACGCGCAAGCGGCTCATGAGGCTCCGAGGGTGACTGGGCGCTCGTCTCTTGGGCGCATCATAGCGCGCGGCGCGTCGCTATGAAAAGCCCGCACGCGCGCTCATGCGCGGCTCAAGTCTCACCCAAGACCTCCTCGCGGGAGGTTGTCATAGGCGCATGTTTGGCGAGCGTTATGAAGGTCACGCCTCAGGACGCGCGGGCGCGCCCGCGCGCCTGGGGAAGCACAGCGTGAAGCACGCGCCGCCACCTTCGGCGCTGGCCACGCTCAGCTCGCCGCCAAAGCGCGCCATCAGGCGCGCGCTCACGGCCAAGCCCAAGCCCGTGCCTTGGCCGGGCGGCTTGGTGGTGAAGAACGGATCGAAGATGCGCGCGGCGATGGCGGGCGCGACGCCGGGGCCATGATCGCGCACGTCCAGGCGCACCGCTTGCTCATCCACGCGCGCGCTGATGATGAGGTGCGCCGATGTGATGTGCGCGGCGTGCATCGCGTCGAGCGCGTTGATGAGCAGGTTGAGCAAGATCTGCATCACCTGCGAGGCGGTGGCCCACACCTCAGGCAGCCCGTCGTCGGGCAGCGCGATGTCAAGCCTGGCGTGCTTGCCTCGCGGCGTCGCGCGCGCCAGCGCGCAGGCCTCTTCGACGATCGTCGCCAGCTGCACGGGCTCAAGCGGCAGGTCGCCGTCATCGCGGCTGAAGTCGAGCATCTGGCGGATGATGGTCTGGATGCGGTCGAGCTGCTGGCGCATCCTGTGCAGCACGTCGGCCTGCTCGTCAGCCTCCAAATCGCCGCCTTGCATCAGCTCGGTGTAACCTGACAGCGCGGCCAGCGGGTTGCCGATCTCGTGGGCCACGCCTGCGGCGAGCTGGCCGACGCTCGCGAGCTTCTCGGAGCGCAGGAGCGAGTCTTGGGTGAGCTGGAGGGTGTGGTTGGCGCGCGCGAGCTGCTCGACCTGCTGCTCTAGCGCGAGGCGCTGCTGGTTGAGGCGCGCGAGCATGGTGTTGAAGCTGCGCCCGACCTGGCCAAGCTCATTGTTGGGGTGTTGGGTGATGGGGCTTGCGAGGTCGCCGCTGGCGGCGCGATCGGCGGCCACGCCGATGGCGCGCACGGGCCGAAGCACCAGCCGCGTCATGGCGGCGTAGCCCAAGATGATGATGAAGACGGCGTTGATGAGCGCGTAGCTCAGCAGCGTGGCGCGGGCGCGGTCTAAGCGCGCTTGGGTGAGCGTGAGCGGCATCGCGATGAGCGTGACGCTGTCATCGCCGCTGTGACGGCGCGTGACCCACAGGTGCGGCGCGTCATGCAGCGTGATCATGCGCACCTCATCGCGCGGGCTGGCTTGCCAGCTCGCCAGCGCCGCCGCGTAACGCGCGGCGGCTTCCTCGCTGGCCGCGTCCATCAGGTGGCGCTGGTCGTGATGCCACGCGGTGAGCGTCAGCGCGCTGCGCTGTCGAAACTGCGCCAGCGCCTGCTGGCGCGCCTCGCCATCTTGCGACGCAGGCAGCGCCATCATCTCCGCGTCCAGCAGCTCCGCGAGCACTCGCGCGTGCTGGACGCTCTGCTCGCTCATGTGGGTCTTGGCCACCTGAAGCGTCGCCAAGATCATCAGCGCCAGCACCAGACCGCAGCCCAACACCAGCGTCAACAGCAGCTGCAAGCGCAGGCCGCCGGGCCAGCCGCGTCGCGCGCTCGCGCCAAGCGTCGCCATCACCAGAAGTAGAAGGAGGCCATCGTGATGGACTCCGGTAAGAGCTTGCCAAGCAAGAGGTATTCGAGCGCGGAGAGTACGATAAACGGCCCAAACGGGATCGCGCCCATGCCGCCATAGCCTTCTTGTTCATCAACCTCGCCATCGGTCCCAGCGTCGGTCCCCGCGACTGCCTCCTGGGAGGAGGCGTTGACGCTGATCACGGCGTCGGCCTCGCCAGCTGCGTCGCCCAGATCCAGGGGCGCGCCGTCAGGCGCGTCCTGGCCTGGCGCGCCGCGAAGCGGCGCGTCAGCGGGTGCCTCATCTGTCTCAATGGAGGTCTCTGTCGATGGCGCCGCGCTGGCGCGCTTGGCGGCTTGGCGCGCGTCGAGCGCGGCCTGCTCATCCTCGTCGAAGACATCGCGCGCGTCTTTGATGAAGCTGCTGCCCACCGCGCGTGCCACGCCAGCGGCGATGAGGCCTTGGACGCTGGCGCCAAAGAAGATGAAGACCAGCGCGGGCCAGCCGAGCCACGCGCCGACGAGCGCCATGAGGGTGACGTCGCCGCCGCCCATGCCAGGGATGCCGCGCAGCACATAATAGATGAAGATGATGGCGAGCACGAACAGGCCGCCGACGGCGGCGCCCACGAAGCTAACCAGCGGGGAGATGGGCGGCCAGTGGTAGCCAAACAGCAGCTCAGGTGCCCAGATTAAGCCCAAGATCCAAGGCGACGCGAGGCCCAGCAGGATGCCAGGGATCGACAAGCCGTGCGGGATGATCATGTGATCGAGGTCGATAAAAGCGATGGCGACGAGCAGGCAGATGAACACCAGATAGAGCGTGAAGGACGCGGCCAGCGCGCCTGCGGGCAGCGCCCACCAGGCGGGGTTGAGGTTGAGCAGCGGGGCGACGCGGTCAAACCACAAGGTCGCAGCCAGCGCGCCAGTGAGCGCCTCGACGATGGCGTAGCGGGCGGGGATGGGGGCTTGGCAGGCGCGACACTTGCCATCGAGCAAGAAGGCCCATGACAGGATCGGGATGTTATCATACCACTTGATGCCGGTGCCGCAGTGGGGGCAGCGGCTCGGCGGCGAGACGACGCTCAGGCCCTCGGGCACGCGGTAGATGACGACGTTGAGGAAGCTCCCCAAGATCGCGCCGAGCGCGAAGGCGAACAAGGTCGAGGTGATGAGGAACATCGCGTCGCGATCCTGTGCGTGACGGCGTCGCCGCTGTTGGCGAGCGCGAGTGAGAGAGGCGGCGTCAGCGTGACGTTATCGCGCGGGCTCGGGCTGTGGCAAGGGCGCGTCGTCGCGGTGGGCTTTGCGTCGGTAGCCGCGTCCAAGGTAGAGCAAGTGCGCGCACAAGAGCGCGAGCGCGAGCGTGAGCGCGCCAGCGGCGAGCCACGCCAGCGGCAGCGCGTCGCGATAGACGAGCTGGCCGCGATCGATGATCTGCTGGGGCTGCGACCACTCCCACAGCGCGAGCGCGGCGCCTGTGAGCATGAGCGTGGCCATGGTGAAGCACTGGAGCTTGAACAAGGTGCGTCGGTAGCTCCACGCCACGCCGTACATCCAGCACCACATGAGGATCACCGCGTGTCCTAGCAGCACCACGCTCACGGGCCAGCCCACATGGTGAGAGACGAGCCACGCGCTGAGCGCGCCCGCGCCGATGATGAGCAGGTAGACGGGCCACAAGATGGCGCGTAGCGCCATCCTGCCCGGCAGCACGCGCTCGCGCGGCGGCGCGGGCTGCGCCGCTGCTGGTGCAGACGCGCCCAAGGCAGAAGCCTTGGGCGCGCCCAAGACCACGGCGCTCATGCGTGTGGTCTTGGGCACGGTGGGCGAGGGCGCGCCGTCAGGCGCGTCCTCGTCGTCATCGGGCGGTGTGCGGGGTGCGTCGTCCATGATCCTCCAGCGCGCGTGGGCGCTGTGTCACATCGTGACGACGCGCGCGGCTCGCGTCAACCTGGGCGCGCCCAAGGGGCGAGGCGCCACGTCCGCTGTTTTATTATTTGCCTATTTTATAATATAGTTCGCATGATCGAGAGCCATCCTCATGTTTTGTGAGGGATCGCTTGGTGATAGCGAGTTGCATCGCGTCGACGAGAGCATCGTGATGAGCAAGGGGCCGCTGAAGAGGTTGCGGGAGTCGCTCGGCTTCACATCGCATGAGGTGGCACAGCGTGCCCGCTGGTCGCCGAAGCGACAGCTGGAGCTTGAGGCGAGCGCCGATGTGTTAGATTGCGATGAGGCGCTCATCTTAGAGGTGGTGTTGGGGGTTGATCTGGACGCAGTGTTAGAGGGGCGAGCGGTGAAGTCGCCGCTGGCCGCATTGTTAAAAGGTCAAGCGAGCGAGCTGAGCGCGCAGGCGCGCTTCGGGCTCACTGAGGCCACCTCTGTCGCTTTGGAGGTGCAGCGTTTGCGCGCGCTCCTTGGTGATGAGGCAGGGCTTGGTGTTGTGGGAGACTTCCAGGCCAACGGGGACTATGGCCATCCAGATGGAGGTGTGCCTGAGAACCTCGCGAGCTTTGTTTATAAGCAGCTCAAGCTCCATGAGCGTGGCGACGTGCCGCTGTCGATGATGCAGGATGTGCTCGCGCCGCTCGGCGTGGTCGTGTTGTGGCAACCAGCGCTGCCGCCCAGCATTGACGCGGTGGCGCTGGCGAGTGATGCGACTGGTGCGGTCATCGTGGCGAACCCTCGTGGCGCTCACATGGCGACTGCGGAGGGGCGTCGCATCACCTTCGCGCATGAGCTGTGTCATCTGCTCTTTGATCGACCTGAGATGCATCGCTTCTCACGCGCTTGCAAGATCGAGGGGTTGACAGG
>CAYXWB010000188.1:0-10182 GCA_964468515.1 uncultured Bradymonadales bacterium | reverse complement strand
CGCCAGTCTATCGCGTTTAGGGTGTGCCCGCGCGGCAAGAATCGCGTCAGCGCGCTGGCCATCGGATCGCCATCGCACAACACCACGTGGTCATGATGCGCGTGCAGCGTGGGCAGATCGGTCATCAAGTAGACCCAGCGCGCGCCTGTGGCCTGCTCATCCGCGAGCCAGCGCGGCGCGCGAAACAGCGACAGCGGCACATACTCCGTGAGCGAGCCGCCTGGCGCCACGCTCACTTGGACGCGCCTGCGCCGCTCCAAGATGGGCGTGGGGCTGATGTGCGCGGGCGCGATCGCCTCGCGCAAGAGCGCCTCCACGCAGCGCAGCTGGCGCTCGCGCAAGATGCCGGGCAGGTGCTCTAGGCGCGTCAGGTGATAGAGCAAGACGCGATCGGGGATGGGGTGCACGCGTGATGACTCGGCAGGGGCGCGCTCGCGCTGTGTGTTAAGCTGAACGGGGCGCGTGAGCGCCGCGCTCTAAATCATGCCACGGAGGCTGCGATGTCGAGAGGGAAGGTGCGCATGTTGCTGGTCGTGGCCAACGCCGCGCTCGTCACGAGCTGGGCGCTCATGCGCGCGCTCAAGGGCGGCTACAGCTCGCCCGCGTGCGCCTGATCGGTTGCGCGCCTCATGCACTGTGTGAGACGCTGGGCTCATCCTCGCGCTGTAAGGAGCGTCCGCTTTGTGGTTGAACTATCATCACCTGCTCTACTTCTGGACCGTGGCACGCGAGGGTAGCATCGCTCGCGCGAGCGAGGTCTTGCGCTTGGCGCCATCGACCATCAGCGTGCAGATCAAGGAGCTGGAGGAGACGCTCGGCGAGCAGCTGTTTGAGCGTCGCGGCCGCCAGCTCGTGCTGACCGAAGGGGGGCATGTCGCCCTCGGCTACGCGGAGGAGATCTTCTCGCTGGGGCGCGAGCTGGTCGACACCATCACCAGCGGCTTGCAGCAGCGGCCCACGCGCATCTCCGTGGGTGTGTCCGATGTGCTGCCCAAGCTCATCGTCTATCAGATGCTTGAGCCGCTGATGCACATGACCGATCCGACGCACTTGATCTGTCAGGAGGGGCCTGTCGAGCAGCTCTTACAGCGTCTGGCCCATCATGAGCTTGACGTCGTGCTGACGGACGCGCCCATGGCCCCAAGCGTGCCGATCCAGGCGTACAACCACCAGCTCGGCCAGAGCGACGTGAGCCTGTTCGCGACGCAGACGCTGGTGACGCGTTATCCCGGCACCACGCCACAGCGCTTTATGGGCGCGCCTTTCTTAATGCCTGGGACGAAGACCTCCGTGCGCCGCGCGCTCAACGCGTGGCTTGAGCGCCACGCGCTGCGCGTGCATGAGGCCGCTGAGGTCGATGACCGCGCGCTGATGATGGTCTTCGCTGAGAAGGGCGTGGGCTTCTTGGCCGCGCCTGTGGTGCTGGCCGATGAGCTGCTTGAGCGACACGGGCTGGTGGAGGCGGCGCCGCTTGATGCCGTGCGCGAGCGCTTCTATGCGGTCACGCTGGAGCGGCGCATCCGCCATCCGCTGGTGGACGAGCTGACGCGGCGCGCGCGCGCGCGCTTGGGCGGTGAGTGATCGCGCGCCGTCTCACAGGCGCGCTTGAGCGCTCTCACGCGTCGGGTGCCTCAGCATCGCCTTCGTCTTCGACCTGCGCATCAGCCTCGTCTTCGCCCTGCGCGTCCGCCTCGTCCTCCTCATCGGGCGCGCCGGACTCGAGCGTCACGCGCGGGCGAAGCGACTGGACCACATCGGCCACATCACCTTCAAGGACGACGTTCTCGCTGGGGTAGGCGGCGAAGATGATGAAGGCGTCACCCTCGATCGCCAGCGAGTAACCCTCGATGATCATCTCTGGCCCATCGCCCTTGCTGCCTTGAAGGCGCGTGTAGAGCATGGGGCGCGGATCGCGCGGCTTGGAGCGTGCGTCGAACACAGGGTAAGTGGCGGTGAGCTTGTTGAGCAGCGCGTCATGCCCGCGCTGAAGCTCCTCCCATTGACCTCGCACATCTTGCGCCGTCAGGGCTTGGGTGGTGATGACGAGCGAGGCGCTCTCGACGCGATCATGCTTGAGCTGATAGCGGTTCGACTCCTCGACGTATTTGGTGATGGTCCAGCCCGGCGGCGTGTCGAAGAACATGTCGCTCTGCGCGGCGGCTGCTTGGGCTTGCGCCTGCGTCTGGGCGTCAGCCTTGTCGGCCTTGGCCCCTTTCTTGTCACCGCTGAACACATCGGTCAGCGGGTTGACCGCCGAGCGCACGCCTCGGTTGATCGACGCGCAGCCCAGCACGATGCAGGCGATGATGACACCATAACAGAGCGTGAGCCAAGGGGAGGGGGCCGAGGGTGCGGGCGCGAGAGGGCGAGTCATCAAGGGGGCTCCTGCTCAGGTCTGTGTCGGATCAGCTGAGGCGCAGCATAGCGCGAAGTGGGGTGCGCGTCATGATCTTGCCTCATCCGCGCGCTGAGGCGCGCGGCGCGACGCTCACTCGCCGAGCAGCGCGGCCAGATCGGGTCGCCCCGCCAGCGAGAACCAAGCGCGCGTGATAGAGGCGACGGCGGCGCTCGCGCGATCAAAGTCGTCCATCGCGCTGGCGCGCAGCGCCAGCGCGGCCTGCATCTCGCCAAGCTCGGAGCGCAGCTGGGCCAGCGCCAGCTGAAGGGGCGCCAGCGCGCTGTCGAGGCGATCGGCGATCAAGGGCAGGTCGAGGTCAAAGCCATAAGGGGAGGGCTGGGCGGGGGTGAGGGTGCGCAGCCGCTCAATGGCGCTGGCGGCGTGCTGCGCCAGCGCCTCGGCGCTTGTGGGCGGCTCAGCGTCGAGGCCAAAGCGCGCCAGCGTCTCAGGCGCGTAGGCGGCGTCCATCAGGCCGCGCGCGTCGGTGATGGCGCGCCGCAGCGCGGCGTCTGCTTCGTCGCGCGCCTGGCGATGAGGCGCTTCATCGCTGGCCTCGGCGCTGGCCGCCTCGTCGGCCTGACGCAAGCGCTCGGTGGCGCCTTCGAGCAGCTGGCGATGGCCTCGCACCACCTCCATGGTGCGAAACGGCTCGACGCCGCACATCGTCGCGAAGACCTCGCTCAGCGGCCCCACCAGCTCCTCAGTGTGTTGATCAAGCGCGTGGAGGATGCTGTGCGCGATCTGAAGCCGCTGATGCACGGCGTCGCTTGTCGCTTGGGTCACGTTGATGCTCCGGGTTGAGCCAGGTGCCTCATGCGCCCGGCTCAACCCCATAGGATCAAGGAGCAGCAGGCAAGGCGCCGCGCAGGTTGCTGTCCACGAGGATGTAGCCGTCGCGCAAGAGCACGGGGCGAGCCTGCGTGAAGCTGAGCGTAAAGCTCGACAGCGCCGGAGCGTAGGTGCTCAGCCCGTCGAGGTCAAGCACAGGCAAGCTCAGGCTCAGCCCGTCGCCTAACGCCTCGGTCAGCTGTGGCCACAGCTGCGTCAAGAGCAGCGTGCGCAGCGTGTCCGCCGTGAGCAGCGGGCGCTCCGTGTTCGAGGCGATCTGCCAGGTGATGATCTCCGGTGTCGGCGCGATCTCGATCTTGAGCGCCCCATCGACCACGCCTGCGGTGACGCCCGCGCGCAGGTTCACACCATAGGTGACCTGATCCGCGCCAAAGTCGGCCTCAAGCTCAAGCTGGCCAAGCTCCAGGATCATGTCATAGGGCTCGCCACGCGCGGGCGGCCTCAGCAGCGGCGCGAGCTTGCCCGACAGATCCGCGCGCTGGATGAGGCTAGACAGGTTGTCGGGCAGCAGCGTCGTGGCGTCGATCTCCAGCAGCCCCGCGCGCCACAGGTTGTAGAGCAGCCCGTTGAGCGCCACCAAGCGCAGCGCGATCTGGATGCGGCTGCCCTCAAAGAACGGCGCGCTGTGGGCGACATAAGGCTGCTGCATGGGCACGCCGATGCTGTCACGCGTCACTGGCGCGGTCGCGGCCAAGCGCGCGCTGATCGTCGCCAGCGCGTCGCTGTACGGGGTCACGTTGAAGCTGTCGATCTGGCCTGAGAAGGACAGATCAAGCGGCGCGCCTAAGCCCAGATCGAGCGGGATGACCTGCCCCTCAAGCGCCGTCTGAAGCGAGGTCAGCGCGTCGCGCAAGAGGTCTGGGATGGCGTCGATGAACGAGCCTTGCAGCGCCTCGATCAGGTAGGCCTCGATCTGAAAGCGCAGCGCGCTCTGCGCCAGGGTGAAGATGGCGTCGGCTTGCGGGTCCAAGAACCGGCTGTCCGCCCCCTCGATCGCCACATCCAAGCTCGTCACCTCGACCTCAAACGGCGCATCACCGCTGGCCTTTGTGATGCTGATGCGCGCGAGCACGGCGATGCTCGCGTCGATGGTGCCGGTCAAGTTGAGCGTGCGATCGATGAGCGTCAGCTGGCCGCTGGTGTCCACGCTCAGATCGCTGCCTTGCAAGTACAGCTCAAGCCCGCCCTCGACGAGGTCGAGCCGCAGCACGGGCGTGCCGATGCGGAAGTCGTCCACGGACAGCTGGATGTCTGTGCTGTCAATGACCGGGTTGGGGATGGCGCTGCCCAGGTCGATGTGGCGCAAGAGCACGGTGAGGATGTCGGCCAGATCCTCGGTCAAGGTGGCGCCCTCAGGGGTGACGGCGGGCTGGCGCCGATCATCCATGAAGGTCTGCCCCAGGCGCAAGAGCAGGGCGTCCTCGACCTCAATAGCGGCCTCGTCTTGGGAAGGATCGGGCGCGAAGAAGGCGGGCGCCCAGAGCACGTCCATGCTGGCGGTGGTGATGGCGCGCGAGGTGCCATCGGTGACGCTCGCCAGGATGTGATTGACGCCAAAGCTTGGCGTCAGCTCGATCGTGAACTCACCCGCCGCGTCAAGCGCCACGGGCAACCCGTTGACAAACGCCACAAGCTCGCCGTGGCTGTCCTCAGCGCGCCCTGCCACGGTGATGGTGGCGCGCTGTGAGCCATCGATCACCTCGCCAGGGGTGGGAGAGGTGAGGGTGAGGGTGGGGGGGGCGTCATCGACGAGCACGCCAGCGTCAGCGCACACCTGGGGCAGGCCCTCGACGCAGACGCGCCAGCGCACTTGGCCTTGGGCGGTGAGCTGCCACTGCTCGCCATCACCGCGCGTGGCCGCGCTCGCTGGCGAGACCTCCCAGGTGAGCGGGACGTTGGGGATGACGACGCCCGCCTCGTCGAGCACGCGCGCGGCGAGGGTGACGGTGGCGCCCGTGCGATGCACCGCGCGCTGCGGGGTGATCGCGATGGTGATCTGGGCGCTGTCCTCAAAGGTGGGCGGCGGTGTGTTGGTGGTGGGGGTGGTGTTATGGGTGGTGCCTGGGGCCACAGGGCCGCCGGGACGCTGCTCGTCGTCGCCGCAGGCGGTGACGAGCAGCGTCACCGCGAGCGCAAGCGCGGCAGAGGTAGATCGCATCATCATGGTCGCGCTCCTGGTGCTCACTGGACGCCGAAGTCGCCCTCAAGGATGAAATGACGCTGGCTGCTGGTCACGCTCGGCATGCGCAGGCCGAGCGACGCGCCCACAGGCAGCCCATAAACGGACAGGCTCGCGGGCAGCGTGAAGCTTGGGATAGGCAGCGAGGGAAGCGCGCTGTTGAGCGACTGGTTGATGATGTCTTGCAACAGCGAGCGCAAGAAGCCCTCCAGCACATCGCGCGTGGTGGCGTCGAGTGAGACGTCACCTGCGGAGAAGTTGAGCGTGTCGATGACAATGTTGCCAAACGACAAGGTGTCGTTCTGCAAGCCGATGCTGGTGCTCGCGATCGCGCTCAAGCTCACCTGGAGCGGCTCATCAAACAGGCCAGGGTAGGTGACCAGCAGATCGACCGCGCCGAGCTGAAGCTGGAGCTTGTTGCCGTTTTGGAGCACCACCACCGGCGGCAGCGCCATGTTGAGCTGCACGCGGGTGCCCTCGGGCAGCGACTCGGACAGGCTCTCACGCGTCAAGATGGCGTCAAAGAAGGCGCCGCGCCACAGCGTGTGCAAGATCCCATTGAGCACTACCGCGTGGATGCCCGCGCTGGCCGCGCGCTGGGAGTTGGGGTCGAGCTTCACATCACCCGCGGGCATGATCGTGCCGCGCGTGGTGCCCGCGCGCAGGATCTGACCTGAGAACCCTAAGCCCACGCCAAACAGCGCGCGCGCTGAGCTGACCGCCAGCGAGGAGAACGTCAGCCCGAGGTTCACCTGCACCGCGCCGTTGCCGTCGAGCCGATTGATCTCGAAGCTGCTGCCCAGGCTGTCGAGGTTCAGGTTGCCCAGCACGCTGTCGAGCAGCGCGTTGAACTCGTTGTTCACATAGCCCACGATCGCGTCGCGCACGAGGTCGCGCACGGTGCCTTGGAACAGCGACGCCACGATGTCCACCAGCAGGCCCGTGAAGCCGCTAAAGTCCGTGCTGACGTTGCCTACGTCCACGTTGTTGAGCTGGCGCAGCGTGATGCGCGGGCGCCCGTTGGTGAGCTGGAGGTTCGAGGTCAGGTCAACCTCCACGAAGCTCACCGTCGCCCAGCCGGTGGTGTTGAGCGGGATGAAGCCGATGCCGGTGGCGTTGATGCGCGCTTGGATGCGCACGTTGTTCACGCGCACGCGCAGCCGCAGCCCGTCTTGCACCAGCGTCAGCGAGGAGGTGTGCGGGCCGTTGAGCTGGCTGTTGAGGTAGCTCACCTCGGAGCGCAGCGTGCAGGCGCCCAGCACGCGGTTGTCGCAGCTCTCGGGCTTGAGCGGGTTGTTCCCAAGCAGCGTCTGATGCAGCGTGTCGCGCAGGCCCGACGAGTTGATCACCGTCACCAGGATGTCATTGAGGCTGTTGAGCCCGCCGGGGGTGCCATCATCGAAGGCCGCTTGCAGCAGCTTCAAGGTCACGCTGTCAGTGACGTTCTGGCCCTCAGGTGACCAGCGATCGGAGGCGAGGAACGCGCAGCTGCGGCTGTTCTCTTGGCCAAAATCATCGATCGCGCGCAGCTCCACGAAGTTCACGCCGTAGTTGACCTGCTGCTGCACGGAGAAGCCGCCATCGGGAGACAGCGTCACGGCTTGGCCGTTGACGAAGGCCTGGCTGACGCCGTTAAAGTCCGAGATCTTGCCCTGCACGTTGATCATGGTGTTGGGCGCGGCGAGCACCATCTCGGCGTGGCCTGGCGAGGTGCACTCCAGCTCGGGGCCCGTGCCGTTGATGAGCACCTCCACGAAGCCGGTCAGCGCGCGCCCCTCGTGCGTGGGGCCTGTGACCGTCGCGTTGATGCGGTAGAGGCCCTCCTCCTCATAACGAAAGCGCCCAAGCCCAAAGCTCAAGCCCGCTGGCGTGCTGGTGAAGGCCAGCGGCGCGTCCTCGATCACGTTGTCATAGCGATCGGTCACGATCGTGGTGGCCGTGATGACCTGCCCGATCCCGTAGACCTGCTGGTTTGGCGCGCGCCCCACCACGAGGTTGGCGGGCAGATCGGGCGTCACCTCGACCTCGACGCGCTGCGTGTTCGCGGCGCCGTCGACCTGACAGCTGACGCCGTAGAGGCCCGCGCGCGTGAGCGTCACTTGGCGCTCGCTCACCGCCACGCCCGCGCCGCTGGGGTCAACCACGATCGTGCTCATCGCGTCAGGCAGCGCGTTGCCCTGCGCGTCGAACACCTCACATGAGGCCATCAGCGGCTGGCCCGCGACGCGCGTGCGATGATCCACGCGCGTGACCACCGTGTGCGGCGCGCCGGGCAGGATCGTCAGCAGCGCGGGCGCCTGGCTGTTGAGCGACAGCGCGTTGGACTGACAGTTGAAGGCGGCCGCCCCAGCGACGAGCCCCATGTAGCTGCCATCCTCCTGACGCGCCACGCTGTCCACAGGCGCGACCACATGCGCCCACTGCGGCGGCAGCGGCAGCAGCGCGTCTGCGATCGTCTCCCCGTTGAGGTCCAGCGCCTCACAGATCACCTGCGCGGTCTGCCCCGCGTTGACGCGCGTGGGCATCAGCCGCGTGCGCGCGCTCACCGCTTGTACGGGCTGCGCGGGCGGCTCCACCTGCTCGTCGGTCATGTCAGCCGCGTCTTGATCGGGTCGATCTGGCGAGCTGTCATCCTCAATGGGGAAGACGGGGCGCTGACCTGCGTCATCGCCCCCACAACCTACGCTCAGCGCGCAGGCTAACCACAACGCCGCGCTCGCGAGCGCGCGCGTTTGGGTGCGGGGAGTGTTCATTCAAGACCTCTTGCTGGAGCGAGCGCCACAGGCGCCGAGCGTTTGTCTCGTAAGTGACCGCTGAGTCTGGATCATTGTAAGGGTCGGGCGCTACAAAATAAAGCGCTCGCTGTCAACCTGTTAGCGGGCGGCTTAGGGCGCTCCCACGCGATGCGTTTGCATCGCGCGCGCGTCTCTGGCATATTCTGTGTCGTACGCACTACCACATCATGCTGTCTATCAGGATCTGGGGAGGAGTCTATGCGTCATACTTTCACAGCTGCGCTCACCACGGCGCTCATCGCCTCGACCACCCTCTCCTGCGGTGACACGCGCGAGCGCGGTGAGGCGGTCGTCGATCAGTCCACAGCGGCGCTGCGCGCGCAGCGCGATCGCCTCGCTAAGAAGCTCGAAGACGAGGTGCGCGATTACCTCGTCTGCGCTGGCATGGATCGCCCTAACACGCTCAGTGAGGTCGCCTCGCTGCTGCGCGATCGCGACAAGATTGGCCTTCAAGAACTCCTCATGGCCCCTGACAACCTCGCCCAGCTCGTCGGCATGGCTGGCGCCACCGTCGAGGGTCAGCTCCTGCTCGCGCGCAACCTCCAGCAGCTCGCCCAGCAAGGCCTCATCCAGAAGCTCATCCAAGAAGGCAGCGCCGCGATCAGCTGCGGTGAGACCGCGCCCGTCCTCTGCACCAGCGGCCAAGCGCTCACGCGCGCGGTGTGCGACGGTCAAGCGCTGAAGCATGTTGAGGCCGACTTTCATGGCTGCATGTTTGGTGGTACGCAGCGCCAAGGCGTCGTGCGCGTGATGCCCGATCCCAGCGATCGCTCAAGCCTGACCTTTCACTTCGACGACCTCCAGAGCGGGCCGCTAGAGTCGCTCTCAGGCGCGCTTGTGCTCGACGTGGACCTGAGCGTTGACGCCCAGTCCTTCTCGCTCATCTCACAGCTGGGCCTCATCTCGCGCGCGCGCGGTGGCCATGATGGCGCGTTCTCGTGTGGCCAGACGCAGACGCTCAACCTGTTGAGCGTCGATCGCGCTGAGGGTGAGCTTGCGATCGGGCTCGCGGGCCGACGCCAGACCAAAGACGCGACCTATCAGCTCGAGACCTTTGGTGATCATCTGAGCTGGCGCGCCGATCACGCCTGCACTTGCCCCGTCGCAGGCTCGGGGCTGCGCTTGGGCGTGCCCAAGCCTTTGGGCCGCGCCGATCAGGTCGCCACCTTGGAGGTGCGCTTCGTGCCAGGCGCCTCAGGATGCAGCAAGATCGACGCCACGCTCGTCGACTGGCCCACCCAGTGCTCCGTCACCGAGAGCGTCCTGCGCGACTGCGGCAAGTCGGCCGCCGAGGCGCTCTTGTCGCCGCTGCTCGACACGCTGTGCCAGCCGCTTGATGGGCGCTGATTGAGGCGCCCTCGTATCAAGCGCTATGGGCTGGCCGCCCAGCGCGAAGCGCTGCCTAGGCGCGCGCCGCGCGCGCTGACGGGGGCGAATGCAGGGAGGCGCGCTGAGGGCGCTGCGCTCAGGGGCGGCGCTGCCAGCGTGTGCGTCGCCTCGGGGGTGCGCGCCACGGCGAGCTAGGGGAGCGCGGCGCGAGGCGCGTAAGTTCTTGTTGCAGCTGTGGCGCCTGCTCGCGCACGCTCAACCTCTAGCCGCACCTCCTCACCGCCCAAGCACATGATGATGCACACTCGCCATGAGCGCTTCACCCGCGCGGCCGACGGACAGCGCCTCGCCTATCACGTCATCCCTGGCGAGGGGCCGACGATGATCTTCGCCAATGGCTTCGGCACATCGCACACCTATTGGCGTCGTATCTTAAGCGCTTATCACGGGCGAGCCGCGAGCTAGACGCGCTGCTGCCCCACAGCGAGCTTGTGTTCTTCCCACAGGCGACGCACCCAGGCTTGCTGGGCCACGCCGCGCCCCTCCTTGACGCGCTCGATCGCTTCATGCGCGCCCATGACCTCGTCCTCACCTACAATTGGGGCGCGTTCGACGCGGTCATGGCGCGGCGC
>CAYXWB010000187.1:0-10264 GCA_964468515.1 uncultured Bradymonadales bacterium | reverse complement strand
TCAAGAAGCTGCGCGCGCTCGGCGTCGAGGTCGAGCTGACCGCACCGGCCAGCGCCCGCGCGCTGGTGCTGACGCGCGCGCCCGCCTCCTCCTGAGCGCGCCGAGGCCGCGCGCAAACGAGCGCGCGGCCCTGAGCAGGTCGAAGGCGTCTACGCCTTCACCCTCAAGGCGCGCGCCAAGTCGTGTCAAACCTAGCGCATAAAGGGCCACCTCATGCAGCACCACCCTATGGATTTGCAGACACAGGGCTTCTGTTTCGTAGTCACCGAAGGCATGGCACAGCGAGGATCGCAGCGATGACATCAACCCTCAATAAACCCGTATTTTTTATCTCCAGCGCGCTCATCTTCGTGATGGTTGCGATCGGCGTTGTGTTTCCGCAGGACGCGGAGCGCATCTTCTCGGCGGCGCAAAGCTTTGTGCTCGAGACGTTCGGCTGGTTCTACCTGCTCGCCGTTGGCATCTTCGTGTTTGTTGTGCTGTTCCTCGCGCTCAGCCGGTATGGCCAGCTGAAGCTTGGACCAGATGAGGCAGAGCCGGATTATTCCTATGTCTCCTGGCTGGCGATGTTGTTTGCCGCGGGTATGGGCATCGGCCTGGTGTTCTATGCCGTGTCGGAGCCGATCCTGCATTACTCAGTGCCGCCGGAAGCGCAGCCTGGCACATTCGATGCCGCACGCCAGGCGATGTCGCTCACCTTCTTCCATTGGGGCGTTCACGCCTGGTCGATCTACGCGATCGTCGGGCTCTCGCTGGCATATTTCTCATTCCGCTACAACTTGCCCCTGACGATCCGCTCAGGCTTTTATCCGCTCATCAAGGAGCGAATTAACGGCCCGATCGGACATGCGGTCGATATTTTCGCGATCTGCGGCACCTTGTTTGGCATCGCGACCTCGCTCGGCCTTGGCGTCTTGCAGATCAATGCCGGCTTAAATTACCTGCTGGATGTGCCTCAGGTCGCGTGGGTGCAGGTGTCGCTGATCGCGGGGGTGACCTGCCTTGCTATGCTCTCGGTTGTATCAGGGCTGGATGTCGGCATTCGGCGCTTGTCCGAAGGCAATCTCATCCTCGCCGTGCTGTTGATGCTGTTTGTCCTGGTGGTCGGCCCCACGGAGTTCATCTTTCGCGCCTGTGTGCAGAATGTCGGCACGTATCTCGACACGTTTATCGAGCGGACTTTCAAGCTCTATGCCTATGAGCCGCGCGACTGGGTCAGCAGCTGGACGCTGTTTTACTGGGCCTGGTGGATCTCCTGGTCGCCCTTTGTCGGCATGTTCATCGCGCGCATCTCGCGCGGCCGCACGGTGCGTGAGTTCGTGATCGGCGTTTTGTTTGTGCCGTCGGCCTTCACCTTCTTCTGGATGACAGTGTTCGGCAACACAGCCATCTCGTTGGATATGACCACGGCTGGCGGCGCGATCTCGCAGGCGGTTGGTGCGGATATCAGCGTGGCCTTGTTCCAGTTCTTTGAACATCTGCCATTATCGACGGTCACCTCGACTTTGGGCATTCTTCTGGTCGCTGTGTTCTTTGTGACATCGTCCGACTCCGGTTCGATGGTGGTGGACACGATCGCCTCCGGTGGTACGGCCCAGACCCCGCTTTGGCAACGCATCTACTGGTGCAGCCTTGAAGGCATCGTGGCAGCGGCGCTGCTTCTTGCCGGCGGTCTGGGCGCTCTGCAGACCATGACGCTGATCAGCGCCCTGCCGTTCACCGTGATCCTGCTGCTGCTGGCGTTTGGTCTGGTGCGCGGCATGCGCGCCGATATGGCTCGCGGGATCGAGCATAAACAAGCGCAACCCGCTATTCCGCGCCGTGATGTGACGTGGCAATCGCGCTTGGCGACCTTGTTGCACGAGCCGTCGAGAGACGATGTCCTCAGTTACATCGAAGAGACCGTGCATCCAGCCTTGCTCGAAGTGTGCGAAGCGTTGTCAAAACGCGGCGTTTCAGCTTCAGTGGCTCGCGACGAGGACCGCAGCACGGCCTTGACCGTGCTGGCGCAAGGGACGCGTAACTTCGTGTACAAGGTGTCACCAGTGCATCGACTTGCGATGGCATTTTCGGCCGCTGAGGCCACGCGACCTGAGCCGCGCCGCTCGCAGCTTTGGTCGGCGCGAACCTCCTTTTCGGATGGTAGTCGTGGCTATGACGTGATGGGCTTCACCAAGGACGATGTGCTGGCCGACGTGTTGGCGCAGTTCGAGCGCTACCAGCTCCTGACCAGCGCCAAGAGCACCTCGCTTTATGCGGCTTCACCCGATCCTGAATAGGTGCTGGGTGGTGTCGAGGCGGCTGGGCTTAGTTAGGGTCCAACCCGCTGATGCTGATCGGCCAGCACACCGCGCGCCGACTCGGCGCTCTAGCGGTGCGCCTCAGAGATGGAGGCTGACTTGGCCGCGCAGCGGCGAGGCCAAGCTGACCTCGCCACACACAACGCCCGAGCCCTTGTGCTGACGCGCGCCTCTTAAACGCGCTCGCTTGGCGGGCATAAAGCGCCGCGAGGTGAGGTTGTGGGTGCGTCGCCAGTTGTGTCATGATGACACTTAGAGCTGACACCTCACCATGGAGCGCGCCATGACGCTAAGCCACGATGACCTTGACACCTTGCGCGCCGCGCACGCCAGCGGCGCGCGCTTTGACTATTTGTTCTTCTGGGGCCACACCCCGCGCGCTCCTGCGGTGATCGACGCCGCCTGCCTGAGCCAGTGGGCGCCCATCAGCTTTGAGGCGCATGGTGAGCGCTTCGCCACCGCTGAGCACTACATGATGTGGGGCAAGGCGCGCCTGTTCGATGACGGCGAGACGGGCGCCCAGATCCTGGCCGCCGCGACGCCCGCGCAGGCCAAGCACCTCGGCCGCCAAGTGCGCGGCTTTGATGAGCTGATGTGGCGCGCGCATCGGCTGGAGCTTGTGACGCAAGGCAACATCCACAAGTTCAGCCAGCACGCCGAGTGCGCCGCGTTCTTACGCGCCACTGGCGAGCGCGTGCTGGTTGAGGCCAGCCCCATGGATCGCGTCTGGGGGATTGGGCTTCGCGCGAGTGATCCGCGCGCGCTTGATCCTGGCCAGTGGCGCGGCCTCAACCTGTTGGGCTTCGCGCTGATGCGCGCCAGGAGCGCGCTAGGAGCGTGCTGACATGGGGCGCAAATCGTCGCGCCCCATGCTTCACTTCGCGCTCATGTTGCTTATCTAAAGAGGGGGCTGTTGTCCTGTTGACGTGTGCTTGTCAGAGGGGCGCCCGTCGTCAGCAGCGATCAATGGATGATGTGATGATTTGCTGACAGGAGCGTTATGTCTGCCAAGCTCAACCTGCACTTGCCCGCGCTGCTGGAGCAGCGCTACCTCTACAACCATGAGTCCCATCTTGGGGAGTATGTGGCTGGCGAGGTGGTGTCAATGACCGCGCACCCTGGCAAGCGCCCTACCTTTGACTTTCTGGTCGCGGGCAAGGGGCTGTTCTGTGATCTGCCCATCTATGCCTTTCACACCCGTCGCCCCGCACACCCTGAGCTTGGCCACTCTGACGCTGAGCGCCAGATCGATGAGGACGCGCTCAACTTGGAGCATTGCCCCGAGCAGGTCGAGGCGGTCTACGCCTTCACCTACGAGGCGCTGCTTGAGGCGACGTGCTCTGTCTTTCAGCGCGGCACGGCGCAGGTGCTGACGCACGAGGCGCGCTACAAGACGAGCGTGGAGTTCCCTCACGGCAACGCGCTCTGGCACATCATCGAGGTGGCGGGGCGGTTAGGCTTGGTGGCTAACCAGCTGATGCTGGTTGGCCCGCACACCTCGCGCCCGGACTCCAAGCGGCTAGAGCGTGACTACTCCGCGCTCTAGCCGCGCGAAGCGCGCTCAGAGGTTGAGGCTGACCTGGCCGCTCAGGTCGAGGCGATAGCGCAGGGTGCGGCCCATGTGACCGCGCGCGGGCACGGTGAGGGTGTAGCGCACCAGCCCATCGCGCGCGTCCAGCTCTCCGCCATCGGCGTCGATGAGCGTGACCTGAACGGCCTCGATCTCGCTCACCGGGATGCGCTCTTGCACGGTGAGGGTGCGAGGGGTGCCAGCGAGGTTGCTGAGGAACAGCTCCACAGTATAGGTCTGGCGGCGCTTGCGGGTGAGGCCGTGGGTGGAGTCCTCGCGTGAGACGACGCGGCGAATGCGCAGCGCGTCCTCGGGGCCAAAGCCAAGCTCCAGCGCCTCCCCTGGGGTGGTGAGCTTGACGAGGCCGCGCCCGACCAGCGACTGCGCGCGCATCAGCAGGGCGGGGCCTGCTAAGAGCGGCGCAGGACCGCGCCATGTGGCGCGCGCGCGCAGGTGAGCGACCTCGCTGCGCTCGGGTGTCGCGATGACCTCCACCTGAGCGGGCAGATCAACCCTGTCAATCTGCACCTGGAGCGCCTGCCCATCGCTCGGCAGCGTCACGAGCTCCAGCGCCTCAAATCTCAAGGGCTCGCCGCCATCATCGACCCCTGGCATCTCTTGGTTATCGCGCGCGCCGCCATCAAGGCCCGTGAGCGCGATCTGCTGGTCGCGCGCCTCGACCTGGATCACGCGCCGCTCATAGTCGCTCTTATAGCGCGCTTGCAAGACGTCATCGCTGAGCTGCGGCGGCTGCGCGGCCTGCGAGGGGCGCGCGGTGGACAGCGCGCAGCGGATGCCCTCCCAGCGCTCCCCCGTGCGCTGCCAGATCGCCGCGTGCGTCGCAAAGCGCAGGATGTGGCCGCCGCTGTCGGCAGGTAAGAGCTGGGCTAAGTGCGCGGGGCGCCACATGGCGCAAGGCGTGAAGTAGCGCAGCGTGAGGGTGATCTCACAGGCGCGCTCGGCGCGCAGCTGCAGCTGCGCCAGCGCCACGAGCGCGTCCTCGCGCTCTTGTGAGGCGTCCAGCGCGGCGATGGCCCGATCGCGCGCGCTTGTCGCCTCGGCCGCCGCCTCGTGGGCGCGCTGGTGCGCTTGGAGCGCGCTGGCGAGCGCGCCATCTAGCGCCTCAAAGTCTTGGGTGATGTGCGCCACGTCTTCGACCTCGGCGCGCGACAGCGCGTCGAGGGTCGCCCCCGTGGCGGCGTGATGTCGGGCGATCGCGGCGTCTGCGCGCGCGATCGCGCGCTTGGCCGCGTCGAGCGCTTGGACAGCCTCGTCGCGCTGCGTGATGAGGGCGTCATCATGCGTCGGTGCGCGCTCCATGACCCGATGCACGCGCGCGGCCAAAAGCTCGACGCCTGGGGCGTCGTCTAGCTCGACCATCAGGCTAGGATCATCGATCAGCGCGGTGAGATCGCGCAGCGTGAGCGTGTTCGCGCCCGCGACCAGTGAGACTTGAGCTTGGCGCGTGACCTGGGCGCGGTCCTCAAAGAAGGTCACCGCGATGGTGCGCGTGGGGTGCGCGCTCGCTAAAAGATCAGTCACGGCGGTTGCCTCCGATGAGTTCTTGCTTGGCGGGGAGCGTGACGCGGTAGCTCAGCGTGACGACGCGCTGTTGGCCTGCGCTGAGCTTGATGAGCCAGCGCAGGCCGCCGCGCAGGCGGCCGACGCCCAGGTGGCGCAGGTAGGGCTCGGGCTGCGGTGAGGCGTCGAGCTGCTCGATGTGGATGTCATCATCATCGCTCACGGGCAACCGATCGAGCAGCTCCACCTCAGCGTCAAAACCGAGCGATGAGGCGAGGTTGAGGGTGATGTGATGCTCAATGGCGCTCTTGTTGTTGAGCAGCCCGACGACCTGTTCTTGCACGCGCACATTGCGCGCCACGCGCAGCCGCTCATCCACGCCCAAGCCGAGCGTGAGCGCGCCGCCGCGATCCACATGTGCGACCGTGTCGGTGAGTAAGAAGCTGCCCTCGACGAACACGTCGACGGGGCCGCCCAGCAGCGGGCCATCCAAGGGGTTGATGATGTTGACGAGGCGGAAGACCTCATCGCTCTCCAGCGGGATCGCGCGCCATCGCAGCGCGCAGCCCGTGGTCGCGGCGCAGATCTCCAGCCTGTGCAGCTGGCCATCGCAGGGCAGGTCGAGGCGTCCGGTGGCCTCGTAGCGGTGGTCATAGTGACCGCGCGAGTCGAGCGGATCGACCAGGCCTTGGGTGCGCGCGCGCGAGGTGGCCTCGTGCAAGTCACCGGACCGAACGTGGCGCGCGGGTGACACGCGCAGCTTGCCCCGGGTGGGGCCATCGGCGCCAGCGAGCACCAAGCGCTCAAAGTGAAGCCACTCGTCTTGCGGGGTGGTGGGCGCGCTGATGTGCTCGATCTCTGCCGCGCTCTCCTCACGCGCCATGGCGGGCGCGGCGGGCGCCCTCGGGGCAGGTGGCGGCATGGCGCCGCCGCCTTCGCCGCTGAACAGCGCTGCGCCCAAACCTCCGCGCGAGCGCGCGCCGCTCTTGCTCTTGGGCGCGCGCATCATGTCCTGATCCATCGCGAGGCTGGCCCTTGAGGGCATCGGCGCCCCATCAAACATGGCGATGGACGCTTCGTCTTCGACAAGCTCTGGCGCCCTCGCGTAGCTCGCTTGCGGCACAGGCTGCGCGGGGACCATGCCGCCTCTCGGCATGGGCACGCTCGGCATAGGCGCGGGCTTGGGCTCAGGCTCAGGTGCTGTACGCGCCGCGCGTCGCAGCGCCTCATCATAAGGCGCGAACAGGCGATCGAGGCCATCGGGCGGCGCGCGAAAGCCGCTGGGGCGCTGCGGCTGGATCTTGCCCAAGCGCAGCGAGGGCAGCTCAGGCAAGCGCGCGTCTTGGGTCAGCTTGGCCGTGGACAGTGACAGCGCGATCTGCGGCCAGTCCTCGCCGCTGTCCTGCGTGACCATCGCCTCCATGCTGAGCGAGGCGCGCCGCGCGCCGTCGCTCAAGCGCAGCGTGTAGCGTGGCCACCAGCGCGCGGCCTCGACCGTGTAGCTCACCGTGAGCTGCGTGATCGCGCCCTCACCGCGCAGCGTGACGCGCGCCTCAAGCGCGCGGTCCTCGGCGCCCTGCTGGCTCGCCTGTGAGAGCGCGAGCGCGCAGGCATCGCGCGCTGCGTCTGCCTCGCGCAGCGAGGCGTCAAGCGAGGCAAGGCGCGCATCAAGCGCGTCTAGGCGCGCGTCGAGCGCGTCACCGATGGCGAGCGTGACGCGCAGCGGCGCGCCCAGCGCGCCTGGCTCGCGCGCTTTAAGATCGGGCGCGGGCGCGAGCTGGATGATGCGCGCGCGCTCGCGCTCGATCGCTTGGCGCTCAACGCGCTGCGCGTCACGGGCGCGCGTGGCGCGCGCCAGCGCGTCGCGCAGCTCACGCGCGGGCGCTTGGGCTTCGCCCAACGCGGCGCGCGCTTGCACGGCTACCAGCTCGCGCCCGTCGCTTAAGACCGCCGCGCGCAAGCTCGCGGGGGCTGCCCCTTGGGGCAAGCCGCCGATGACGAGCACCAGCTCCCCATCGGGCAGGCCCTCAGGCAAGGTGACGGCGCGCTCCACGAGCGCGCCTCGCGCGTGGACGACCACACGCGTGACCACGCTCTCACAGCGCACGACCGCGTCGCTCTGGCTCATCTTCGACCTGTCGGTGGGGGCACAGCTGTGCCACAGGATAAACGCGTCAAGATGCGTCACCTTAACATGGCGCGTAAGCGCGCGACAACGCCACACGATCGCGTTTGTGTGTGGCGCGGCGCGGGCGTAAGGTGAGCGTGTGGCGTCGCCTTGGCGTCGTGTATCAATCGTGTTGGGAGGTGGATCTCAATTCATGGTCAAGCTGGCGTGGGAGCATCCGTGTCGTCGCTGTGGTGCGTGCTGTGCGTCATTTCGCGTGAGCTTTTATTGGGCTGAGGCAGGCACACAGCCCGACCAAGTCCCCGAAGCCTTGACCTTGGCCATCTCCCCTCACCGCGCGGCGATGCGCGGCACGGAGCGCGCGGGCACGCCGCGCTGCGTCGCGCTCGACGGTGAGCTTGGCGTCAGCACAACTTGCACCATCCACCCCGTGCGCCCCTCGACATGTCGCGCGTTTGACGCCTCATTTGAGCACGGCGCGCATGAGGCGCGCTGTGATGAGGCGCGCGCGCGCCATGGCTTGGCGCCGCTGACGCTCAACGATTGGGATGTGGGAGAGCGGCCTGAGCCGCCCGACTCAGGCCCAGGCTGGGATCACGCCGTTTAACGCAGCGCGCGGCGCAGCTCGCCCAAGGTGGCGTCCTCGCGCGCGCCAAGCGCGGCGAGCTGGTCTTGCGCGCCATACAGCGTGCGCAGCGACTCGCGCGTGGTGCCATCGAGCGGGGCGTTGTCGGGCAGCGCGCTTGTGGCGAGCGTGCGCAGCGTGTGCAACACGCGCTGATCGTGCTCCACGAGCGACTGGCGGTGATTCACCATCCGCAACAGATCCAAGAAGCTCTCAATGTCGCGCCAGATGAACACGCCCGAGAGCGCGTCTGAGCCGTCGCGCAGCCACGTCAGCGCGCGCGCCTGGACGCTGATGAGCTGCACCTGATCTTGCACATAGAGCTGGGCGAAGACCGCCTTGCCGCGCAGGCGAGCGATGAACGTGCCCGCGCGACGCAGCGCGGTGGTCACCTCCTCAAGCGTCGCCTGATCAGTCAGCGCGACGTCGGACAAGACGTCGCGCATGGTGGCGAAGGCGGCGCGGGCGGCCAGGCCTTGGGCAGGCGCGAGCCAAGCCGCGAGCGTCGTGGGGAGGTCGAGATCGACGGTCAGCTCCCGCTCCAGGCTCGCGCAGGCTTGCAACACGAAGCCGCGCAGGCGCGCAGAGCGCGCGATCTGCTCGTGCGGATCCAGCGCCTCGTGGGCGATGCCTGACAGGCTGCGCTGTAGCTCCATGAGCTGCTGGATGGTCATGAAGATCAGATCGTCGAGCGGTGACTCCGCAGGCTGCGGCTCCACGGGGCCGTCGAAGCTGAATGAGATCTCCTCCAGCTGGCGCGGTCGCTCCATGCTGCGCAAGAGCGCCAGCGCGTGACCTGCCAGCGCGCACGCTTGAGCGCGCTGTGACGACAGCTCTTGGCGCGTATACTGAGATTGCAGCGGCAGCAGTGACATGCGCTCCGCTTGCCCCGCGAGCTGGCGCAGCGCGGCGAGCTGCGCTAGCGGCGTGTCCACGCGCGGCGGCAGCGCGGGCCTAGGCGCTGAGCTGGCGCGTGGGAGGGGGGGCTGAGGCTTGGGGGTGTCTGGCATAGTGGAGAACATCGTGGCAGACCTTGGTGATGAGCGACATGTCTCTCATAGTACGAGACAAGAGATGAGATCAGCCCACACAAAGTCACGCTTTAGTTGTAAAATAACACTCTTATTGTAAATAGCGTCAAATTTATGATACTATCTTTTTGATGTGATGGTGAGCAGGATTTGGATTTAGGGGCGCGCCGGCGCTCGCCCTCAAGCGCGCGCCATCAGGAGCGCCACGCCCGCGACGGCGATGATCGCGCCGCCGATGGCGCGCGTGGTGAGCGGGTCCTTATGGATCAAGCGCGCCAACGGGATGACAAAGCTCGGGCTCATCGCTGACAGCGTGGCGGCGACGCCAGCCTCGGTCTATGTGAGGCCGATCATGAGCAGCCAGATGGCTCAATAAGTGCCGAGCACGGTGGCGAGCGCGAGCCAGCCGAGCTGGCGTGGCTTGCGCAGCAGCGCGCAGGCGCTGGACCAACGTTTAAGCACGCTGAGCGCCAGACCAAGCCCCATCGCCCCCGCGCTGAGGCGCGCGCCCGCTGAGGCTCAGCGGGCGTGCGCCGCGCGCCCAGGTGATTGAGCGCGTAGAGGGAAGCGGTGTCACCAAGCGTCAGGCCGATGAGCCCGCTGACGCACAGCGCGCTGAGCGCGGTCCAAGCCGCGCGCGTGGGCCAGACGCTGCCCTCTAACGCCCACAGCGTGAGCATCATAAGAGACAGCGCCCGCGCGCTGTCTAGCGTGATGCGCGCGTTGTTGTCGTGTGCGGGCTTGACGCGCGAGGAGGCGGGCTCATAATAAATACAGAGTTGTCCGGTAGGGATTGTCTCTACGCACTGTCTCCTAGGCCAAGGTCACGATGAACGCACAGTTGGATTCTGCGGGCGCGACAGCTATGATGACGGGCACTGGCGCAGCGCGCGCCGATGATCTTCAGCAGCGAGGCGCCGCGATGGCACAGAGGATGGGTGATGGTCGCGTGGCGACCTGGTGTACGGTCCAGCGCGTTGACGCGCTGATCGGTAACTCCCCCATGGTCAAGCTGCGTCATATTGGCGACCCCAACGGCGCGTCGATCTGGCTCAAGCTGGAGCAGCTCAACCCCTCGGGCTCGATCCG
>CAYXWB010000186.1:0-10459 GCA_964468515.1 uncultured Bradymonadales bacterium | reverse complement strand
CGGGCCGCGCGCGGCCCGGCGCGCCTCGCGCGTATTTCTTGCAACCCACCCGCTCGCTTGGACGATCCTCGCTCAGCATCAGCGTCCGCGGCACGCCAGCTCAGAGGTTAGGGTGAGCGATGAGCGGTCGTTCTGCGCGCGTCGCATCGCTCGAATTAGGCTTGGCACGCGCATGCTTGGGGGCTGACTGACCCGCCTCGAAGCGCCAGCGCGAGGCGCGCTGTGGCACGCCTCGCGCGCCCCTCAATAACTTTGATGCGGACATAACTTTACAATGTCACTTGATCCAGACATCCGCAGTCTTTAGGCTGATCCACGCGCAACCCCCCTGTGCACAAGCCCTTGTAATGGCTAATTTATACCTCATGACACGACACCATCCTACATGGTACTATCGCTACCTACGCAGTAGGACAGGTCATCCCACCGACGCATACGGAGCCTCTTGATGCCACACACACCTCACCTCGCGGCGCTGGCCACAGCGCGGCTCGGCTGGCAGCTCAGCCGCCCCCTGATGGCCCTCGCCAGCGCGTTGCTGTTGATGTTCACCTTGAGCGGCTGCTCTGGCTGCTCCGACGAGGGCGAAGGCTGCGACAGCGTCGTCTGCCTGGAAGGCGGCGTCTGCAGTGAGAGCTCAGGGCAGTGCGTCAACCCCGAGGTCTGCGGTGACGTCGCCTGCTTGCCGGGTTACAGCTGCGGCGTGGATAACACCTGCGTGGCGGACACCCCTTGCAGCGCGGATGAGGCCTGTGAGCGCGGCGTGTGCCAGAGCGGCGCCTGCGTCAATCGCGACAGCTGCACGACCCAGGCCGACTGCGTCGCCCCCAACACCTGTGACACCGCCTCAGGCGTCTGCGTCAACGACCCCTGCCAGGACGGCTCCATCAGCTGTGAGCGCGGCGTCTGCTCGACCTCAGCTGGCGCTTGTGTCAACGAGGTGGTCTGCACCCAGGCCACCGAGCAGACCGCTTGTTTGGCCGGCAACATCTGCGTCAACCAGGCGTGCGTCGATGAGGCCACCTTCTGCGGTCAGCTCGGCTGTGAGCGCGGCGTCTGCTCCCCTGCGGCCCGCGCCTGTGTGAGCGCGCCCAACTGTGGCGGCGAGGATGCGCGCTGTGTGGCGGGCGAGTTCTGCGCGCCGGATAACACCTGTCAGCCCAACGTGTGCGACGCCAACATGACCGACTGCCCGCGCGGCGTCTGTGAGGTCGCCACAGGTCAGTGCGTCAACCCGCCCTCCTGCGAGGCGACGCAAGACTGCGTGGATGACAACGTGTGCTTGAGCGGCCAGTGCACCCCACGCGATCAGGCGTGCGGTGAGGCGGGCTGCCCCGGCAACCAGCTGTGCGTCATTGATGCGACGAGCGCCGCTTGCCAAGAGGATGAGGGCCAGGGCTGTGAGAGCGCGCTGGACTGCACGGGCGATCGGATCTGCGCGCAAGGCGCGTGCGCTGACGCGCCCGCTTGCCCCGCAGAGGACGTGCCTAATAACACCCCTGAGACGGCCACGAGCTTTCAGCAGGCGGCGCCCACAGGCAGCCTCACCGCCTCGCTGTGTCAGGGTGACGTGGACTTCTACAGCTTTGACACGCGCCTCCACACGCCCGCCTTGGGCGAGCTGGTGATTGATCTTGGCGTGTTGCCTCAGGACTTGGGCTTGGGCTCACCGACGCTTGAGCTGCACAGCCCGCAAGGGTCACTGCTCTCCAGCGCGACGGCGGGCGCCGATGGCCGCGCCCGCGTGCAAGCGCCCGTGGCGCTCTTGAGCCAAGGCGTCTATCGCATCACCGTGCGCGCTGGCGCTGATGTGCGCGCCCCGGGCGTGCGCTACGCGCTGACCGCTGGCGTCTTCGCGTCCACGACGCTGACCGCTTGCCAGAACGCACAAGCGCTGACCGAGGGTGAAGACGCCCAAGGCAGCACCATCAGCGGCGCCTCCAACGGGCTTCGCGTCGCGTGCGGCCTCGATCAGACCGGCAGCGCCGAGAACATCTGGCGCTTCACGCTCACGGAGCGCAGCTTCGTGCAGCTGACCCTCACCCCGGCTGAGGCGACACCCGCGCTGGCGTTCACGATCCGCGCCGACTGCTTGGCCAGCTTGCCAGACGACGCCTGCGGCGTCGCCCCCACGACGCCCACGCTTGAGCGCGCCCTTGAGGCTGGCTCCTATCTGGTGGTGGTGCAAGGCGCCAGCGCAGACGGCGGCGGTGAGTACACGCTGCGCTACACCAGCGCGCCCGCGATCTGCTCCGGCGCGGATAACCGCTGCCAGGACGCGAACACCGCGCTGAGCTGCAACGCCCAAGGCACGGGCTTTGACGCGCTCAGCTGTGATAACGGCTGTGACACGCTCACCGCCCGCTGCAACCGCTCGCTCGGCGACATCTGCAGCCTGCCGCTGCCGTTGCAAGGCAGCCAACAAGACATCGAGATCAACTGGCAGCGCTTAAGCCCAGCCTTTGACCCCGGCGCGGACGGCTGCGTGCCCGTGCGCGGCGGCGTCAGCGCCACCGCAGGCCCGGATCGCGCGGTGCAAGTGAGCGTTGGCCCCGGCCAAGCGCTCCTCGCCGCGCTCAGCGCGAGCGACGCGGACACCGCCCTGTACTTGGTCGAGGACTGTGACGACAGCGCGAACACCTGCTTGGTCGGCGTCAACGCCGCCGCAGGCGCCGAGCAGCTGGTGTGGTACAACGACGGTGAGCAAGCGCGTCAGCTCTCGCTCATCGCCGACATCGCGAGCGTCAGCGACGCGACGCAGCCCTCTACCTTGAGCGTCGAGGTCAAGGACGCGGTGTGCGCGCCCTCCTCCGACAGCTGCGGCACCAACGGCAGCGGCGATGACATCAGCCAGAGCTGCGACGCCACAGGCGACAGCTACACCAGCACGACGATCTGTAATTTTGGCTGTGACACGACCACGGGCCTGTGCGAGCCGCCCCCGAATGACACCTGCGATGGCGCCATTGCGCTGACCTCGGGCGTGGCGGTGATGGGCGATCTGGCGCTCTACAGCCGCGACTACACGCTCGGCAGCGGGCCTCAGTGCAGCTCCGTGAGCATCTCACGCGAGGCGCTCTACAGCATCACCTTGAACGTGGGCGACGTGCTCGACGTCTCCATGACCGCGCTCTCCCCGACGCTCAACCCTGTGCTGCGGGTGGTCGAGGGCTGCGATATGAACCAGCTCGGCGCCTGCATGAGGAGCGCCAACGAGACGAGCGCGGGCAGCGGGGAGTCGGTGCGCTTCAGGGCGACGCGCGCTGGCGAGTACATCATCATCGCGGCCGCGTCGAACGCCTCCTCCACTGATGGCTGGGCGTATGGCCTGAGCGCGACCGTCACGCCTCAACAGTGCGTGCCAGGCTCGCCGTCCACCTGCAACGCCATCAACCTGGAGTACTGCGACTCGTTCGGCCTCAACAACACCACCTCATGCTCGGGCGGCTGTGCCAACGGCGCGTGCGTCAACCCCCGCGGTGACACCTGCGCCGATCCCATCCTGATGACCGGTCCCAGCGGCTCGCACACGGGCACCTTCGCAAGCGGGACCAATGAGTATGAGGCCGGTGGCCTGTTCGGCACCTGCTACTTAGGGTCGGTGCGCAACACCGGTAAGGACATCTTCTACCGCATCGATCTGCAGGCAGGTGAGCTCGCGACCTTCTCGCTCAACGCGAGCGGGTTTAACGGTGCCCTCTTCCTCACCGAGAACTGCTACGACCCGCAAGACTGCATCGACAACCTGCGCAGCAGCGATCAGACGACGCTCCAGTACTACGCCTATGGCGACAGCACGGTCTATGTGGTCGTCGACAACACCTCAACCGCCTCGGACAGCAGCAGCTACACGCTCAACTGGACGGTGAACAACACCAGCGTATGCGCGCCCAACAGCTCGCGCTGCATTGACGACAACACCGCGGGGCTGTGTGACGCCAGCGGCACCAACGAGACCTCTGTCCCCTGCATGGGCGGCTGCGAGCGTGGCGCGTGCGCGCCTGATGTGCAAGCCAATGACGTGTGCGCGACTGTGGCCAGCGGTCAACCGGTCGGCGATGGCGTCTCACTGTATATCGACAACATCCGAGACTTCACCAACACCATCAACCTGCCCGCGGCGACCTCATGTGCTGCTGGCAAGAGCACAGGCGGCCCCGACCTGTTCTACAAGATGGCGCTTGAGCCCGGCGAGCTGCTGCGCGCCTCAGCGCGCGGCTACGGATCGATCAACCCGATCATCTACGTCATCACGGACTGCGCTGATGCGGCCAACAGCTGCCTCATCGGCGCGGATGAGGGCACAAGCGCGCTCTTAGGCGCTTATGAGCTCGCCGCGCTCACCTACACCAACACGACCCTCACACCGCAAGAGGTGATCGTCGGCTTCGATTCAAACTCCCTCGGGGCCTCTGGCCCACTCCAGCTCCTGCTCAGCAAGGAGCAAGGCCCGTGCATCCCCGGCCAAGCCACTTGTAATGAGCAAGGGACTGGCCTGCTGGTCTGCAACGAAGCGCAGGAGCTTGTGAGCTTCCCCTGTGATGGGGCCTGCACGGGCAACACATGCGACACCCCAGCTGGCGACCTCTGCCAAGACGCCATCGCGCTCCAGACCCAGAGCGGCACGATCACCGACAGCTGGGCTGGCGGGACCAACACCTTCACCCTGCCCGTGGGCGCTTCGGGGGGCTGCTATATCACCAGCTCAACCTTTATCGGCAACGGTCGCGAGGACTTCTACAAGATCGATCTCCTGGCGGGTGACAGCCTGAGCGTGTCGTTGAGCGGCAGCTCAAGCAGCGCGATGCTCGTGTTGTTAGAAGACTGCGCTGGACCAGACTCCTGCTTAAAGAACAACCCCACGCGTGGCGCCACCACCCTCCACTATTATGCGCAACAATCACGCACGCTCTACATCGCTGTGGATAACAGCACGGCGTCAGCCACGACCGCATACACGCTGACATGGGAGGTCACGCAAGGCCTGACCTGCTCGCCAGGGGCTAAGGCTTGCATCGATGACACCACCGCGTCCATTTGCGCCGCAGATGGGCTGAGCGAGACACAGTACACCTGCACCGATGGCTGCTCCTTCGGCGCATGCAATATCGACGTGGCCGTGCGTGACACCTGCGCCAACATCGCAGGCGGCTTGGAGGATGTCGGCCAAGGGATCTCAGTCGTCGTGGACTACAGCCAGCTGACCAACAACGTCTCCATGACCACCACGGGCTCCTGCGTTGATGGGAAGTCCTCAGCAGGGCGCGACGCGTCCTTCCGCATGGTGCTCGCCCCTGGCGAGATCGCCGTGGCGAACGTGCAGGGGCTGACGGGGAGCAACCCTGTCATCTATGCGATCACTGATTGTGGCAACCCGGCGGGCACATGCTTGGCGGGTGGCGGCGAGGTGGGGAGCACGGAGTTTGCGAGCTTCCAGTATGCCAACACCACGGGCGCGGAGCAGGCGATCATCGTGGTCGTCGACTCCTCGCTCACCTCGACCACTGGGCTAGGCCCCGCGCTCGTGGAGATCGAGGTGCAACAGCCAGAGTGCATGTTCGGCGAGATCCAGTGCGCGCCTGATAACGCGACCCTCTTGATCTGCAACGCGCAGAGACTCTTCGACAGCTACAGCTGCAACGGCGCGTGTACGAACGACCAGTGTGACGCACCGCGCGGTGATGAGTGCTTCGATCCTATCCGCTTGACGAGCGCCACAGGCAGCGTCACCGGCTCCTGGAGCGGTGGCACCAACAGCTTCGCGCCCAGCTCCGGCACTTACGGCGCCTGTCTCATCCCGACCGCGCCTGCGGCGCGCGAGCGCTTCCACGCCATTGACCTGCAGGCGGGCGAGCTGCTCAGCTTGAGCCTGGACACCACCATCACCACGGCGCTGCTGTTCATCTTGGAGGATTGCAGCGGCCCAGACACCTGCTTGGCTAACACCCCCTTGAGCGGCGGCGCGCAGCGCCTCACCTACTTGGCAGAGCAAGCGCAGCGCGTGCTGATCCTGGCAGACAGCACCGCAACCGGGGCCACCGCGAGCTACACGCTGAGCTGGACCGTCACCCAAGGCGCTGTGTGTAACCCCAACGCGACGCGCTGTGTTGACGGCACCACGGTCGCAGTGTGCGATGTCGTGGGCAGCGCCGAGGCGCTCTACAGCTGCCCCGAAGGCTGCCAGGGCAGCGCCTGCATCGCGGAGCCTGTCGCGCGCAACGTGTGCGCCGATGTGGCGATGGCCGCGACCGATATTGGCCAAGGCGTGTCGGTCTACGCGAACTATGCTGACTTCACCGCGAACATCTCTATGCCCACGGCAGGCTCTTGTGTTGATGGTAAGGCGTCGACTGGGCGTGACTTCTTCTACAAGGTCAGGCTTGACGCGGGCGAGGTGCTGCGCGCGAGCGCGCAAGGCCTGTCAGCGAACAACCCTGTGATCTATGCGATCACAGACTGCGCTGACGCTGCGAACACCTGCGTCGCAGGCGGCGGCGAGGTGGGGTCATCCTCAGAGTTCGCGAGCCTCTTGTATGCGAACACCACGGGCGCTGAGCAGACGCTCATCGTCGGCGTCGACTCCTCAAGCGCCCAGCCCAGCGGCTTCGTGCAGGTGAACATCAGCGTAGAGCAGCCGCAGTGTACGCCAGGCCAGACGCTGTGTGATGCGTCAGGGACCAACCTGCAAGTGTGCAACGCGTCCTCGCTCTATGACCTGTTCCCCTGCCAAGGCGGCTGCACAGCCACGACCTGTGATACGCCCGCTGGCGACTTCTGCGCTGATGCGATCCCGCTGAGCGGTATGAGCGGCCAAGTCACGGGGAGCTGGGCCTCGGGCACCAACAACTTCGCGCCGACGCAAGGGCTGACCGGTCAATGCTACTTGCACAGCGCCTCCCACTCACCCGTGGCGACGGAGACCTTCTATCGCATCGATCTGCAAGCGAATGATGTGCTCAACGCGTCGATCAGCTCCAGCGTGAGCAATGCGCAGCTGTTCATCTTAGAGGACTGCGTCAACCCGAGCGCGTGTGTGATGAACGGGATCGAACCCGGCAACACGGCGCTGAGCTACCATACCCAGCAAGCGCGCACGGTGTATCTGGTGGCCGACAACTCCAGCGCCACAGCCACGGCGAGCTTCACGGTGAGCTGGGAGATCCGCTCAGGGCTCACCTGCGCGCCGAGCCAAGCGCGCTGCCTCGACGCCGACACCGCCGCGCTGTGCTCACGCGATGGCTCAAGCGAGCAGACGATCACCTGCGCTAACGGCTGCTCCTATCGCGGCTGCGTGCCGACGCCTGCGGAGCGCAACACCTGCGCGATCGCGGCAGCGGCGGCGACTGATATCGGCCAAGGCATCTCGGACTTCGCCATCTTGTCGAGCTACACCAACGACACCGATGTCACTATCAGCACGAGCAGCTGCATCGCCGACACGGCAAACGGCAACGATCTGTTCTACAAGGTCACGCTCGCCCCCGATGAGATCGTGTACGCCAGCATCCAGACCTTCTCGGGCTCGTCGAACCCCTCCATCTACGCGATCACTGACTGCGCTGACGCCGCCAACACCTGCGTCAAGGGGCGCAGCGAGGTCGGCAGCACGGAGTTCGCCTCGTTCCTCTATGCCAATGAGACTGGCTCAACCCAGACGCTCATCATCGGCGCCGACACGCGCAGCAACACCAGCTCCGCGAACGCCGTGCATGTCATCATTGAGAAGCTCACCCCCACCTGCTCGCCAGGCACGGTGCAGTGCGATGCGCAAGGCGTCGCGCTGCTGAGCTGCGATGAGTATGGCCTGGAGTCACGCTACAGCTGTGAGGGTGGATGCAGCGCTGGCGCCTGCGTGACGCCACGTGGCGACGTCTGCGTCGACGCGCTCCCGCTGGCTGGCCCCTCAGGCTCGGTCACAGGCTCCTTGCCTAACCGCACCAACAGCTTCAGCGAGCAGGGCGGCCTCACAGGCCAGTGCTATGTCCCCACAGGCAACAATGCCGACAACTTCGGCTTGGAGACGTTCTATCAGATCGATCTGCAAGCAGGTGAGGAGCTGCATGTCAGCTATGAGGGCAGCACCAACGGTCACATGTACTTGTTAGAAGACTGCTTCTTCAGCGACGCCTGCGTTAACAGCGCCACCAATGGCGGCAGCTTGGCGCTGCGCTATTACGCGCAGCAGGCGACCTCGCTGGTGATCGTCATTGACAGCAACTCAACCTCTTCCTCGACCAACTACACCTTGAGCTGGGAGGTCGTCACAGGCTCGGCTTGCATCGCTAACGCCTCGCGATGCGTGGACACCTTCACCGCAGCCACCTGCGCAGCCAACGGCCAGAGCGAGGCGCAAGTGAGCTGTGTCAACGGCTGCTTCGCTGGTGGCTGTGTGGAGCCTGTTGCGGCGCGGGACAGCTGTAGTGATGTGCTCGCGGCACCGCAAGACATCGGCGATGGGTTTAACGCCTTCATCACCTACGGCGACTACACCAACAGCTTAGGCTTCACCTCAACAAACTCCTGCGCGGGCGCTGCCACGCCAGGGCGCGACATGTTCTACAAGGTCACGCTCGCCCCTGGCGAGCTGGTGGATGCTTCGGTGCGCGGCTTCTCGAACAGCAACCCGGCGGTCTATGTCATCACTGACTGCTCGGCCTCGGCGGCGAGCTGCTTGGCGGGGAACTCGCAGTCAGGCACGTCAAGCGAGGCGCGCGTGACCTATGCTAACACGACCGGCGCATCACAGACGGTGCTGGTGGGCGTGGACTCCACCTCATCAGCATCCGCCACCAAAACCTCCGCGCTCAACGGCCCCGCGCTCGTCACCATCAAGCGCACCGCGCCTGAGTGTACGCCTGCGACCACCCAGTGCGGCGCCAACGGGCGCGACATCGTGTACTGCGATGGCGACGGCATCGGCAGGACCTTCACCTGCCCCGAGGGCTGTAACAATGGCGCCTGCGTCAACCCCTCCGGTGACTTCTGCGCCGATGCGATCCCGCTCAATCCTGGCGGCGCGATGATGTCGCAGTCCTACACGGACTCCGTCATTGATCTGCGAAGCAGTGGTCTGACTAACACGATCCGCTTCCCCAGCGACGCGGAGGGCTGCATCACCAACAAGACCGCTACTGGAGAAGAGCGCATCTACGCGGTGACGCTGCTGCCAGGCCAGAGCCTCGACGCCACGCTCCTCGCCCCACCCGCCCCTAACGGCACCTTGGGCACCGACGTGATGCTCTATGTCTTGAGCGACTGCCTCAACCCGCTGAGCTGTCTCGCGCCCAATAGCGATGATGCAGGCGGTCACGGCGTGACAGAGACAGTGCAATACACCAACAGCACAGCCAGCTCGCAGACCGTCTTCTTGGTCGCCGACTCATACATCAACAATGCCAACGGCGCCTTTAACCTGACGGTCAACATCCTGTAATCATCACCGACAAAGACGCCCCACACGCGAGGGGGCGCAGGGCCATCTTGGCCCTGCGCCCCCTCGCGTCGTCTGGATGTGACCACAACACTGTCAATTTACAGTGACATTGTCACTTGCCACCCTGCGGATGGGTCCACTAGTCTCATGCCGATCGTGCTATAATTGTTCAAATAATTGGATCTTCGCCGCCACCTTGAGGCGTGCTCTGCTCCACCGCAGACATCCCCCCAAGCGCGCGCCACATGAAGGAGCAAGAGCTGATGCGAGCCACACACAGCAGCAGCGGGACCGCGCGCTTTGAAGCGCGCGGCTTACACCGCGCTTGGGCCTTCGCGCTCACGAGCGTCTTCTTGATGATGTTCACCCTGAGCGGCTGCTCCGGCTGCGGCGAAGACGAGGATAAGTGTGAGGGGGTGGTCTGCGCAGCTGGCGGCATCTGCGCGCCGCGCTCAGGCCAGTGCGTCAACCCCGAGGTCTGCGGTGAGGTCGCCTGCTTGCCGGGCTACTCCTGTGATCTGAGCCAGACCTGCGTAGCAGACACACCTTGCGGCGCCGATGCTGAATGTGAGCGCGGCGTGTGCCAAGAAGGTGCATGCGTCAACCGCGACAGCTGCACGACCCAGGCCGACTGCGTCGCGCCCAACACCTGCGACACCGCCTCAGGCGCCTGCGTCAACGACCCCTGCCAAGATGGCTCCATCAGCTGTGAGCGCGGCGTCTGCTCCACCAGCGAAGGGGCCTGCGTCAATGAGGTGGTCTGCACGCAGGCTAATGAGCAGACCGCCTGCTTGGCAGGCAACATCTGCGTCAATCAAGCGTGCGTCGATGAGGCCACCTTCTGCGGGCAGCTCGGCTGTGAGCGTGGCGTCTGCTCCCCCGCTGCGCGCGCCTGTGTCAGCGCCCCTGATTGTGGCGGCGAGGACGCGCGCTGTGTGGCGGGTGAGTATTGTGCGCCGGATAACAGCTGTCAGCCCAACGTCTGCGACGCCAACATGACCGACTGCCCTCGCGGCGTCTGTGATG
>CAYXWB010000185.1:0-10700 GCA_964468515.1 uncultured Bradymonadales bacterium | reverse complement strand
ACGCGCGTGTCGCTCGGCACGAACAAGAACGCCACGTTGCCAAACTTGACCTGATCGTTGGCCTTGAGCATGCGCGGCGTCGTCAGCGGCTTGCCGTTGACGCTGGAGCCGTTCGAGCTGCCCAGATCATAGGCCGTATAGTAGTCGCCCTCGCGCATGATCTTGGCGTGATGGCGGCTGATCGACGGATCGGACAGCAGGATCAGGTTCTCATCGGTGCGCCCGATGGTGTTCTCCATCTCCGACAGCGTGAACTCCTCGCCAGCGAAGCTGTCGCCCATGCGCACGAGCTTGTAGTGGTCCGAGTCGCGCGGGATGAACACCGTCTGCAGCACGCGCTGCTCGGAGGATAGCCCCGGCGCTTGATGCTCCAGCAGCAGGCGAAAATCACCGATGTGGATCTGGCTGGCGATCCCTAAGTCGCGCCTGCCCACCACGCGCTGCCCATCGACGATGACGCCGTTGGCCGAGCCCAGATCTTCAATGTAGCAGCGGCCGCCTTGGGCCATGATCTTGGCGTGCTTACGGCTGACACTGTTGGACTGGAGCACGATGTCGCACCCCTCCATGCGCCCGATCGTGTAGCTGCCCTGGTCAAAGGAGACCTGGTTGACCTGCTGCTCGTTCTTGTCCTGGATCGTCAGCGTAAACATGGTAGGGCAGGGCTCTTGCGAGTGTCAGTGACTCCCCTCGACGCCGGCGCGAGGGCTCAAAGTGGCAGGTCTAGCGCATCACTCGCGGAAGATGTCGAGGTCCACGTCTACGCCTGCGTGGCGCAGATCCTCATAAAACAGCGGGATGTAACCGGTCGGGTGGAACGCCCCGCTGGGCCCCTCCGCCCTGAAGTAGAAGATGTCATTGAGGCGATAGGTGTCCAGATCGACGCCCTGCACCTCGGTGATCTGCTGCACGCGGAACTGCCCATCGCCCACGCGGTTGACCACCACCAGCAGCTGCACCGCGCGCGCGATCTGCTCACGCAGCCCGCGCAGGTTGATGCTCTGGTTCGCCAGCAAGCACAAGCTCTCCATGCGCTGCAGCGCGTCCGGCGCGCTCGCGCCCTGCAGCGTCACCATGCTGCCCTCCGTGCCGCTGGTCACGCTCGTGATCCAGTCATAGGCCTCGGCGCCGCGACACTCATCCAGCACGATGCGCTGCGGGTGCATCGCCACGGCCTGACGTAGCAAGAAGCGCTTGTCATGCACAGGCGACGCCTCCAGGCGCACGGCGCTGCCTTGCGGCAGCTTGACGTGGCTGTAGTCCTCGATCGCGATCAGGCGCGTGCCATCGGGGATGAGGCTCGCGAGCGCGGAGAGCGCCGTGCTCTTGCCCGCACCCGTAGGTCCACACACCGCGATGGAGCGACCCGCGTCGATCGCGCGCATTAAGAACTCAGCCATCCCAGGCGACAGCACGTGATCTTGCACCAGCTCACCCAGCGAGGGCTGCGTCACGGGCGGCTTGCGCGCCGTGATGAGCGGCCCTTGCACCGCCATCGGCGGCATCACCACGTGCACGCGGGTGCCATCACCAAAGCGCACCTCATCCGCGCCCAGCATATCGGCGCTCTCGCCCAGCAACCTGCGCGCCACACGCTCCAACACCGCTTGGCTGCTGAACACATGGCGCGACTGGAACAGCTGCCCCTCGCGCCGCAGCAAGATCTGATCGTAGCGGTTGACGTAGATGTCACGCACCGTCGGGTCATCCAGCAGCGCGTCCAGCACGCCCAAGCCCACGCCCTCGTTGAGCAGCACCTGGGCCAGCACCTCGCGCTCGACGCCCTCAGGCGCGCTGGCCTCGATCGCCGCGTCCACCGCCTCGCGCATCAGCGCGCGCTCTTGCTCGCTGGCGGGATACTCTTGAGGCAGCGCCTCGGGCGACAGCTGCTCCAAGAGCGCGGCGGCGACCTCGCGCTGCGCCACGAAGAAGTCGGCGTCAAACTCCGAGTGGATGCGCGGCGGCTTGATCGGCGCGACCTTCGGCGTCGCGGGGACGAGCTTCTCGGGCGCGATCGTCACCGGGCGCTGCGGCGCAGCCTGCGCCCCCACGCCGAGCGCGCTGGCCGCCTTGCTCGTGCCGAGCACGGGCGGCGGCGTCGGCAGCGCAGGCGGCGGGCTGGGCGGCGCTATAGGCGGCGCTGGTGACGCGTTGATGTGCGCCTCAAACGCAGACCCCGACATCGTGCGCCTCAGATCGGCCGCGTTGTTATCTCCCGTGATCGGCTCTTGGGCGCTCGTATCTGGCGATGAAGTGTACGTCGCGCGCAGCGGATCGTGACTGCCTCCGAACTTCGACTCGCTGCCTGGATCCCACAGCGTCTCAAAGCCAGGTCGGCCGCTGTCCGCATCCTCGGGATGCTGCATCGCGCTCTGCGGCCCCGTGTGTCGCGCCCCCACAGGCAGCGGGGGGACCGATGGCGGCGGCGTGGACGCCGACGCTGGGTTCATGTCCACATCCAACACGAAGTCGCCCACGAAGACCTTGTCGCCCTCGCTCAACATCAGCTCGCCGTTGATGCGGCGCCCGTTCACATAGGTCCCATTCGTGCTGTTATGATCCTCGACGTAATAATGCCCCTCGCGCACCCGCAGGCTCGAGTGATGCTTCGAGATGTTATTGCGCGGCAGCACGATGTCGTTGCCCTTCATGCGCCCGATGGTGATCTCTACCTTGTTAAAATCAAGGCGAGATTGAGGGCCACCCTTTTCGCTGATCATGAGCGTGAGCATGGACAGCACGTCCTCCGTGATGTGCCCCCTGTGGGGGCCTGAGCCTCTCATCATCGACGCCACCTCCTTGTCGCGCCTTGCACACTGGCCCTAAAGCCAGCGCGTGAGAGGCTGCGGTCGAGGTCGCGCGATGAGGCGATAAAGTACAACAGCACAGCGCCTCGATCCACCCTCGATCGGGGGATCACGCGCCTGTTATCCCGCAGCGCGCGAGCGCGGGCTCGCGTCGCTCAAGTGCGCCACGAGCCTCGCACCGCGATGAGGTCGTGTCAAGGACTCGAAGCCTGCGTGGCCCGCTTCATAGGCCACGAGGCGATGGTTCAACCCTTGCCTTGCTCATCCCCTGCGTCGCGCACCTCATCCTCGCGCCCCTCCTCATGCACCGCAGCGCCCACCTCCGGCGCAAGCGGCAGCTCTGCCGCACGCGCGCTGCCATCCGCGCTGGAGACGACCTGCTCTGCCACCAGCGCCTGCTCCAGCGCCGTCGCCTCCCCATGATGCGCTGGCTCACGCGCCTGCTCGACCTGCTCCTCGGCCACAACCGCTGCGGCCGCCGCCAGCGCCGCCGCGTCGACCGTCGCCCGCGCACCAGCGCCAGGCTCAAGCGGCGACACGTCGCCATCAGGCGCAGGCGCGAGCGGCCGCGGCATCCGGCTCCACACCGTCGGATCGCTCGGCTGATGCTCGCTGTCATACAAGTGGCAGCGCACGAAGTGCCCCGGCGCAGCCTCAATGTAGCGCGGCGCCACGCTCGGGCAGGGCGCATAACATGCCGGACAGCGCGTGTGAAAGCGACACCCGCTGGGCGGGTTGATGGGCGAGGGCACGTCCCCCTTGAGGATCACGCGCTTGGCCTTGCGCCGCGGATCAGCGTTCGGGATCGCTGACAAGAGCGCCTGCGTGTACGGGTGCAGCGGCTGATCAAACAGCGGATCGCGCGCGGCAAACTCCACCATCTGACCCAAATACATCACCGCGATGCGATCGGAGATGTGACGCACCACCGACAGATCGTGCGCGATGAACAGGTAGCTCAGGTTGAACTCAGCCTGCAGATCCTGCAGCAGGTTGATCACCTGCGCCTGCACCGACACATCCAACGCGCTGACCGACTCATCGCACACGATGAAGTCAGGGTTGAGCGCGAGCGCGCGCGCGATCCCCAAGCGCTGACGCTGACCTCCCGAGAACTCGTGCGGATAGCGCGTGATGTACGCCGGCTGCAACCCCACCCGCTCTAGCAGCTCCTCCACCATCGCCCGGCGCTCCTTGCCGCGCGCCACCCCATGAAACTCAATGGCCTCACCGATGAGGTTGTCCACCGTCATGCGCGGGTTCAAGCTAGAGTAAGGATCTTGGAAGATGATCTGCATATGACGGCGCGCCTTGCGCAGCGCCGCATCATCCATCGCGGTGATGTCCTCACCCTTGAAGATGATCTGCCCGTCGGTCGGCTCGATGAGCCGCAGCAGGGTGCGCCCCGCCGTGGTCTTGCCACAGCCCGACTCGCCCACCAGCCCCACCGTCTCATTCGGGTAGACGTCAAAGGTCACGTCATCCACGGCCTTCACTGCGCCGACCTGACGACCGAAGATCCCCTTCGTGATCGGGAAGTACTTCTTGAGATTCTTGACCTGAAGCAGCGGCTCGCGCTCGGTCATGGGGGTGGGCGTGGCGCTCATCGGGGCGATCCTCATCGGGGGCGTGGTGGTGGCAACGGCGCGCACAAAGCGCACCCGCTCAGCTCACCGTGATCTTCTCTCGCTCGTAGGGCTCACCCAAGGTCGGGTAGGGCCCCGTCTCAGCCTTGGTCCCAGCGGCCACCTCATCGGCGTACCAGCACGCGACCTGATGGCCTTGGCCCTGATCCTTGAGCGGCGGCCGCTGCGCGCACTGCTCCGTGGCGAAGATGCACCGCGTGCGGAAGCGACACCCGCTTGGGAAGTCCTGCGGGCGCGGCACCATGCCAGGGATCATGTACAGCCGCTCCTTGACCGCGCCTGCTTGCGCCGCCTTCACGCTCGGGATGCTGTGGAACAGCCCCTGCGTGTAGGGGTGGCTTGGGCGCTCAAACAGCGTCACCACGTCCGCATACTCGACGATGCGGCCCGCGTACATCACCGCCACATGATCGCACGTCTCCGCCACCACGGCCAGGTCGTGCGTGATGAACAGCACCGACATCTGGCGCTCGCGCTGCAGCGTCTTGATCAGCTCCAAGATCTGCGCCTGAATCGTCACATCCAGCGCCGTGGTGGGCTCATCCGCGATCAGCAGCTCCGGGTTGCACGCCAGCGCCATCGCGATCATCACGCGCTGCTTCATACCGCCCGACATCTGGTGCGGGTACTCGTCGATGCGCGCCTGCGGCGAGGGGATGCCGACGCGCGTGAGCATCTCAATGGCGAGGTTGCGCGCGGCCGGGTAGTCCATGTCTTGGTGCAGCAGGATCGCCTCCACGATCTGATCGCCCACCGTGTAGACCGGGTTCAAGCTCGTCATCGGCTCTTGGAAGATGACCGAGATCTCATTGCCCCGGATCTTGCGCATCTCGGCCATGCTCATCTTCGTCAGGTCGCGCCCCTTGAACAGGATCTGACCCCCGACGATCTTGCCTGGCGGCTCCGGGATGAGCCGCAAGATGCTCATCGCCGTGACGCTCTTGCCCGAGCCCGACTCGCCCACCACGCCCAGCGTCTTGCCGCGCGGGATGCTGTAGCTCACCCCGTCCACCGACGGCAAGATGCCCGCGTCCGTGAAGAAGTACGTCTGCAGCTCTTTGATCTCCAGCACCGCCTCGCCGAACTCCTCAGTCAGCTTGCCGCGCTGCTTCTTACCTTGACTCTCGCTCATGCTCATCGCCTCATCTTGGGATCGATCGCATCACGGAACCCCTCACCGACGAGGTTGAGCAGGCTGACCGTCACAAAGATCGCGAAGCCGGGCGCTAAGATCAGCGCCCAAGATTGCGTCTGCCTGCCCACGTCCATGATCTGCCCCCAGCTCGGCGCCGTCGTCGGCCCCAAGCCCAAGAAGCTCAACGACGCCTCCAGGATGATCGCGCCCGCCACGCCGAACGTCGCCGACACCAACACCGGGCCGAGCGCGTTGGGCATCAGGTGTCGAAAGATGATCCGCCCGCGCGGCAGGCCCAGCGCGATCGCCGCCTGCACGAAGTCCTGCTGGCGCAACCTCAAGAACTCTCCGCGCACCAACAGCGCGATGCCCGTCCACCCCGTCAAGCCGATGATCAGCATGATGTGGAACACGCTCGCTTTGTCGATAAATCCGCGCAATGTAAGGATTAAAAAGAAGCTCGGGAAGCAGATCATCACCTCCACCAAGCGCAGCACGAGGATGTCCACGCGCCCGCCAAAGAACCCCGCCACGCCGCCCAGCGCCATGCCGATCAGGGTGTAGATGCCCACCGCCAGCACGCCGATCGTCAGCGAGATGCGCGTCCCATACAGCATGCGCGTGAACACGTCGCGGCCCTGGTTGTCCGTGCCCAGCCAGTGCTCCCAGCTCGGCCCCGTGCCCACCGCCATCAGGTCCACGTCGCGATATGAGAACTTCAGCGGTGGGAACAGGGCGCTGGTCTGCTCATGTTGCGCGAGCTTGATGTAGTCCGCGTAGGGCTGGCGGTACTCGAACAGATACACCGCGAAGAACACCGCCAGCACCACGCCCATGGCGACCAGCAGATAACGCGCGCGGTGCGCCTTGTAATCCTGCGGCTCCAGCGCGCCAGCTTCCAACCTCGCGAGCTTCGGGCGCTTCACCACTTGCCACACGAGCGCCACCAGCGGCACCGCGAACAGCAGCATGTTGAAGAACAGATCCACGCCGCTCTCAAAGAAGTTCACGTCAAACAGCGCCATCAGCCACGGGAAGCTCACCCCTTGGCTGCCCTCGGGGCCGACCCCTTGGGGCACGCTGATGAAGAACGGCACGTTGAGCGCGATCACGGGCGCCAAGATCGCCAACACGAACAGCAGCGCGACGCCCCACAAGCTGTAGTAGCTCAGCTTGTACTTCTTAAACTGCTCCCAGACGATGTCCCCATAGGACTTGTACTCGGCGGCGGCGATAGCCCCGCGCGCCGCGCGATCTCGCGCTTGGTTCTCGGACACAGCGCACCTCGTATCTCGCCACAGCGCCCAAGCCTAGGAGGCTTGGCGCCGCGTCATTCGTAAAACGTCAAAGGACAGGTGATTGAGCGCGGCGCGCCAAGGCTCAGTCGAAGCTGATGCGCGGGTCAACCAGCGCGTAGCTCAGATCCGTCACCAGCAGGCCCACCAGCGTCAGCACCGTAGAGACGAGCAGCACGGCCATGATCGCGTTGTAATCGCGCGAGCCGATGCTCTCGAACAGGTACAGCCCTAAGCCCTGAATGTTGAAGATCACCTCGATGATCACCGAGCCGCCGATGAGCGCTGGCAGCAGCGAGCCGAGCAGGGTGAGGATCGGGATCATGCCGTTGCGCACCGCGTGCTTGACCACCACCATCCCCTCGCTCAACCCCTTGGCGCGCGCCGTGCGGATATAATCCGCGCGGATCACATCAAGCACGCCCGTGCGCGCATAGCGGCTCAAGCTCGCGAGGCTGCGATAGGTCATGCAGAACACCGGCAACACCAGGTGCCACGCCACGCTCTTCATCTGCTCCAGCGTGGTCATCTGATCCGCGCCGCGCCCGATGAACCCGCCCGTGGGGAAGATCTGAAGCGGCGTGCCGATGGTCAAGAGCTGCAACAGCACCACCGCGATGAAGAACGAGGGCAGGCTGTACAGCATGAACAGCCCCACCGTGACCGCGCCATCGGCGCGCGTCTTCTGGTTGTACGCGCTCCAGATCCCCATCGGCACGCTGATGATGTACGCGAAGATGATCGACAACAGGCTCATCCAGAACGTGTACCACGACTTGCTCTTGATGGTCTCCAGCACCGGCTTCTTGTCGATGTGGCTGACCCCGAAGTTCAATGTGGCGAGGTTCGCCCAGTACTTCGCAAACCGCGTGTCGGTGAAGAACATCACCACCTTGTCGCCCGCGCCGTGCTCAAAGCGCGCCTTGTGGGCCTCATACCAAGGGATCCAGCGCGCCTTCAAGAGCGCGTCAAGCTCGGCCTCGCCATCGCCTGGGGCGAGGCGCCAGCCGCGCACCTCATCGTTGAGCGCCTGCGCCTCGCGGTTGTAGGCCTCCTGCTCTGGCGTCTGGCGCCCCCCATACTCGTTGATCAGCCGCTGCTGCGCGTTGCCTGGCAGCTGCGCTGCGGCTAAGCGCCGCATGTCCCAGCGCTGATGATCCTGCGCGATGCTGATGAGCTGCGGGATCACATGCTCGCCCCAGTCCTCCAGCAGCTCCTGTGCCTCGATCACCGCGCCGCTGCTAGGCTTCTGATCCGCCTCCAAGCAGTTGTCAGGGCGCTCGCCAGCCTCGGGGCAGGTCGGGCGTCGATAGTCCGCCAGCGCCTGCAGCTGCGCCTCCACGTCCGCGCGTGTCAGCATGAAGCGCGTGTTGAACAGGATCGGCTTGTCGAAGTTGAACTGCTCTTTGAAGATGCGATAGCTCTCGCGAGCCTCCATCGACTCCGAGCTCTGCATCCCATCTGATCCCACCTGCGTCTGCCCCGGTCGCCCGGGCGCCAGGTTGAGCACCATAAAGATGATCAGCGAGATTAGCGCGAAGGTGGGGATCATCAGCAAGACGCGCTTGATGATATAATTGATCATGTCGGGGTTATCCTGCGCGTGGTCCTGTCATGAACCCGCGCGCTGCGCATCACGCAGCGCGCGGCCAGCTTCGCTCCAGATCACTCCTTGGCGTCGCCATCCATGTACCAGGGCAGCGAGTAGTACTGCGGCCTGATCTTCTGCACGAGCACGTTCTTCAGGCGGCTCTGCCACGACAGCACGCCCTTGGGCGCGAAGAAGAACGTGTAAGGCTGCTCCTCATGCAGGATGCGGTGGAACTCGCGCAACAGCTTCAAGCGCTCCTCGGGCTCGAACGTCTCGCGCAGCGTCACCAGGATCTCATCGCCGCGCTCGTGTCGGAAGCCCACGCGGTTGGAGCCCTTGGCCTCATCCGCTTGGCTGGAGTGGAACAGCTGGTAGGGATCGATATCCCATGACAGGCCCCAGCCGCCTGTGACCGCGTCGAACTGCCTGTCATCCATCTTCTTCTGCATCGTGGGCCAGTCCACTGGCGAGAAGTCCATCGCGACGCCGATCTTGCGCAGGTCCTCTTTGTAGACCGACAGCGCGCTGCGCCACTCATTGCTGCCGCCGTACGCCAGCACCGTGAACTCAAACCGCTGCTTCTCGCCCTTGAGCACCTTGTCGCGGATGCCGTCACCATCGGTGTCCTTCCAGCCCGCCTCATCCAGCAGCTTGGCGGCCGCGTTAAGGTCGAACGCCCACGGCACCACCGTCGGATCATTGGCCGGGTGCTTGTAGTAGTACGAGCCGCTCTGAATATCACCGAGCTTGAAGAACACGTTGTCGATGAGCCCCTGGCGGTTGAACGCCATCGTCATCGCGCGGCGCACCTGCTTGTCAGCGAACAGCGGCTTGTCCATGTTCCAGCCCAAGTAGTAGTACGCGAAGCGATCCACCACCTGATGTTCGATCCGACCATCGGTAAACGGCGAGTTCTTGCCTTGGATGATCTCGGCATTGTACTGGGTCGGGGTGAGGGCCGCGTACTCGAGCTGGTCGGCCTTGAGCTGAAGCAAGCTCTGGTCAGGCGACTTGATGATCGCGTGATCGATGGTCTTGATCGGGGGCTTCGTGTCCCAGTAACCCTCGAAGCGCTCCAGCAACAGGCGCACGCCCTTCTCATACTTGACGAAGCGGTAGGGGCCAGTGCCGATCGGGTATTGTGATGCCCAGTGGTTGTTAAAGCGCAGGCCCAGCGTGGCGTCGGGGATGGCGCTGCCGTCCTCCTCCTTGCTGAACAGCCACTTGGGCATCGGGTACAAGGAGAGGGTGGCCGTCCACGAGGTGTAGGTCTTCTTCTTCCAGAAGATCTTGAGCGTGTAGTCGTCGACGATCTCCACGCGGTCCAGATCCTCATAATAGTTGCGCGTCGCGCCGGCCTCGACCTGCGGGTTCTTGATCATGTCGACCAAAAACTTCACGTCCTCGGCCTTCAGCTCGCGCTGCTCCTTCATCCAAGCGTGCTTGGCGTCGTCGATCTTGGGGTGCGAGGGCACATGCCACATCACGCCCTTGCGCAGGTGGATGGTGTACTCTTTGTAGTCTGGTGAGACGGTGATCTTGTACGCCAGCGATGGCACGTAGCTGTCAGGATCGCGGAAGTCCTGACGCGCGATCGTGTTGTGCATCAGCGCTTGCAGGTTGGCCACGTCCACCGAGTTCTCGATGAGCCAGTTGAACCCCTTGGGGTCATCGCTCAGCATCGCGCGCATGACGCCGCCCTCGGTCGCGTCATCCGGCGCGTAGAGCAGGTCGCGGTCGGTCGGCGCCTTGAGCACGTTCTGCGGATCTTGCAGCGCCTGCGCGTAAGGGTCGCCACCGTTAAAGTTGGGGTTTGTCGACGCGCCCGTCTGGCCGCTCACCGCCACGCCGCGCGCGAGCTGTGACTTGATGTCCGCGTTCGACGTGGCCAGCTTCTCGACCTGACGTGACAGCGTCAAGAGCTGCTTCTCGGTCTGGTTGGTCTGCACGACGTTGATCAGCGTCAGCACAGCGAGCACGAACAGCGTGGCGATCAGCACCACGGTGGCCTGAAATGTTCTGGGCATGGGACACTCACTCCCGCGTTTGGCGAGCTAAGGCTTTGGCGCGTCGCTGCCTCGGTTCAGGGCAACGCGCGCGTGGCGTCTGCAAGGGTGGCGCTGGCGGCGGCGCGCGTGCTGCGCGCAGCGCACCGCTCAGGCTCAAGACTGGCCTGCGCACACTACGAGAGTTAGCGCGCGAGTGTCAACCCGCGCACAATGCCTC